>NZ_JBSFDF010000121.1:0-1014 GCF_053593795.1 Streptomyces sp. NPDC002104 | reverse complement strand
CTAGGTGTGTTGTTCGGGCAGGTTGGTGACGCGGCTGGCGGGTGTTTGGCCTTGGATGCCGGTGTGGGGTCGGTGGTAGTTGTACCAGTCGATCCAGTCGGTGAACGCTTCCTGGCGTTGGTGGTCTGAGGTGTAGGGCTGCTGGTAGGCCCATTCCTCGAGCAGGGTGCGGTGGAAGCGTTCGACTTTGCCGTTGGTCTGGGGCCGCCAGGGCCGGGTCCAGCGGGGGCTGATGCCCAGGTCACGGCAGGTTTCGCGCCAGGTGTTCTTGCTGTAGGCCCAGGCGTTGTCGGTCAGGACGCGTTCGACGGTGATGCCCAGGGACGCGAACCAGGCGGTCGCCCGCGTGAGGAAGGCGGCGCAGGTGGGGGCGGTCTCGTCGGGCAGGTCTTCGGTGTAGGCAAGGCGGGTGTGGTCGTCGAGGGCGGTGTGGAGGTAGGCCCAGCCCGTGCCGGTCTTGTTGCGTCGGCCCTCGGCCCGGCCGAGGGCTTTGTGGCCGCCGCCGTCGGGGATCCGGCCGAGTTTTTTGACGTCGATGTGGACGAGTTCGCCGGGCCAGGCGCGTTCGTAGCGGCGGACGGGCTCGCCGGTGGCGCGGTCCAGGGCGGCCAGGGGCGGCAGGCCGTGGCGAATCAGGATGCGGTGCGCGGTGGAGGGCGCGATCCCGCAGCGGGCGGCCAGCCGCAGGGGGCCGATGCGGTGTTCGCGCCGCAGTCGCAGGACTTGTTCCTCGATTGCGGCCGCGGTCCGTCGTGGCTGGTGGTGCGGGCGGCTGGAGCGGTCACTCATTCCGGCGACACCGAGCCGGCGGTAGCGGCCGGCCCAGCGGGCCGCGGTGGTGTGGCTGACCTGGAAGCGTTCCGCGGCCCGACGCACGGGCCAGCCGTCCTCCACGACACAACGCGCCAGGCGCAGTCGCCCGGTCTCGGTCAGCGGGGCATTACGGTGGACCACGAGGGCCTCCTGTCTTCGGTGCAGATGTCGCAATCCACACCGAACCCGGAGGCCCTCACC
>NZ_JBSFDF010000120.1:0-1228 GCF_053593795.1 Streptomyces sp. NPDC002104 | reverse complement strand
TTGTCGCGGATGCGCAGCCCCCTTGGGCCGGTGGGCATCTGGACACCGCCCCGGCAGGACCGTGACCTCAGCCAGTACGGAGGCGCGGGGCGGTCAGAGCATCCAGGGACGGGCGTCTGGACACCCTTCCCGAGACCGTCGCCCGCCAACACGAGTGCAAGGGGGACATACATGCCCTTGGGGTCGGGGGGCGCGACAGATCGCTACGCACTCCCGCTCGGCTCAGCGACTACCGACCGTCTGTGGCTGATCTGGAGGGGGCGTCAGGGAGGTTGGCGCGGAGGTCCTCGGCGCGGAGGAGGTCGTCGGCCAGAGAGGTGCGGTCGGGGGTCTGGAGGGGGATCTGGCCGGCCTCGGAGAGCAGGCGGGCGGCGAGGGGGGCGTCGTCGAGGTGGACGGCCATGGCGGCGCGGAGGATGAGGGCCTTTACGCGGGCCGGGGGAGGGACGTCGGAGGAAAGGAGGCGGTCGAGGATCTTGGCTGCGGCTGGGTAGTCCTCTTTGGAATCGCCGAGCAATGAGGCCATGTGGAGGGCCTTCGCCACCGGTTCCTTGGGAACCGGGGAGTGGTGGAGATCTTCGCTGATCGGTTGGCCGATGCGAATGCTGTTGCCGCCGGGGTCCGCCATGATGAACTGCCGAACCCCATAGGTGGTGTCCTTCAGCGGACCGATCCGCGGAAGGCCACGGGTCGGGATCTTCCCCAGTTCTTGCTTCAGTCCGCTACGGAACTTCGCGTACAAACCGTCGACGTCGTCGGTCGTGATGTAGCACGCGCCGTACGAAGCGGCCGGATCGAAGCCTTTCATTGCCGCGAACTGCAACTCGACGTCACCGTGCCGCACGACGGCATAGGCATACGGACGTTCCTGGTAGAACGTGACCTCGAAACCTATGGCCTTGTAGAAGTCGACCGTCTCCGGGATGGACCTGCAGGGGAGTATCGCCGCCAGTTTCTCGCTCATCCTCCGACCGTAGGACCAAGCCCGTCAGCTAGTCAAACTTGAATAGTTCCCTTGCTTAGCCAGCCACGGCCGGTCCGCAGTCGCTGGGCCGAGCGGGAGTGCGTAGCGATCTGCTGCGTAGGTCGGCGTCACGGGAAGGGTGTCCAGACGCCCGTCCCTGGATGCTCTGATCGCCCTCCGCGTCTGTTCTGGCTGAGGTCATGGTCCTGCCGGGGCGGTGTCCAGATGCCCACCGGCCGGAGAGGGCCCACAGGGAAGCGACTG
>NZ_JBSFDF010000119.1:0-1295 GCF_053593795.1 Streptomyces sp. NPDC002104 | reverse complement strand
TACGTGTCGCAGTAGGACTCGTACTGTTTGCGCGCCAGGTGCCCGAACTCCGGCCGGCGCAGCGCGTACTGGGTGAGCTCGTACCCGGGGGCGACGGCCGGGCCGCTCCCGCGGCGGGCGACGCTTGCCGGGCGCGGATGGCGGTGGGGCGAGCGCGGTCATCGGCCGGTCTCCTTGCGTGCGCGGCGGCGCGCGAACAGGGCGTTGACCCCGACGAGCACCACGATCAGGACGAACATCACCCAGGCGATGGCCGCGGCCCGCCCCAGGTGGAAGAAGCCCCAGCCCTGCTCGTACATGTACAGGCCGAGGGTCTGGTACTGGTGCGAGATGCCGCCGGAGATCGACCCCTCGAACAGCAGCGGCTCACCGAAGAGCTGGGTCGCGCCGATCGTCGAGATGATCACCGTGAAGACGATCGTCGGCCGCAGGCCGGGAAGGGTCACGTGGAGGAACTGGCGCCAGCGGGAGGCCCCGTCGATCGCCGCGGCCTCGTACAGCTCGTGCGGGATCGACTGCATGCCGGCCAGGTAGATCAGCGCGTTGTAGCCGGTCCAGCGCCAGATCACGATCGTCGATACGGCGACCTGCGAGGCGACCGTGCCCGTCTGCCAGTCCACCGGGGCGACACCGACGAGCCCGAACACGTAGTTGATCAGCCCGAAGTCGCGGCCGAAGAGCTGCGCGAAGACGAGCGTGGCGGCTGCGACGGACGTGGCGTACGGGAGCAGGACCGCGGTCCTGATGAACGTCCGCGCGCGCAGCTTGTAGTTGAGCAGGTGGGCCAGACCCAGTGCCATCGCGAGCTGCGGGACGGTGGACAGCACGCCGATGGTGAACGTGTTGCGCAGTGCGATCCAGAAGTAGTCGTCGGCGAAGAGCGCGGTGTAGTTGGCGATGCCGCGCCACTGCATCTCGCCGCTCGTCTGGAGCTCGACGCGGTGGAGGGAGACGAACGCCGTGTAGAGGAGGGGGAAGAGGCCGAAGGCGACGAAGAGGGTGAAGAAGGGGGCGATGTAGGCGTAGGGGGAGGCCTTGCGCCAGGTACGCCGCAGTCCTGCCTTCGCGGTGGAGGTGGGGGACACGGTGCGGCCCTTCGGAGGATCGGGGCAGGAGGGGTGACGGGGGCTGGAGGGAGGGGGGCGGGCCGAAGCGATGGGGGGCGGGCCGGCGGGGGGGGGCCCGGGCCGTCCCTTTCGGATCGTGCGGGCCCAGCAGAGCGGAGCCGAGCGTCTCGATCAGCAGCATGGGGGTTCCTCTCGGACGGCGGGCGTACGGGGAGCGTGTCTTACACC
>NZ_JBSFDF010000117.1:0-2505 GCF_053593795.1 Streptomyces sp. NPDC002104 | reverse complement strand
CTTCAGAACTAACACAGTGGACGCGAGCAACTGAGGACAAGCCCTCGGCCTATTAGTACCAGTCAGCTCCACCCGTTACCGGGCTTCCACATCTGGCCTATCAACCCAGTCGTCTACTGGGAGCCTTACCCTCTCAAGGAGGTGGGAATACTCATCTTGAAGCAGGCTTCCCGCTTAGATGCTTTCAGCGGTTATCCCTCCCGAACGTAGCCAACCAGCCATGCCCTTGGCAGGACAACTGGCACACCAGAGGTTCGTCCGTCCCGGTCCTCTCGTACTAGGGACAGCCCTTCTCAATATTCCTACGCGCACAGCGGATAGGGACCGAACTGTCTCACGACGTTCTAAACCCAGCTCGCGTACCGCTTTAATGGGCGAACAGCCCAACCCTTGGGACCGACTCCAGCCCCAGGATGCGACGAGCCGACATCGAGGTGCCAAACCATCCCGTCGATATGGACTCTTGGGGAAGATCAGCCTGTTATCCCCGGGGTACCTTTTATCCGTTGAGCGACGGCGCTTCCACAAGCCACCGCCGGATCACTAGTCCCGACTTTCGTCCCTGCTCGACCCGTCGGTCTCACAGTCAAGCTCCCTTGTGCACTTACACTCAACACCTGATTGCCAACCAGGCTGAGGGAACCTTTGGGCGCCTCCGTTACTTTTTGGGAGGCAACCGCCCCAGTTAAACTACCCATCAGACACTGTCCCTGATCCGGATCACGGACCGAGGTTAGACATCCAGCACGACCAGAGTGGTATTTCAACGACGACTCCACAACCACTGGCGTGGCCGCTTCAAAGTCTCCCACCTATCCTACACAAGCCGAACCGAACACCAATATCAAACTATAGTAAAGGTCCCGGGGTCTTTCCGTCCTGCTGCGCGAAACGAGCATCTTTACTCGTAGTGCAATTTCACCGGGCCTATGGTTGAGACAGTCGAGAAGTCGTTACGCCATTCGTGCAGGTCGGAACTTACCCGACAAGGAATTTCGCTACCTTAGGATGGTTATAGTTACCACCGCCGTTTACTGGCGCTTAAGTTCTCAGCTTCGCCACACCGAAATGTGACTAACCGGTCCCCTTAACGTTCCAGCACCGGGCAGGCGTCAGTCCGTATACATCGCCTTACGGCTTCGCACGGACCTGTGTTTTTAGTAAACAGTCGCTTCTCGCTGGTCTCTGCGGCCACCCCCAGCTCAGGAAGCAAGTTCCTTCACCAGTGATGGCCCCCCTTCTCCCGAAGTTACGGGGGCATTTTGCCGAGTTCCTTAACCATAGTTCACCCGAACGCCTCGGTATTCTCTACCTGACCACCTGAGTCGGTTTAGGGTACGGGCCGCCATGAAACTCGCTAGAGGCTTTTCTCGACAGCATAGGATCATCCACTTCACCACAATCGGCTCGGCATCAGGTCTCAGCCTTATATGAGGGACGGATTTGCCTACCCCTCGGCCTACACCCTTACCCCGGGACTACCACCGCCCGGGCTGGACTACCTTCCTGCGTCACCCCATCGCTTACCTACTACAAGTCTGGGTCACCGGCTCCACCACTTTCCTTTCCCCGAAGGGTCCGGAACGGCTTCACGGGCTTAGCATCGCCTGATTCGATATTGGGCGTTTCAAAGCGGGTACCGGAATATCAACCGGTTGTCCATCGACTACGCCTGTCGGCCTCGCCTTAGGTCCCGACTTACCCTGGGCAGATCAGCTTGACCCAGGAACCCTTAGTCAATCGGCGCACACGTTTCTCACGTGTGTATCGCTACTCATGCCTGCATTCTCACTCGTGAACCGTCCACAACTAGCTTCCGCTGCTGCTTCACCCGGCACACGACGCTCCCCTACCCATCACAGCAGGCGTTGGCCCTATTGCTGCAATGACACGACTTCGGCGGTACGCTTGAGCCCCGCTACATTGTCGGCGCGGAATCACTTGACCAGTGAGCTATTACGCACTCTTTCAAGGGTGGCTGCTTCTAAGCCAACCTCCTGGTTGTCTCTGCGACTCCACATCCTTTCCCACTTAGCGTACGCTTAGGGGCCTTAGTCGATGCTCTGGGCTGTTTCCCTCTCGACCATGGAGCTTATCCCCCACAGTCTCACTGCCACGCTCTCACTTACCGGCATTCGGAGTTTGGCTAAGGTCAGTAACCCGGTAGGGCCCATCGCCTATCCAGTGCTCTACCTCCGGCAAGAAACACGTGACGCTGCACCTAAATGCATTTCGGGGAGAACCAGCTATCACGGAGTTTGATTGGCCTTTCACCCCTAACCACAGGTCATCCCCCAGGTTTTCAACCCTGGTGGGTTCGGTCCTCCACGAAGTCTTACCTCCGCTTCAACCTGCCCATGGCTAGATCACTCCGCTTCGGGTCTAGAGCGTGCAACTCAATCGCCCTATTCGGACTCGCTTTCGCTACGGCTTCCCCACACGGGTTAACCTCGCTACACACCGCTAACTCGCAGGCTCATTCTTCAAAAGGCACGCAGTCACGAC
>NZ_JBSFDF010000116.1:0-2694 GCF_053593795.1 Streptomyces sp. NPDC002104 | reverse complement strand
ACCCACCAAGACATCCCCTTCGAACGCATCGTCGAAGCCCTCAACCCACCCCGCCTCCCCAACCGCCACCCCCTCTTCCAAACCATGCTCCAGGTGGCGACCGGCGCAGCGCCGGAACTGGTCCTGCCGGGCGCGGAAACCGAGGCGCTGCCCGCCAACCTCGACGTGGCGAAGTTCGACCTTCACATCGCCCTTCACGCCGCGCTCACCGAGGACGGGCGGCCGGGCCCGCTGCGAGCCGACATCTCCTTCGCGGCCGACCTCTTCGAAGCCCGTACGGTCCGCGGGCTCTTCGACCGGATCACCCGCGTCCTGGAATCCGTCACCACCAACCCGGCCCAGCGCATCGGCACCATCGACCTCTTCGAGCCGGGCGAGCGGCAGCGCGTTCTGGAGGAGTGGAACGACACCGGACACTCCCTGCCGGAGGCGCGTCTCCCCGAGATCTTCGAAGCCCGGGCCGCTCGCGATCCGCAGGCCCTCGCGGTGTCCGCGCCGACCGGCGAGCTGTCGTACGCGGAGCTGAACGAGCAGGCGAACCGGGTGGCGCACGTGCTGCTGTCCCGGGGGATCGGGCCGGGTGACTACGTGGGCACGGTGCTCCCGCGCGGTGTCCGTCTGATGGTCGCCTTCCTCGCCATCCTCAAGGCCGGGGCCGCCTACCTGCCCATCGATCCGGCTTATCCGCAGGACCGCATCGAGTTCATCCTGGACGACACCCGGCCCAAGGCCGTGGTGACGGTCGAGCCCGCGGTGTTCTCCCTGGCCGGTGATGTTCTGGTCCTGGACTCCCCCGAGCTGTCCGCCGAGCTGGCGGGCGCACCCGTGCGCAACCCGGCGGACGCGGACCGGCCCGCGGAGCTGACGCGCGAGGCGCCGGCCTACGTGGTGTACACGTCGGGTTCGACGGGGCGCCCCAAGGGCGTGGTGCTTCCCGCCCGCGTACTGACCAACCTGCTGGCCTGGAACGCCTCGACCGTCACCGGCGAACCGGGGGCCCGGGTGGCCCAGTTCAGCGCGCTCGGCTTCGATGTGGCGGAGCAGGAGATCCTGTCCGCCTTCCTGTACGGCAAGACGCTCTGCGTGCCGGACGAGGAGACGCGGCTGAACCCCGCCGCGCTGGCGGTCTGGCTGGACCAGGAGCGGATCACCGAGTTCTACGCCCCGAACCTGGTGATCGCGGCCGTCTACGAGTCCGCGATCGAGCAAGGTCTGCGCCTGGAGGCCCTGCGCCACGTCATGCAGGCCGGCGAGGCCCTCCAGTTGACCGAGCAGGTCCGGGCGTTCCACGCGGAGCGGCCCCACATCGCTCTGCACAACAACTACGGGCCCTCCGAGAGCCACGTCGTCACCGGCACGGTGCTGCCCGCCGACGTCGCGGCCTGGCCCGCGTCGGCATCCCTGGGCGGACCGGTCTGGAACGCGCAGACGTACGTACTCGACGAGCAGCTGCGCCCCGTACCGTCCGGCGTCGTGGGCGAGCTCTACCTCGCCGGTGACTGCCTGGCCCACGGCTACCTGAACCGCCCCGGGCTGACCGCCGAGCGCTTCGTGGCCTGCCCCTTCGGCGGGCCGGGCGGCCGCATGTACCGCACGGGCGACATCGTGCGGTGGACGGACGCGGGTTCGCTGGAGTACCTCGGCCGCGCCGATGACCAGGTGAAGATCCGTGGCATCCGGGTTGAGCTGGGCGAGCTGACCTCGGTGATCGCCGGACACCCGGGGGTCGCACAGGCGGCCACGGTGCTGCGCGAGGACCGGCCGGGGGACAAGCGACTCGTCGCGTACGTGGTGCGGCAGCCCGGCGCGGCGGCGCCGACCGCCGGCGCGCTGCGCCGCCACGTGGCGTCGAAGGTTCCGGAGGCCATCGTTCCCGCGGCCTTCGTCACGGTGGACGTTCTGCCGCTGACGGCGAACGGGAAGCTGGACCACCGGGCGCTGCCCGCGCCCGTGTACGAGAGCCGCGTGGACGGGCGGGCTCCGCGCACGCCGGTCGAGAACACCCTGTGCGGGCTGTTCGCGGAGGTGCTGGGTGTCGACGTGGTCGGTGTCGACGACAGCTTCTTCGATCTGGGCGGCCACTCCCTGCTGGTGACGCGGCTCGTGAACCGGACGCGCACGGCGCTGGGACTGGACCTGACCGTCCGCACCGTGTTCGAGGCTCCGACGGTGGCCGAACTGGCAGCGCGCCTCGATGACACCACCCGCAACCGGCCCGCACTCCTCGCCGGAGTGCGCCCGGAGCGCCTGCCCGCCTCATTCGCCCAGCAACGCCTATGGTTCCTCGACCAGTTCGAGGGCCCGAGCGCGACCTACAACCTCCCCGTCAGCATCCGGATCACCGGAACCCTCGACGCGCAGGCTCTGGAAGCGGCACTGACGGACCTGATCACACGTCACGAGACCCTGCGCACCGTCATCCACGAGGCCGACGGCGAACCCGTGCAGATCATCCTGCCCCCCGAACCGGCGACCCTCCACCGGACCAACTGCACCGAGGACGCCCTCCCCCACGTCCTCCAGAAGCACGGCAGCCACGTCTTCGATCTGTCCGCCGAGCTCCCGATCCGGGTCACCCTGATCACCCTGGCCGAGGACCAGCACGTCCTGCTCGTCCTCCTGCACCACATCGCCGGCGACGCCGCCTCCATGGGCCCCCTCACCCACGACCTCAGCCACGCCTACACCGCCCGC
>NZ_JBSFDF010000115.1:0-2737 GCF_053593795.1 Streptomyces sp. NPDC002104 | reverse complement strand
CGACTGGATCGACTGGTACAACTACCACCGACCCCACACCGGCATCCAAAGCCAAACACCCGCCAGCCGCGTCACCAACCTGCCCGGACAACACATCTAGGCCGTCTCTTTCGGATCTTGCCGGGCCCGCGACGCCTGGCACCGCGCCTGGCCGCACTGCCGAGGCGACCGCGTACGCCCAGTACGCGAGCGCCCCGGCAGCACGCCCAGGCACGGCACCAGACGCCGTGGGCTCGGCCGACAAGATCCGAAAGAGACGGCCTAGTGCTGTGACCGGGCCGTCTCCTTCGGGTCCCGCCCGCCGGACCTCCCGGAGGACCGGGCCACCGCGAAGAGGAACACTCCGCAGGCCGTGACGAGCAGCCAGCCCGGCCGGGCCGCCCGGGCGAGGCCGTCCGGGGCGACGCCCGCGGCCAGGGCTCCCGCCACGGCGATGCCGACCGCCGAGCCGACCTGCCGGGCGGTGGAGGTGACGGCCCCGGCCACCCCGGCGCGGGACGGCGGCAGTCCGCCGACCGCGGTGTGCGTGAGCGGGGCGTTGGCGAAGCCGAACCCGATGCCGATGAGCAGATAGGCCGACAGGAGCGCCGGCACGCCCGGGTTCTGGCCGAGGACCACCATGCAGAGCCCGCCCGCCGCGGTGAACCCGCCCGCGAGGAGCAGGGGACGCCGGGGCCCCAGACGCCCGGTCAGGCCACCGGACCACGGCGCGCACACGGTGGCCCCGAGGGCCATGGGCAGCGTCGCCGCGCCGGCCGCGAGCGGGGTCCAGCCGCGGGCGTCCTGCAAGTACAGGGTGGTGAGCAGCAGGCTCACGCTCAGCGAGGCGAACACCGCCACCGCGCCCAGGACCGCCGAGGCGAAGGGCGGCCGCCGGAACAGCCGGAGGTCGATCAGGGGCTCGCTCCGGCGGAGTTCGACCCGGGTGAAGGCCGTCGTGGCCGCCGCGACGACCCCGTAGCAGGCCAGGGCCGCGGGGGAGGCCCAGCCGATGCGGGGACCCTCGATCAGGACGCCGACCGAGACGCACAGGGCCGTCGTGAGGAGCAGTTGGCCGGGCAGGTCGAGGCGCCGGGCCCGCTGTCCGTAGGACTCCGGCACGAACACCGCGACCAGGACGAGCGCACAGACGACCACCGGGGCGTTGATCCAGAACACCGACCGCCAGCCGAATGCCGCGATGAGGGTTCCGCCGATGACCGGGCCCGCCGCCATGCTGAGCCCGAACACCGAGGCCCAGATGCCGATGGCGCGGGCCCGCTCCCGCGGGTCGGGCATCGCGTTGACCACGATCGCCAGGGCCACGGGGCTCAGCATGGAGGCCCCGATCCCCTGGACGGCCCGCGCCGCGACGAGCAGCCCGAGCGAGGGGGCGAGCGCGCAGGCGACGGAGGCGAGGGCGAAGACCACCAGCCCGCAGCGGAACACGCGGCGGCGTCCGAAGCGGTCCGCGAGGGCGCCGGAGGCGATGAGGAGGCTGGCCAGGACCACGGTGTAGGCGTCCACCACCCACTCCAGGCCGCGGGTGCCCGCCCCCAGACCGCGCCCGATCGCGGGCAGGCCCACGTTGACGATGGTGGTGTCCACTCCGATGAGGAACATGCTCAGCGCGCAGACGGCCAGTACCGTCCACCGCTGGCGCGCACCGGGGGCCGGGCCTGTGGCCGCCCCGGCCGGGATCGTCGTGGTCACGGGTCCGCCTCGGGTCCGCGGTGGCCTGTCGGCCGCCGGTTTCGGATGTCGGCCCATGCTCGGACCGGGCGGGGGACGCGGCCCAGGAAATTTGCCGGTACCGCAAAATGACCCCATGGACAGGGACGCCGAAACGACCGGACCGACCGGACCGACCGAACCGACCGGCCTCGCCGCCGAACGCCCGGACCCCGCCGCGCCGGGCGAGCTCGCGCGGACCCTCGACGCCATCGGCCCGCGCCTGCGAGCCCTGCGGCGCGGGCGCGGCCTGACCCTGGAGACGCTCGCCCACGCCACCAGGATCTCCGTGAGCACGCTCTCCCGTCTGGAGTCGGGGAAACGGCGCCCCACCCTCGAACTGCTCATCCCGCTCGCGCGGACCCACCGCGTGCCCCTGGACCAGCTCGTGGCCGCCCCGGTCACCGGTGATCCGCGCGTCCACCTGAAGCCCCGCCGCAGGGACGGGAGCGTCCTTGTCCCCCTGACGACGTACCCGGGCCGGGTCCAGGTCTTCAAGCAGGTGCTCGCGTACCGGGAGCCGAAACTGGTGACCCACGCCGGCTACGAATGGCTCTACGTGCTCGCGGGCGAGCTCCGCCTCGTCATCGGCGAGCGCACCCTCACCCTGCGCCCCGGCGAGGTCGCCGAGTTCGACACCGGTGAGCCGCACTGGTTCGGCCCCGCCGAAGGGGAGGTGGTGGAGATCCTGCACCTGTTCGGCCCCCACGGCGACCAGGCCGTCGTCCGCACCGGCCCGACGCCGCACACCCCCCGGCCCACCTAGGCCGTCTCTTTCGGATCTTGCCGGGCCCGCGACGCCTGGCACCGTGCCTGGCCGCACTGCCGCGGCGACCACGTACGCCCAGTACGCGAACGCCCCGGCAACACGCCCAGGCACGGCACCAGACGCCGCGGGCTCGGCCGACAAGATCCGAAAGAGACGGCCTAGTTGTGTTGTCCCGGGACGTTGGTGACACGCGTGCTGGGTTCTTGAAATGGGTGAGGGCCTCCGGGTTCGGTGTGGATTGCGACATCTGCACCGAAG
>NZ_JBSFDF010000114.1:0-2771 GCF_053593795.1 Streptomyces sp. NPDC002104 | reverse complement strand
GGACGAAGAGCTGGAACTGACCTCCCCCTTAGTCCCCCTCTTCGTGATCACGAACGGACGGGCGCTGCCCCCGGACCACGAGTACGAGCGAGGCTGGATATTGCTGCCGGCGCTGGCAGAAATCCAGCGGACGCCGGCCAAAATCCAGCCCCTCCGGCGTTTGAGGAGCGGGGGTCCGGGGCTGGCCCCCGGGAACGGCGCCGCACTCGGCAGGGGTCCGGGCAGAGCCCGGGGAACGGTGGAAGGGCGGGTAGGGGACAGCCCCCGCAGGGCCCGCCTGTCCAGGCCGGGCGAGCCGGGCCGGACGGGCCGGGCGAGCCGGGCGAGCCAGGCCGGGCGGGCGGGCGGGCCAGGCCGGGCGGGCGGGCCAGGTCCGCCCCGCCGGGCCTAGCCGATGTCCAGCGGATCGATCCGGATCCGGACCGCCTCCGACGCCGGGACGCCCCGGGCCATACGGGCCGCCTGCGCGGACTTCAGCGCAGCCGCCAGCGCGGCCCCGCTCCCCGGCGGCACCCGCACCAGCGCCCGCTCCCCCGCAGACGGCTCCCCCCGCCGCCCGGGCACCGGCACGGGCCCCAGCACCTCCGCGTCGGCCGGCAGCCCGGCCCCCGCCAGGAAGGCCGAGACGGCCTCCGCGCTGCCCGCGGCCACCGCCGCCATCCGGGAGACCGGCGGAAAGCCGAGCTGCGCCCGCTCCGCCAGCTCCCGTACCGCGTGCCCGACGGGATCCCACCGCACCAGCGCCTGGACCGGCCGCAGCGTCGGCTCGGCGACGACCACCACCTGCCCGTCGCCCCGGACCAGCGAGGCCGCGGCGATCCACCGCCGCAGCGCGTCCTCGCCCGCCCGCAGGTCGGGCCGGCTCAGCATGGCCCAGCCGTCCAGCAGCAGCGCAGCCGCGTACCCGGCTCCCGCCGCGACCGGCTCGGCACCGGGGGTGGACACCACCAGCGCCGGCCGGTCCGGGACCTCGTCCAGGATGTGGTCGCGCCCGGAGGTCCGTACGGGCACGGCCGGGAAGGCCCGCCCCAGCTCCTCAGCGGTCCGCCGCGCGCCCACCACCTGGGCCCGCAGCCGGAACGATCCGCATTCCTCGCAGTGCCAGGCGGGCTCGGCCCGTCCGCACCATCCGCACTGCAGGTCCCGCTGGTCGGGCGCCTCCAGCGGCCCCGCGCAGACCGTGCACCGCGCGGGCGTCCGGCACCGCTCGCACGCCAGCCGGGGCACGTAGCCGCGCCGGGGCACCTGGACGAGTACGGGCCCGGTCTTCAGGCCCTCCCGTACGGTCTCCCACGCGAGGCTCGGCAGCCGGGCGGCCCGCGCGGCCCCGTCGCGGGCCAGCAGCTCGTCGCCGACGGTGCGGATCCGGGGCGCGTACGTACGGACCGTCTCCCGGTCGGCGACCAGCGGCCGGGCCCAGCCGGACTCGACGAGCTGCGCGGCCTCCACCGTGCAGCTGGTGCTGCCGACGAGGAAGCCGCAGCCGTCGGTGACCGCCCGCAGTTCCAGGACCTCCCGCACGTGCGGGAAGGGGGCGTGGACGTCGCTGTGGCTGGAGTCGCCGTCGTCCCAGACGGCGACGAGCCCGAGGTCCCGTACGGGGGCGAACATCGCGGCCCGGGTGCCGACCACGGCCCGCACCGAGCCGCGGCTGACGGCCAGCCACTCGCGGTAGCGCTTCTCCGGCCCGGACTCGGCGGTGAGCAGCGCGTGCCGCCCCTCGCCGAGGAGGGCGGTGAGCGCCGCGTCGACGCGGGCGGCGGTGCGTCCGTCGGGGACCACGGCGAGGGCGCCGCGTCCGGAGGCGAGGGTGGCGGCCATGGCGCGGGCCAGCTCGTCGGCCCAGCCGGGGCCGGGCAGGGCGGTCCACACGGCGCGCGGGGTGCCGCCGCCCGCCAGGGCCCGCAGGAAGCCGGGGCCTGCTCCGTACCGCTCCCAGCCGGCGGGCTCGGGCGCGGTGGGCGGGGGCAGCGGTTCGGGCGAGGGCTTGGCCTCGGCGCGGGCGCTGCGCGCGGGCAGCGCGAGCTGGAGCACGTCGGCGAGGCTGCCGGCGTACCGGTCGGCGACGGCGCGGGCGAGGGCAAGCATGCGGGGGCCGAGGACGACCTCGGGCGAGACGACCTGGGCGAGGGCGGCGAGGGCTCCCTCGTAGTCGGACTCGGCGCGGCGCTCGATGACGAAGCCGTCGATGAGCCCGCCGCCCTCGCGGCGGCCGCCGTGGACCCGGTGGGAGCCGGCGCCGAAGCGGACCCGCACCCGGACGCCGGGCTGGGCCGACTCGGAGAGCTCGGCGGGCACGGCGTAGTCGAAGAGCCGGTCGAGGTGGAGCACGCCCTTGTTGACCAGGACCCGGGCCACGGGCAGTTCCTCGGCGACGGAGGCCCCGCGCCAGGTCCGCGGCTTGGCCTTGGGCGCCTTGGCCTTCGCCTCGGCGACCATCTCCCGCATCAGCGCGAGCTGCTCCGGCGGACCGCCCGGTCCGCTCCGCTCCCCCGCGTCATTGGTGCTGCTCACACCCGCATTCTTACCAAACCCCGCCGACAACGGCGGACGGGGCCGCACACGCGGACGGCCCCGGACCACGAGGGTCCGGGGCCGTCCGTCGAACGGTTGCTCCTGGCGGGTCCTGAGGACCGGCGGTCCTACAGACCGGCAGCGGTGCGCAGGGCGTCCACGCGGTCGGTGCGCTCCCAGGTGAAGTCCGGCAGCTCGCGGCCGAAGTGGCCGTAGGCGGCGGTCTGGGCGTAGATCGGGCGCAGCAGGTCGAGGTC
>NZ_JBSFDF010000113.1:0-2883 GCF_053593795.1 Streptomyces sp. NPDC002104 | reverse complement strand
GGCCCGGCTGGGCGGGCCCGCCGTACGGGGCTTCGCCGCCGGGGTGCTGCCCCTGCGGTGCGGGCCCCGCGGATCCCTACGGAGGACCCACGGGGCGGGCGGACGAACGAACGGCGCGGTGCGACGGCGACCGGGGCCGGGGCCGGGGCCGGGGCCGGGGCCGGCCTAGACCTAGACCTCGACCTAGACCTCCGCCTAGACCTCGACCCAGTCGTCGACCTAGACCTAGACCTCGGTCCAGTCGTCGACGGTCCGCGACGGGTCCAGCGCGACCGGCAGCCGCTCCAGCCCGCGGAAGGCGGGGAACGGCCCCTTGAGCCACTCCTCCTGCCCCGGCTCGGGCGTCGCCAGGACCATGTCGGGGAACCGGTCGAGCAGGGCCGTCAGCGCGGTCTCCAGCTCCATCCGGGCCAGCGGGGCGCCGAGGCAGTAGTGGGGTCCGTGGCCGAAACCGAGGTGGGTGCCCTGCAGCCCCTTCCGCGTCACGTCCAGGGTGTCCGGCTCCGCGAACTTCTCCGGGTCCCGGTTCGCGGAGGAGATCGCGATCTGGACGATGGAGCCCCGCGCGATGGGAACTCCCCCGATCTCCAGATCCTCCAGGGCGTAGCGGAAGGTGGAGGTCTCCACGGAGCACTCGAACCGGACGAGCTCCTCGATCGCCTGGGGCAGCAGCTCCCGGTCCTCCCGTACGAGCGCCAGCTGGTCGGGGTGGGACAGCAGGGAGAAGACCGCGTTGCCGATCTGGAAGGTCGTGGTCTTGTGGCCCGCGAAGAGCAGGACCCACATCATCGAGACGAGTTCGTCGTCCGTCAGCGCCCCGTCCTCGTGCTCCGTCTGGATCAGCACGGTGAGGAAGTCGTCGTCGGGCTCCGCGCGCTTGCGGGCGACCAGCCGGAGGAAGTAGTGCCGCAGCCAGTCCTCCGCCGCGGCCAGGTCGCCGGCCGCGTCCTTGCTGAACCGGGAGCGCGTCACCTGCCCGAACCACGTCAGGACCTCGGTGCGCTCGTCCCCGACGATCCCGAGCAGCTCGCAGATGACCATGACGGGCAGCGGCAGGGCGAAGGAGGACATCAGGTCGACGGGGGTGTCCGTCGGACACTTGTCGAGCAGTTCGGCGGCGAGCTGCTCGATGCGCGGGCGCAGGAGCTTGACGTGACGCGGGGTGAAGGCCTCGTGCGCGATGTGCCGCAGCCGGGTGTGCCGAGGGGGGTCGGCGAAGATCAGGTTGTCGTCGAGGGCGTCACAGGTGTCCCCGAAGACGGCGTGGTAGATGTCGATGCCCTCGTGCATGTCCTTGCCGATGCGCGGATCGGCCAGCGCGAGGCGGGCGTCCTCGTACCGGGTGATGAGATACGTGTCCACCCCGTGGCGCGTGGTCAGCTTGCTGACGGGGGCCTGCTCGCGCAGCGACCGGTACACCGGGTAGGGGCACGTACGGTACTCCGGCGTGCCCATCGATACGGCCGCCACGGCCTCGCCGACGGGGAGGCCGTCACTCACTGCCACTGCGGGTTCGGTCGTCACGGTCTCAGACCTCTCGTGGGGCTCGACTGTCCAGCCACCTCACTCCCTCGGCCCGCGCCCCGCATAACCTCCGTTACCCCGTTCGGGCCCGAAACTACGCCCGCCTGAGCGGATCGGCCGGGTCCCGGACCTGTCCCGGGGCCGCCCGCGCGGCCCCGCCATAAGGTCCCCCCATGCCGGACATCGCAGACATCACCACCCCGCCGGACGACGGCAGCCAGAGCAGGATCGACGTCCACCACCACTTCTGCGCCCCCCAGTGGCTGGAGTGGGCCGAGGGCCAGGGCCTGGCGAACCGCAAGGCCCTGCCGCCGTGGGCGCGCTGGGACGCGGCGACGGCCCTGGACCTGATGGACCGGGCGGGCATCGCCACCGCCGTCCTCAAACCGATGCTGCCCGCGCGCTACGCGACGTCCGCGCAGCTCCGCGAGGCCACCGACATCACCCTGCGGGCGGCGGCGGAGGTCACGGAGGCCCACCCGGGCCGCTTCGCCTTCCACGCCCCGCTCTTCCTCGACGACGCGGACGTCTCGCGCTGGGCGCTGCGGCGGGGGCTCGACGAGCTGGGGGCGGTGGGGGTGAACGTGACGGCGAACTACGGGGGCGTATACCTGGGCGACCCCTCCTACGACCCGCTCCTCGTGGAGCTGGACGAACGGTCCGCCGTCGTGGACACGCACCCGCACAACCTGCCGGGCGGGGGCGGCGGGCCGGGGGCGGTGACCGTTCCGGGGATCCCGAACTTCCTGTGCGACTTCCTGCTGGACACCACGCGGGCCGCGCTGAACATGATCCACAAGGGCACGCTGGACCGGTTCCCGAACCTGTCGGTGATCCTGCCGCACGCGGGCGGCTTCCTCCCGCACATCGCCACCCGGGTCCAGGCCTTCGCGGGGGCGCTGACTCCGCCCGTGGACCCGGCGATGGTCCGGGACCACCTGCTCCGCTTCTACTACGACACCGCCGGGCCCATGTCCCCGGCGGGCACCCTGCTGGCGATGGCTTCGCCGGAGCGCATCCTCTTCGGCAGCGACTGGCCGGCGTGTCCTTCGGACATGGTGGCGGGCGTCGCGCTGCCGGCGCTGGCGGGGGATCCCGCGCTGACTCCGGCGCACCACCGGGCGATCAACCGCGACAACGCCCTCCGCCTGATGCCGGCCCTGACCTCCCTGAGCCCGGCCCGGGTCTGACCCCACCCGCTGCACGGCCCGACCGCAGCCACCGCTGCGACTGGTCGGCCCTGCGGGGCGGAGTTCCCCTACCCGCCCTTCCACCGTTCCCCGGGCCAGCCCGGACCCGCGCCTCAAACGCCGGCGGGGCTGAAGAGGGGTCCCGGGCTGCGCCCGGACCCCCTGGGGC
>NZ_JBSFDF010000112.1:0-2910 GCF_053593795.1 Streptomyces sp. NPDC002104 | reverse complement strand
GGATCCGCCGCGTTGGGTGGGGTGGGTGGGTCGGGGTCGGTCGGTGGGGTGGGTGAGTTCGGCGGGCAGGTCGGCGAGGGCCTGCTTCCAGTAGGTGAGTTGGGTGTTGAGGGTGGAGTGGGGGTCGTCGGTGGTGCCGAGGAGTTCCTGCTGCCAGAGGGTGTAGTCGGCGTACTGGACCGGGAGTTCGGTCCATTGGGGTGTTTGGTGGGTGAGGCGGGCGGTGTAGGCGTGGCTGAGGTCGTGGGTGAGGGGGCCCATGGAGGCTGCGTCGCCGGCGATGTGGTGCAGGAGGACGAGCAGCACGTGCTGGTCCTCGGCCAGGGTGATCAGGGTGACGCGAAGGGGTGCCTCGGCAGACAGGTCGAAGGCCTGGCTGCTGGTGCTCCGGAGGACTTCGGCGAGGTCCTCTTCAGCGCAGTCGATCCGGTGGAGGGTCGCCGGCGCGGGGGGCAGGATGATCTGCACGGGTTCGCCGTCGGCCTCGTGGATGACCGTGCGCAGGGTTTCGTGACGTGTGATCAGGTCCGTCAGCGCCGCTTCCAGAGCCTGTACGTCGAGGGTTCCGGTGACCCGGATGCTGACGGGGAGGTTGTAGATCGCGCTCGGGCCCTCGAACTGATCGATGAACCACAGGCGTTGCTGGGCGAACGAGGCGGGCAGGCGCTCCGGACGCACTCCGGCGAGGAGCGCCGGACGACGGCCATCCGCACGGTCATCCAGACGCGCTGCCAGTTCCGCCACCGTCGGAGCCTCGAACACGGTGCGGACCGGCAGATCCGAACCGAGCACCGTCCGCGCCCGGTTCACGAGCCGCGTCACCAGCAGGGAGTGGCCGCCCAGGTCGAAGAAGCTGTCGTCGACACCGACCACGTCGACACCCAGCACCTCCGCGAACAGTGCGCACAGCGTGCTCTCCACCGCGGTCCGCGGGGCACGGCTCTCCCTGCCGCTCTCGTACGCCGGCGCGGGCAGCGCCCGCTGATCCAGCTTCCCGTTCGCCGTCAACGGCAGTACGTCCAGGACGACCAGCCCGGACGGCACCATGTAGTCCGGCAGGGCGTCGGCCAGATGGGCCCGCAGCAGGGCGGTGTCCACCGGCATCGACTCCCGGGGCACCACGTAGCCGACCAGTCGCTTGTCACCGGGCCGGTCCTCCCGGACGGTGACCGTGGCCTGCGCGACCGGCGCGTAGGACAGGAGCGCGGCCTCGACCTCGCCGAGCTCGATCCGGAATCCGCGCACCTTGACCTGGTGGTCGCCGCGGCCGACGTATTCCAGCCGCCCGGCCCCGGTCCACCGCACGATGTCGCCCGTGCGGTACATGCGGCCGCCCGGCCCGCCGAAGGGGCAGGCCACGAAGCGCTCGGCGGTCAGCCCGGGACGCCCCAGATAGCCACGGGCAAGACCCGGGCCGGAGACGTAGAGCTCGCCCGCGACCCCGGCGGGCACCGGGCGCAGGGCGCCGTCCAGGACGTACAGGCCCAGGTCGGGGATGGCTTCGCCGATGACGCTGCCCGGCATGGAGGCCGCGGAGTTCCGGTCCAGTGCCTGGTGGGTGACGTGCACGGTGGTCTCGGTGATCCCGTACATGTTGACCAGCACCGGCGCGTCGTCGGCGTGCCGCTCGTACCACTCGGCGAGCCGGCGCGGGTCCAGCGCCTCACCGCCGAAGACGATGGTGCGCAGGGCCAGCCCCGCCCCGGTCCCGGGGTCCTCGGCATCGGCCTGCATGAGCTGGTAGAAGGCGGACGGCGTCTGGTTGAGCACGGTGACGCGTTCCGCGGCGAGCAGCTTCAGGAAGTCGGCGGCCGTGCGGCTGACCGCGTACGGGACGACGACGAGACGTCCGCCGTGCAGCAGCGGCCCCCACAGCTCCCATACGGAGAAGTCGAAGGCGTACGAGTGGAACAGCGTCCACACGTCCTGGGCGGAGAAGCCGAACCAGTGCCGGGTGGCGGCGAACAGCCGGGTCACGTTCTGGTGCGGGATGACGGTGCCCTTGGGACGGCCCGTCGACCCCGAGGTGTAGATGACATAAGCCGCGTGCTGCGGCAGCAGCGCGCCCGTGCCCGGGTCGGTGTCGGCGGCCTCGGCGAGCAGACCGGCTGTGTCCGGCGCGTCGGTGAGCAGCAGCGCGGTGTCGGCGGGCAGCCGGTCCGCGAGCTCGGCACTGGTCACCAGGAGGAGGGGCCGAGCGTCCTCGAGCATGTACGCGATGCGGTCGGCCGGGTAGTCCGGGTCGATCGGCAGGTACGCGGCACCCGCTTTGAGCACGGCGAGCAGGGTGACGACCAGTTCGGTGGAGCGCGGCAGGGCGACCGCGATGAGGCGGTCGGGTCCGGCGCCCCGGGCGGCCAGGACGTGCGCCAGGCGGTTGGCGCGGGCGTCGAGCTCGGCGTACGTGGTGTGCCGGCCGTCGCAGGTCACCGCGACGGCGTCCGGCGTACGGGCGACCTGGGCCGCGAACAGCTCCGTCAGCACCGCCTCGGGCCCGGTCTCCCGGACCGGAGCGGCGAGCAGGGCCGTGCGCTCGGCGGGCTCCAGGATGTCGATGGCGTCGATCGGGGTCTCGGGATCGGCGGCCGCGGCGTCCAGTACACGGGTGACCCGTCCGAGGAGGGTGCGGACGGATCCGGGGTCGAACAGGTCCTGGGAGTAGCCCACGAAGGCGCGCAGCGGGCCGGGCTTGCCGTCCTCGGCCGTCGTGGCGCGCACGTTCAGGGAGAGGTCGAACTTGGCGCCGTCGAGGTTGGTGGCCTCGCCCGAGGAGGTGGTCCCCGCGAGGTCCAGCTCGAACCCGGTGTCCGGGCTGACCTGGAGCATGGTTTGGAAGAGGGGGTGGCGGTTGGGGAGGCGGGGTGGGTTGAGGGCTTCGACGATGCGTTCGAAGGGGATGTCTTGGTGGGT
>NZ_JBSFDF010000111.1:0-4292 GCF_053593795.1 Streptomyces sp. NPDC002104 | reverse complement strand
CCAGTGGGCCACCCTCAACGAACCGCTCTGCTCGGGCTGGATCGGCCACCTGGAAGGCCGCATGGCCCCCGGCCTCACCGATCTGACGGCCGCCGGGCCGTCGCCGGTGAGGGCGGACGCGGTCAGAGGACGTCGCCCGCGATGTTCTCCGCGACCCGCTCGAGCAGCGGCCCCGCGTTGGGGATGGACACCGCCGGGTCCGGCTCGAGGTCGGTCAGCGGATAGGCCCGCTGGATCCCGGCCGCCGAAAGGGCCTCCTGCGTGAGCAGCAGGCGGCCGCAGACCGCGACGACCGGCTTGCCCGCCGCACGGGCCGCCGCCGCGACACCGGCCGGAGCCTTGCCGTGGAGCGTCTGCTCGTCCAGCGAACCCTCACCGGTGATGACCAGCGTGGCCCGCTCCAGGGCCGGCGCGAAGCCGAGCACCTCCAGCATCAGCTCGATGCCGGGACGGAACGAGGCACCGAGCAGCAGGGCCCCGTAGCCGATGCCGCCCGCACCGCCCGCGCCGGGCGACACCGCGGCCTCGGCGGCCAGGGAGCCGATCGACTTCTCCAGGACCACCGCGAAGTGCGCCAGCGCCGCGTCCAGCGTCGCGACGTCCTCGGGCGACGCCCCCTTCTGCGGGCCGTAGACCGCCGGAGCGCCCTTCGGACCCGTCAGAGGGTTGTCCACGTCGCTCGCCAGGACGAAGTCGACCTCCTTGATGCGGGGGTCGACGCCCGACAGGTCGGCCGAGGCCAGCCCGGCCAGCGCGCCGCCGCCCGGACCGACGGGTTCACCGTTCGCGTCCAGGAACACCGCGCCCAGCGCGGCCAGCATGCCCGCGCCGCCGTCGGTGGTGGCGCTGCCGCCCACACCGAAGACGATCGAGCGCGCGCCCGCGTCGAGTGCGGCCTTCAGCAGTTCGCCGGAGCCGTAGGTGGTCGCCGTCAGGGGGGCGAAGACGCCCGCCGGCAGCAGCTGGAGACCGGAGGCCTCCGCCATCTCGACCACCGCGGTGCCCTCGCGGAGCGCGAAAGCGGCCGTGACCTGGTCGCCGAGCGGTCCGGTGACCCGTACCTCCCGGCGTTCGAAACCGGCCGCCACGGCGGCCGCGACCGTACCGTCGCCGCCGTCCGCGACGGGGAGGGTCTCGATCTCCACGCCCGGTACGGCCTTGCGCAGGCCGGCCGTGACCCGCTCCGCGACCTGAACGGCCGTGAGCGAGCCCTTGAATTTGTCCGCGGCGATGAGCACGCGCGCGGTCTCAGTTACTGCTCCGTCCGTCACCTTGCTAATCCCTTGCTATCGAACAGTGCAGTCGCGCCACCCATGAGCCTATCCGGAGGATCCTCCTATGCCCATGCGTGGCCTGGGCCACACACGGCGCGGCATACCCCTAAATAGGTATATACGCCTGCATAGTGTGGCCGCATGAGCACGGATTCACTGGAACAGGCACGTCCGGATTCCCCAGGCGGCAGGTCCGAAGGACCCCTCCACGAGGCTGACGGAGCCCCCGACCTCACGGTCGTCGTCATCGGGGTGGTCGCCGTCCTGGCCGTGGTCGCCTGGGCGGCCCTCGGCAAGAGCTCGTTCGACTCGGCGTCGAGCAGCGCGCTGGCCTGGGTGCTGAGCAACTTCGCGTGGCTCTTCGTGATCGCCGCCGATGTGTTCCTCGTCATGTGCGTCGTGCTCGCGATCAGCCGCTTCGGCCGGATCCGCCTCGGCCGGGACGACTCGGAGCCGGAGTTCACGAACCTCGCGTGGATCGCGATGATGTTCAGCGCGGGCATGGGCATCGGGCTGATGTTCTACGGGGTGGGCGAGCCGCTCACCCACTACCTGAACCCGCCCCCGGCCTCCGGCGCGGCCCCCGGCACCGGCGACGCCGCCCGCGCCGCGCTCGACTACTCCTTCTTCCACTGGACCCTCACCCCCTGGGCGATCTACGGCATCGCCGGCCTCGCCCTCGCCTACGCGACCTTCCGCAAGGGCCGCGGCAACCGCCTCAGCTCCGCCTTCGTCCCCCTCATGGGCGAGGAGCGGGCCAACGGCTGGCAGGGCAAGGCCATCGACCTGCTCGCCGTCTTCGCGACCGTCTTCGGCACCGCCACCAGCCTCGGCCTCGGCGCCCTCCAGGTGGCCAAGGGCCTCAACATCACCACCGGCATCGAGGACTCGACCACGGTCGAGCTGATCATCATCGGCTCCCTGTCCGCGGCCTTCGTGCTCTCCGCCTTCTCGGGGCTGCACAAGGGCGTCAAATGGCTCAGCACGATCAACATCGTGCTCGCCGCGGCCCTGATGGCCTTCGTCTTCGTCCTCGGCCCGACCGTCTACGTCCTCGACGTGATCCCGGCGAGCGTCGGCAGCTACCTGCACGAACTGCTCCCGATGGCCACCCGCACCGGCGCCTTCACCGACAGCGCGTGGCTCGGCGCGTGGACGATCTTCTACTGGGCGTGGTGGCTCTCCTGGGCGCCGTTCGTCGGCACCTTCATCGCCCGCATCTCGCGCGGCCGCACCATCCGCGAGTTCCTCGTCGGCGTGCTCCTGGTGCCCAGCGGCGCCACCGTCGTCTGGTTCTGCGTCATGGGCGGCACCGCGATCCGCCTCGACTCCACCGGCGTCGCCGACATGGCGGCCAAGGCCAAGGAGGGCACCGAGGCCTCGCTCTTCGCGATGCTCGACGCCCTCCCGCTCGGCACGGTCACCTCGTGGATCGCGATGCTCCTGGTGATGACGTACTTCGTCACCAGCGCCGACTCCGCCTCCCTCGTCATGGGCTCCCTCACCAGCCGCGGCTCCCTGCACCCGCCGACCTGGCTCGTCGTCACCTGGGGCGTGCTGATGGCCTCCGTGGCCGCCGTGCTCCTCGTCGCGGGCGGCCTGAAGTCCCTCCAGACGGCCACCATCCTGGTCGCGCTGCCCTTCGTGATCGTGATGCTGGTCCTGTGCTGGGCCCTGGTGAAGGAACTGCGGGAGGACCCGGGCGCGGGCCCCGTCCGCCACCACGCCCTGCACGGACTGCGGGACGCGGTCAAGGCCATGGTCGGCGACGCCATCACCGAACAGGGCCCGGCCCGCCACCCGCGCCTGCGGCGCGTGGCGGAGTCGAGGAACCGCGACCGCGAGGACGGCGCTGGCGGCGCCGGAACCGGTGGCGCACCCGGCGGCGGGTCCACCCCGGAAGGGTGATCCCCGCGGGCCCGGGGCGGCTGGGTAGGGTTGCGCGATGACCACCACGGATGACTACGCCACCTACATCGCGAGCCTGCCCCGGGTGCTGGCCGGAGCGGCCGCCCTCTTCCGGGACTCCGAGGGCCGGGTGCTCCTCGTCGAGCCCAACTACCGCGAGGGCTGGGCCCTGCCGGGCGGCACCATCGAGTCCGACACGGGGGAGTCCCCGCGCACGGCCGCCCGCCGCGAGAGCGCCGAGGAGATCGGCATCGACGTGCCGCTCGGCCGGCTGCTCGCCGTCGACTGGTCGACCGGCCCGGGCCGGCCCCCGCTCGTCGCGTACCTCTACGACGGCGGCGTGCTCGACGCCGGACAGCTCGCCTCCATCACCCTCCAGGAGGAGGAACTGCTCTCGTGGCGGCTGGTGGAGCCGGCCGGGCTGACGGACCATCTGCTCGGCTCCCTGGGCCTGCGCACCGTGGAGGCGTACCGGGTCCTGCAGAGCGGGGAGAGCACCGTGGAGCTGGAGAACGGCCGCAGGCCGCAGGCCTCGTAGCCCCTCCCGCTCGTTATTCCGTGCCTACACCGAGCAGGACAGAATTCAGACGATGATCACGATGTACGCCTGGCCCAGTACCGCGGACGGGCCCGACGCCCTGCCCATGGTCCACTTCACCACCGACCAGCAGGAGGGCGGCGAGGTCACCCCCGAGGGGGTGCCGGTCTGGATGTTCGACGCCGCGATCCGCGACGGCGGCTGGGCGCAGTTCACCGATTTCGAGGCCTGGTCCGTACCGGCCGAAGGCTGGCAGGCCTTCTACCGCCGCGAGGACGACGTCCTCGCCGTCACCGGCCCCGGCGCCTGCGAGGGCTGGTACCAGGGCGGCCTCGGCGCCGACGCCGACTGGGTCGGCGCGGCCGCCGCCCAGCAGAGCGTGGTCCTGCTCGCGGCCCCCGTCCAGCATCCGTCCCTGTACGCCTACGCGGTCGAGGCCGGCGCGGCCTTCGCCCTGCTCGTCCCGCTGGTGGTCATCTAGGTGTGTTGTCCGGGCAGGTTGGTGACGCGGCTGGCGGGTGTTTGGCTTTGGATGCCGGTGTGGGGTCGGTGGTAGTTGTACCAGTCGATCC
>NZ_JBSFDF010000110.1:0-4527 GCF_053593795.1 Streptomyces sp. NPDC002104 | reverse complement strand
AGGGGGGACCCTGTGGGAGAGTAGGACGCCGCCGAACAATCATTGTGGGAAAGCCCCGCACCAACCCGTTCAGGGTTCGGTGCGGGGCTTTTCTGCGTTCACGGGGTTCTTGGACCCTGACCCGCTACAGAAACTCCGTAGCCGTCGAGATCGACCCGCGGGTACCGTCCGGTGACGAGCTGGCCCTGCCGGCCGGCCCACCACCTCCCGAGGGCGATTCGCATGACGAGCCAGCCAGCAACGACGACCCTGTGGCGCCCCACCGGCCCCGAGGAGCTGGACCTAGTCCGCGAGCTCGACTGGCGTGCCTGGCCCCCTCGGCTCCCCGAGCAGCCGATCTTCTACCCGGTCCTCAACGAGGACTACGCGATCAAGATCGCGAGGGACTGGAACGTCCAGCACAGCGGCGCCGGCTTCGTGACCCGATTCGAGGTGGAGTCGGAGTTCCTGACCCGCTATCCCGTCCAGCAGGCCGGGGGGCGGACGATCCTCGAACTATGGGTCCCCGCAGAGGAGTTGGACGAGTTCAACGCGCACATCGTGGGCGAGATCGAGGTGGTCCACGAGTTCCGCTGAGCAAGCGCGGCCGGCCTGCCTGTCCTCTGCCTGGGCCGCCGCCTCAGCGGACGCCGGCGGACGTCCCGCTCCTGTCCTGGCGCGGCCAGACGTAGCGGACATCGGGTTCGCGCTCCTCATTGCGGAGCCCGTCGGTACGTTCGACCGCGGTGAATCCGTGGCGCTCGTAGAACCGTTGCGCCGGGCCGTTGGCCTGGAACGTCCACAACCCCAGCCCGTCCGGCCGCCGCTGCTTGGCCAGAGCGATGAGCCGGTCGCCCAGACCCTTTCCGCGCCAGGACGGCTCGAGGTAGAGCTGTTCCAGTTCCTCGCCGTCGAGTACGAGCAACCCCGCTACGGTGCCGTCGGCAACTGCTATCCAGGTCTCGTACTCCGGCACGACCACGGCGGCGAACCAGTCCCGTACGTCGTCGTCGCCGTGCGCAAGACGCACGGTCGGCAGAGCGGTTCTGAAGGAACGCAGCCAGGTGTCGGCGATGGCGGCGGCATCGGAGTCGACAGCCTGCCGCACTACAAGCTCAGTCCTGTTCACAGCGGGGGACTACCGCAGATGAACGGCTCCTGCTGCACTCGGATGTGATACCGCCCGGTGAGTCGCTCGCCTGCGGCAGGCATCCCGCCGCAGGCGCTGTTGGCCAGGCCCGCGCCTGGGCATCGCGCGCTGCCGGCCCATGGTCCGCCGGCACCCCGGGCTTGCCTGACCGCGGTACCGACGGACTGCCGGTGCCCGTTGGCGCCCGGCGTGTAGTGCCCGGGATGCGGCCGCAGTGCGGGAAGGCCGAACCCGACGATTGCGGCCTGTGCGGGCGAACCCGCGGATCGGCTGAGGTGAGTCACGCTCCACTTCCCTGATCCTGTCGGCAGCAGACGGCCGGTGTGGTCGCCGATCAGGGTGAGGACGGCGCTCTTGGACAGCTTGGCCGGCTGATCTGGCACCCAGAGGTGAGGGACCAGGGCGTCAGGTCGAGCCAGTTCCTGAGCCGCTTCCGCAGGCAGGCATGCATGCAGGCACAGGCAGAGGTTGTGCCGCGGGGGAGTCGATCCGGCATGACGGCCCCTACGCGCGTGGTCCGCAGGGACGCTTAATGCCATGCGCTTCCAACGCACTCTCGTGGCGTCCAGCAGTTCGTCGAACCTCGCTGCGGATGCTCGACAGCGAGCCACCCTGGATCAGCACCTCCCGGGGGGCGACGCGGGGGTAGCCGCACGACCGCGTCGTTACCTGCATCCGTGAACAGCTCAGCCTCAATGAGTTCCATCGGAGGCGCGGTCACAGCCGTGGAAGCGACTACCTCCCCTGCACCTCGCTCCAGTTGCTCCGCGTCTGGACCGAGTAGGGAGCGACCGAAGGGCAGCTCGTGTCTAGCCGGGGAGATTCGGTGAGGAGGTCTGGGGCGCCGCTGAGCGCCAGGTGGCCGACTAAAGAAAGCACCAACAGCGGGTTGGACCAGCAAGATGCGCCTGGCCTCGGTCTGGGCCCGGCACGGGCAAGTCCGGTGCGGGGCATTGGTGACAGGCGCATCGAACGCGCGCAGGATGGACCTGCCCGAGTGCTTCGGGTCGTGGAGGGGGGCCCACAGCCGGCCGGGCGTACTCGTCCCGCGCGGTCCGTTCCGACCTGCGTCGGCGCGGGATCGGCGTGGTGATCCTGCAAACCGCTGACCAAGCTGTGAACCGTAAGCGACTCGGCAGCCGTGGTGGCAGGCCGCCGGCGTTCGACCGCTGGGTTGCGTGACTCCGCCGCCGGTTGATCGTGCGGTCCACGTGGGGCGGGGTGATCTTTCGGATGGGGCGGGCCGTCCAGGCTGACGCGGGCGCTGAGGGCCGGATCGGCGACTGGAGCAGGGTGAGGGCGGACTCCGCCTCCTGCCCGGCTCGTCAGCACGCGGCCGGAGCCCAGTCCCGCCCGCCGAAGGTTGCCGGTAGGAGAAGCACTCCGGTCCGTCACCGGGCAGACGAGGCCCTGGGCCGTTCAGGAGGCGGGCTGGCCTGCAAGATCGATTTGGTGGGCAAGGACGGACTTCGCCCACTCGCCTACGTCATCACGCCGCCCGGTCAATGGGGTGATGCTTCGCGGCTGAGCAACGTGGTGGAACTGATCCGGGCTCCGCAGCCCGCCGGCGGACACCGGCGCCCTCGACCCGATCGCCTTGGGGGCGACGAAGCCCATTCACGGCGGCGCCAGAAGGGCCTGCGTCTCTCACGGCGCGGTCACCGTGGCCTCGATACCGCTCTAGCTGGGCACGTGAGTCCCGCGCGCCGCTACTCCAGCATCCGTTCCGCATCATCCGGGACCCAGGGAAAGGGGACGTCGGGCCACCGTGTGGCCCCACGCGTCGAGGTCGACAGCGAGAAGGGCATCCAGGAAGGGCTGCGGCGGCCGGCAGCTGTGGGCGGTGACGTAGTGCGTGACCAGGAGCGGAGCGGCATAGTTCAGGCGGGTGTACGCCGGGCGCGGTCAGGGCCTGGTGTTCGCCCGAGAAGACACGAGGCAGCAGCCGCCCGCCAACCCAGCGAGTTGCGGGGGATGTTGTGGCCGCCGCTGTCGTGGACCGGTTGGTCCACCGCTGTCTCTAGCGGGCGCGGGCTTGGCACGGTGAGGCTGCGGGTTCGGGGGGCGTGGAGAGCAAGGGGCGGAGTTCCCTGGCGACGGAGCCGGAGTCGACCGGGCGGCTGGTGTCGATGGTCCTGACGGGGCCGCCCAGTGAGAGCGGGCCGGGGTGGGATGCCCAGGCAGTGACGCGGTCGTGGATCTGTTCGAGGGTGAGGTCCTGGTCGAGGTGGCCTGGGTGGCGTTTGCGGGTGCGGAAGCGTTCGGCGACGACGGGGGCGGGGCAGTCGCAGAACACCTCGACCAGGTGGGCGTCCAGCTGGTGCAGTCGGCCGGGGGCGGTGTCGTGGTGCCACCAGTTCACGAGTACGGCGCGTCCGGCCTCGGCAGCGAGGGCCAGCAGGATGTCGTCGGCGGCCCGACTCAGTCGGTGGCGCCAGGAGTGGTCACCTACGCCGAGGGAGTCGTAGAGCGACTCCAGGATCACGTCCTTGTCGATGAGCGGCAGCTCGAGATGTGCGGCGAGCTCGCGGGCCAGTGTGGTCTCTCCGCTTGCCGGCAGACCAGTGACGATCACGAAGGAGTTGTCGATCACGGCGACAGTCTGTCGGGTCGAGTGAGCGAGTGCGCTGGGCGGGTGGGTGGGTGGGTGGAGTTGACCCGTTCCGCCGCGAAGCGGCGGCCGGCTTGGACGTTCTCGTACTGACGGAGAGCGGGGCCTCGTGACCCGGTGACCTGGCCCTCGACTTGTCCTGAGCTCAGAACGACGTCCGGCGATCCGGCGCGGGAGAGTGGTGACGTCGACGGTTCGGCCGGGTCGCCGCACCGCAGTGTCCTCGTTTGCCGCCCGGGCAGGACGTCGTGTCCCTCGAGCAGGGCGAGCTCGGCAAGAGCCAGGGCCCGCACCGCCCCTGGCTCTACGCGTGCGGAG
The DNA here is from genome assembly GCF_053593795.1 of Streptomyces sp. NPDC002104. Classification (NCBI taxonomy): domain Bacteria; kingdom Bacillati; phylum Actinomycetota; class Actinomycetes; order Kitasatosporales; family Streptomycetaceae; genus Streptomyces; species Streptomyces sp. NPDC002104. Next base: position 469 of record NZ_JBSFDF010000110.1, on the reverse strand, counting down.
GCCCGCAGGCGCTGGGGACCCTGATCCGGCGCCCCTGTTGGTGTCCTGGCCGGGGAGCCGGTGGCCGCGATCCATGACCTGGAGGGCTTCTGGAGCCGACGGGCAACGGGCCCCTACAGCAAGGGATGTGCTGTGTCGCGCCGATTTTGACGGTGCAGGGGGCTTCATGTAGAGTCAAACGGTTGCCTGGAACTGGACAAGTTCGGCAGCCGGCCCCCAAAGGAGCAATTCAGAGTGGGCACCCTCGACTCCTCATCCAGGAATCTGAAGCCGGGAAATCCGGTGGAAAACTTCTGATAGAGTCGGTCTCGCCGGAAAGGGAAACGCGAAAGCGAAGAACTGGAAAGCGAATCCCGCTGACTGGGAATCGGACACGAAAGAGTCTGATAGAGTCGGAGACACAAGAACGAAGGAAACGCCCGGAGGAAAGCCCGAGAGGGTGAGTACAAAGGAAGCGTCCGTTCCTTGA
>NZ_JBSFDF010000109.1:0-5324 GCF_053593795.1 Streptomyces sp. NPDC002104 | reverse complement strand
GAAGGCCATCGCGTAGCGACGCGACCGCAGGGAGCGCCCTTGAGGGACCGGCCCGCACCGAAAGGACACTGGACTGCCGGGCTCCCCCCGGACCCCCACGCAGCCAAGCACGAACCCGCAGCCCAAGCCCCCCCCTACGACTCCTCGATCTCGGTCGCGTACCGCTCCGCCACCGCCTCGGCCCGTTCCCGCAGGACCCTGCGCAGCGACTGCGGGGCCAGGGCTTCGCCGTCCGTGCCGAGCTGCCACAGAGCCCACTCGGCATGTCGTGAATCCTGGAAGGTCACCTCCAGGCGCAGCCAGCCCTCCCCGTCCGCCTCCGGCTCTTCCGCGCGGACCGCCAGTGCGGTGTTCAGCAGGTCTTCCCGGCGGGCCGGGTTCACCCGGAGCTGCACGGCGATGTGGTCGCCGCCGGACAGGAACTGCGCGGAGCGTTCCTGCCAGATCCGGTCCAGGTCGACCCGGTTCGGCCGCTCCGCCGCCTCCGGGAGTTCCTCCGCCGCCAGTACGCGCGACAGCCGGTACGTGCGGTCCTCGCCGGATCTCGTGGCGAGCAAGTAGCCCCGGTCCCGTACGGTGACCAGCCCTATCGGGTCCACCGTCCGCCACTGCGCCGGCTCGCCCGTGGCCGCGTAGTGGATCCGCAGCTTGCGCCCGGCGAGCACCGCGCGCCGGACCTCGACCATCGTGGTGCCGGGGACCTCCTCGGCGACCAGCCGGCGCGACAGCAGGTCGGCCTCCGGGTCGACGAGGAATCGCTGGGCCGCGTCACTGGCGACGGCCCGATGGCTTTCGGGGAGCGCGTCGACCACCTTCCGCATCGCCGAAGCGAGCGCCGGTCCCAGGCCGAACACCTGCTCGCCGCGCCCCGATCCGGCGGCCAGCAGGGCGAGGGCCTCTTCGTGGTTCAGGCCGGTGAGCTCAGTGCGGAATCCGGGCGACAGCGCGAAGCCGCCGTGCCGGCCGCGTTCGGCGTAGACCGGGACCCCGGCGGCCGACAGTGCCTCGATGTCGCGCAGCACCGTACGGGTGGACACCTCCAGCTCGCGGGCCAGGGCATCCGCAGTCAGCCGACCGCGCTGGCGCAGGAGCAGAACCAGCGAAACCAACCGATCTGCGCGCACGAAAAAACTCTATCGGAATACATGACAGAGGGTGTCGTGATTCATTGCGAGGCTCATTGAGCACCAACCCGAACGAACCACGAACCAACCAACCAACCAACCACCAACCACCAACCACCAACCAACGGAGCCGACATGGCAACGCAGATCAACCGGACCCCCATCAACCCCGTGACCTGGTCGGCAGAGATGGGCTTCAACCAGGGCGAGGTCGTCTCCGGCCACACCCGGACCCTCTACATCTCGGGCCAGACCGCGATGAGCGCCGAAGGCAAGCCCGAGCACGAAGGCGACATGGCGGCGCAGCTGGCGCTGAGCGTCGACAACGTGGAGGCCGTGCTCGCCGAGGCGGGCATGTCGCTCGCGAACCTGGTCCGGCTCAACGTCTACACGACCGACGTCGACCTGCTCTTCCGGCACTACGGCGAGCTGGCGTCACGCCTGGGCGCCGCCGGGGTGGCGCCCACCACCACGATGCTCGGCGTGACGCGGCTGGCGATCCCCGGCCAGCTGGTCGAGCTGGAGGGCACCGCCGTCGCGTAGGGCTCCGGGCCGGCCACCCAGCCCGACCACCCAGCCGACCACCCAGCCCGACCACCCAGCCGACCACCCACCCCGACCACCCACCCCGACCACCCAGCCCGCCCCCTACCCAGTCCGCCGGATCAGCGCCAGATACATCGCGTCCGTCCCGTGCAAGTGCGGCCACAGCTGTACGTCCGGGCCGTCGCCCAGTGCCGGGACCTCCTGCATGTACGGTCGCGCGTCGATCAGTTCCGCGGAGATCGGGGCCGCGCCCGCGCCCCGGCCCTTCAGTACGTCCTCCACCACCACCCGGGTCTCCGCCAGGTGCGGCGAGCACGTGGCGTAGCCCACGACGCCGCCCACCCGGACGGCCGAGAGCGCCTCGCGCAGCAGCCCGCGCTGGAGCGGCGCGAAGCTCTCCAGGTCCTCCGGCCGGCGGCGCCAGCGCGCCTCCGGGCGGCGGCGCAGCGCGCCCAGGCCCGAGCAGGGCACGTCCATCAGGACCCGGTCGAAGGAGCCCGGCAGCCACGGCGGCCGCGTTCCGTCGGCCGTGATGACCTGGTAGGGGCCGGGGTTGCCGGCGAGCGCGCGCTCGACGAGGCGTGCCCGGTGGGGCTGCTTCTCGGAGGCCAGCAGGAACGCCCCGCGCTGGGCGGCGAGCGCCGCGAGCAGCGCCGCCTTGCCGCCCGGTCCGGCGCAGCCGTCCAGCCACCGCTCGTCGCGGCCCTCGACCGGGACGGCCGCCAGGGCCATCGCCACCAGCTGGCTGCCTTCGTCCTGGACACCGGCGCGGCCCTCGCGGACCGCCTCCAGCGCGCCCGGTTCGCCGCCCTCGGCCATCCTGACCGCGTACGGGGACCAGCGCCCGGGCAGCGCCGAGTCCTCGCCCACCGCTTCCAGCAGCTCCTGCGCCGTGGACCGCCCGGGCCGGGCCACGAGCGTGACCTCGGGCCGCTCGTTGTCGGCCTCCAGCAGGTCCTCGATCCCGGCCCGGCCGCCGCCCAGCGAGTCCCACAGGGCGCTGACGACCCACCTCGGGTGCGAGTGGAAGACCGCGAGGTGCTCCTCGGCGTCGTCCTCGTACGGCGGGGCGACCTTCTCCAGCCACCCCTCCAGGTCGTGCGCGGAGATCTTGCGCAGCACCGCGTTGACGAACTTCGCCCGTCCGTCGCCGAGCACCACCCGGGCCAGCTCCACGCTCGCGGAGACCGCCGCGTGGGTGGGGATCCGGGTCCCGAGCAGCTGGTGCGCGCCGAGCGAGAGCACGTCGAGCACCGGCGGGTCGACCTCGCGCAGGGGCCGGTCGATGCAGGCCTTGATGACCGCGTCGTACGTGCCCTGGCGGCGCAGGGTCCCGTAGACGAGCTCGGTGGCCAGCGCCGCGTCCCGTGCCTGGAAGGTCTCGTCCTTGCGGGCCTTCTTCAGCAGCGGCGGCAGCACGAGGTTCGCGTACGCGTCGCGCTCGTCCACCGCCCGCAGCACCTCGAAGGCCAGCATCCGGACGGGGTCCTTCTTGGGCCTGCGGTACGGCTTGGCCGTCTTGCCGGGCTTGCCGCCGCTCTTGGGCTGTTCGCTCACGTGAAAGGTGCTCCGGATTTACGTAACGCTGAAGGAATTGACTGAAACTACGAAAATCAGCCTACGTCGGCCCCGCCGCCGAGCCGCTCACCCGGAGCGATCCGCACGCCGCGCGCCCAGTCGGCGGCCTTCATCGGCTTCTTGCCCTGCGGCTGCACCCAGAGCAGCTCCACGGCGTGCGAGCCGGTGCCGGCGTAGACGTTGTTCTTGGCCACGCCCAGGTCGCCCGGGGCGAGGTCCGTGCGGTCCGCGACGAGCCCGACCGAGACGAGCTTGAGCCGCTCCCCCCGGAAGACCGTCCACGCGCCCGGCGCCGGGGTGCAGCCGCGCACCAGCCGGTCGACGCGCAGGGCGGGCGCCTTCCAGTCGACGTGGGCGTCCTCGACGGTGATCTTCGGTGCGAGGGAGATCCCGTCGGAGGGCTGCTCCACCGCCCGCAGGGTGCCGTCCTCGATGCCGTCCATGGTGGCGACCAGCAGCCCGGAGCCGGCGAAGGCCAGGCGGGTCAGCAGGTCACCGCTGGTGTCGGTGGGGCGGATCTCCTCGGTGAGGATCCCGAAGACCGGGCCGGTGTCCAGCCCCTCCTCGATCCGGAAGGTGGAGGCACCGGTGACCTCGTCCCCCGCCATGATCGACTGCTGCACGGGCGCGGCACCGCGCCAGGCGGGCAGCAGCGAGAAGTGCAGGTTGACCCAGCCGTGCTTGGGGATGTCCAGGGCGGCCTTGGGGATCAGCGCGCCGTACGCGACCACCGGGCAGCAGTCGGGCCCGATCTCCCGCAACCGGGCCTGGAACTCCGGGTCGCGCGGGCGGGCGGGCTTGAGCACTTCGATGCCGGCTTCCTCGGCGCGCTCGGCGACGGGGCTGGCGACGAGGCGGCGGCCCCGTCCGGCCGGGGCGTCGGGCCGGGTGACGACGGCGGCGACCTCGTGACGCCCGGAGGCGATCAGAGCGTCCAGGGCGGGCACGGCGACCTCGGGGGTGCCTGCGAAGACGAGCTTCACTGGGGTCTACCTCGCTATCTCGGCTGTCAGCAGCACATCAGTCTATGGTCTGTCCGCCCGCGGTCCCACCTGCGTCGCGCCGCCCGCCCGAGGGGGCGTACGCACACACGCGCGCTCCTCGCATATGCCGACACGCCCCCACAGCGTGACCTGCCCACCCGCTAGCGCGTTGGTCAAAAGAGATTGACCGAAACGGGCCGCGAAACAGAACGGTGTCTGCGGCCCTATCCGCTCTTCAGCACCGGTTCGAGAGGCTTCTTCATGGCCGACCACGCCACCCACGACGCCCAAGCACGGGCCAGCCTGCATCTCCTGGTGCGGGACATCGAGCGGGTTCGCCGGCAGGTGGATGCTCTGCGCACGCTCACCGCGCAGCTCGGCAACGTCTACCGCCCGCGCCGCTCAGGCCCGTCCACGGGCTTCGTCGTCTACGGCCGGGCACCCGCGCCCACCGTCCGCCTCGCCCAGGAGCTGCGGGACAGCGTCGAGACGCTGGTCACCGCCGCGGTGGACTTCGACCGCTCGCTCGGCTTCTCGTGGGACGCGGTCGGGTCGGCGCTCGGTGTCACCAAGCAGGCCGTCCACCGGCGCTACGGTGCCCGGCGGGCGCAGAGCGCCGAGTCCGCCGAGCGGGAGCCGCTGGCCGAGGGCACGACGACCACCACCACGACCACGACCCGGACCCTGGGGCCCCTGCCCACCGTCCCGGCGGCCCGCTCGGTGCCGCCGCAGCCGGTGCGCGAGGAGGCGGGCGCGTCCCGCCCCGCCGCCTTCCCCGGCCCCCGCAACGGCTGATCCCCCGCCGCCGGGACGCCGACCCCCGACGGCCCAGCCCCCGCCGGAGCGCCCTCACGGGCCGCCCCCGGCGGGGGCTCCGTCGTCCCCCGCCGAGCCGGGGCCGCTGCCCTGCGGGGCGAAGTCCCCTACCCACCCTTCCACCGTTCCCCGGGCTCTGCCCGGACCCCGGTCCTCAAACGCCGGACGGGCTGAAGAGCAGGGGTACCGGGCTGCGCCCGGACCCCCCTGGGGCTCCGCCCCAGACCCCGCGCCTCAAACGCCGGCGAGGCTGGATATTGCTGCCGGCGCTGGCAGA
>NZ_JBSFDF010000108.1:0-7283 GCF_053593795.1 Streptomyces sp. NPDC002104 | reverse complement strand
GTCCCGGCCCCGGACACCTCCTTCGCCTCCCTGCGGGAGGAGCAGCTGGACCTGCTCGGCGACCTGATCAGGAACGCGCGGACACGGACGCCCTGCTCCGCCTGATCGAGGGCGGCGCCCCCTCGGACATGCGGAGTGCAAGGCGGTCCGGCCCCTCCGTCGTTCACGACCTAGACGTACCGCTCCAGGATGGAGGACTCCGCCAGCCGCGACAGCCCCTCGCGGACGCTGCGCGCACGCGCCTCGCCGACGCCGTCGACCGTCTGCAGGTCGTCCACCGACGCCGCGAGCAGCTTCTGCAGTCCGCCGAAGTGCTCCACCAGCCGCTCGATGATCGCCCCGGGCAGCCGCGGCACCTTCGCCAGCAGCCGGTACCCGCGCGGGGACACCGCCGAGTCCAGGGTCTCCGGCGAACCCGTGTACCCCAGGGCCTTCGCCACGATCGCCAGCTCCAGCAGCTCCGGATGCGTCAGCGCGTCCAGCGCGGGCAGCGCCTCGTCCACCGTGCGGGAACGCTTCGCCGTCGGCTCCGGCACGTAGTCCCGGATGACGAGCTCCCGCTCCTGCTCGATCCCGACCGTCAGCTCGTCGAGCTGGAGGGAGAGCAGCCGGCCGTCCGTGCCGAGCTCCACCACGTACTCCGCGATCTCCGTCGCGATGCGCCGCACCATCTCCAGCCGCTGCGCCACCGCCGTGACGTCGCGGACCGTCACCAGGTCCTCGATCTCCAGCGCGGACAGCGTCCCGGCGACCTCGTCGAGGCGGAGCTTGTACCGCTCCAGCGTGGCCAGCGCCTGGTTCGCCCGCGACAGGATCGCCCCGGACTCCTCCAGCACGCGCCGCTCGCCGTCCACGTACAGGGCGATCAGCCGCATCGACTGCGAGACCGACACCACCGGGAAACCGCACTGCTTGGAGACCCGGTCCGCGGTCCGGTGCCGGGTGCCCGTCTCCTCCGTGTGGATCGAGGCGTCGGGCACCAGCTGGACGCCCGCCCGCAGGATCTTGGTGATGTCCTTGTCCAGGATCAGCGCGCCGTCGAGCTTGCACAGCTCGCGCAGCCGGGTCGCGGTGAACTCCACGTCCAGCACGAAACCGCCCGTGCACATGGCCTCGACCGACTTGTCCATACCGAGGACGATGAGCCCTCCGGTGTTGCCGCGAACGATCCGTTCGAGCCCGTCACGCAGGGGCTGACCAGGTGCGACCGCGCTCAGCGAGGCGCGCATCATGGCCTCCTGCTTGGAGCTCGCGCCCGACTTCCCGGATGCTGCTGCCCCGTCCTTGGCTGCCACTGCACTCCTCCGGTCGCGGGATGTACCGCCTGCGTACGGCCGGGCGGACCATCCCGAAGTCTACCGGCGCGGCCCCGGCGCCCGCCGTGCCTTGGCCCGGCCGGGCCGCGGAGCACCCCGTCCGCCCCCGCTGACCTGCGGTGGAGGGCCGGCCGGAGGGCTCGCGGAGGGCTCCTGGCCGGCGGCTGCCTCCCTAACGCCCCTCGGGTGCGTCCTTCACCGTCCCCCGCTCGCGTCCCTCGCTCGCGTCCTTCGCCGGCGTACGCGACCGCCCGCGCGGCAGGACCCGCAGGGCGTCGCCCATGTCGGCGACCTCGGTCACCTTCATGCCCGCCGGGACCTTCCCCGGGTCCACCGGGACCAGCGCGTGCGTGAAGCCCAGCCGGAACGCCTCCGCGAGCCGGCGCTGCACGCCCGTCACGCGCCGGACCTCGCCCGCGAGGCCGACCTCCCCGATGGCGACCAGGTTCTTCGGGAGCGGTACGTCGCTGGCCGCCGAGGCCAGCGCCAGCGCGACGGCCAGGTCGGCGGCCGGCTCGGTCAGCTTCACCCCGCCCACGGTCGCGGTGTAGATGTCCCGCTTGCCGAGCGCCGTGATCCGCCCGCGCTGCTCCAGCACCGCCAGCATCATCGAGACGCGCGAGGTCTCCAGCCCGGAGGTGGTGCGGCGCGGCGAGGGGATCTGCGAGTCCACCGTCAGCGCCTGCACCTCCGCGACCAGGGGCCGCTTGCCCTCCAGGGTCACCGTCAGGCAGGTGCCGGGGACGGCCTCGGTGCGGCGGGTCAGGAACAGCCCGCTCGGGTCGGCGAGGCCGGTGATGCCCTCGTCGTGCAGTTCGAAGCAGCCGACCTCGTCCGTGGCGCCGTACCGGTTCTTCACCCCGCGCACCAGGCGCAGCCGCGCGTGCCGGTCGCCCTCGAAGCTCAGGACCACGTCGACGAGGTGTTCCAGCAGGCGGGGGCCGGCGATCGCGCCGTCCTTGGTGACGTGGCCGACGAGGAGGGTGGACATGCCGCGTTCCTTGGAGGCCCGGATCAGCGCCCCGGCCACCTCACGGACCTGCGCCATGCCGCCGGGGGCGCCGTCGATCTCGGGGGAGGCGACCGTCTGCACGGAGTCCATGATCAGCAGCGCGGGCTTCACCGCGTCCAGGTGCCCGAGCACGGCCGACAGGTCGGTCTCGGCGGCGAGGTAGAGGTGGTCGCTGAGCGCGCCGATCCGCTCGGCCCGCAGCCGCACCTGGCTCGCCGACTCCTCGCCGGTGACGTACAGCGTGCGGTGCTCGTCGGAGGCCGCCTTCGCGGCGACGTCGAGCAGCAGCGTCGACTTGCCCACGCCCGGCTCGCCCGCGAGCAGGACGACCGCGCCCGGGATCAGCCCGCCGCCCAGCACCCGGTCCAGCTCGTCCACGCCGGTGCTGCGGGCGGTCGCGGTGCGGACGTCGACCTGCCCGATCGGCACGGCGGCTGTGGTGACCCGGCCGGCCGCGGTGGTGCGCACGGCGGGCGCGCCGCCGAGCTCCTCGACGGTGCCCCAGGCCTGGCACTCGGGGCACCGGCCGAGCCACTTGGCGGTGGAGTACCCGCACTCGGTACAACGGTAGGACGGCCGGTCCTTGGCGGATGAACGAGATGTACGGGCAGCCATGCGGCCCACCGTAGCCGCCGCCACCGACAGCCCGGCGTACACGCCGTGGCGTGCACCGTCAGGGATGCCGTCAGCATGGCGCCGATCTGTTCACCCGTAAGGGCTAAAACTGGTGAAGGCTTCCGGAGCGCCACCGGCGCGCCGCCTACGGTCACCAAGTGACCAGCAGCAACCAGGGACACCCCGCTCCGCGCACCGGCGCACACCGGGCGCACGGGCGCACGCCCCCCGAGGCGACCAGGGTGGAGCAGCCGCCACCGTTCCGGTACGAGCCCTACCTGGACGGGCTGTTCACGTACTGCCTCTCGGTCCTGTGCGACCACGACACCGCGACCGACGTGCTCGGCGACGTCCTCGCCGTCGCCGACCGCCATCCCGGCCGCTGCCCCGACGAGGGGGACCGGCGGGCCTGGCTGTACGCCCTCGCCCGCTGGGCCTGCCTGCGCAGGCTCGCCGAGCGGCGGCGCACGCGCTACGGGTACGGGGGAGCGCATTCCGCCCGGCGTGCACCGGAGCACACGGGCGCCGGCCGTGCGCCGGACCCCGCGAAGGCGAACGCCGACGCGAACGCGGCGGCGAACGCGGCGACGGCGGGCCGGGGCGGCTCCGGCGGCTACGGCGGTCCGGGCGGCTCCGGCGGTCCCGACAGCTCCGTCGGCTCCGGCGGCTCCGGCGGCGGGAACGGCGGCCCCGGCGGTCTCGACGTGTACGCCTACCGCCGCACCGAGCTCGCCCGCCTCGCCTGGCCGGAGGCCGCCGGGACCACCCCCGAGCAGCGCGAGGCGCTCGAACTCGCCGTCCGCCACCGCCTCGGCGTCCCCGAACTCGCCGCCGTCCTCGGCACACCCCCGGCCGCCGCCCGCGAGCTGCTCTCCGGCGCCGCCTGCGAGGTGGAGCGCACCCGCGCCGCCCTCGCCGTCGTGGAGACGGGCAATTGCCCGACCGTGTCCCGGCTCACCGTCGACGGGGGCGACGGCGGCGAGGGCGGCGGAGACGGGAACCTCCTCCTCTCCTCCTCCCTGCGCGCCGAGCTCGTCCGCCACGTCGACGACTGCCCGCGCTGCCGCCGCGTCGCCGAACGCGTGGGCGCCGCGGCTCCCTGGCCCGGCTCCGGCGGCATCAACACCGCCGCCCTCCCGCTGGTCCCGGCCCCGCGCACCGCCGTCCACGCCGCGATGCTCCGCTCCGGCGGCCGCCGGGGCGCCGGCACCGGCCCGCGCTTCGACCGCACCGGCTTCCCCATGGACCCCAAGGACCGCGCGGCCCGCCGCGACCGGCTGCGCACCCGCGCCGTCACCACCACGGTCGTCGCCACCGTCGTCGCGGCCCCGGTCCTGGCGCTGTGGGCGGCGTACCGCGGCGCCCCCAGCACCGGGGAACCCGTCGGCAACGGCTCCACCCGCATCTCGGCGAGCGAGGCGGAGCTCCCGCAGGCCCGCACCGACGGCCGCCCGCTGACGGCCTACGAGAACGCGGGCAACGCCGCCGTCACCACCGACGGCCCCGACTTCGCCCCGCCCGAAGCCGCCCCCGACGTCTCCGTGGAAGTCATCAGCAGCGGTGCGCCGCCCAGCTCCACCCCCGGTGCGCCCGGCGCCCCGGGCCGGCTGACCGCGACAGCCTCCACCCGCGGAGCGACCACCCTGCTCACCCTCACCGCGTCGGGCGGCGCCCCGGTCGAGTGGCGGCTGTGGTCCGACGCCCCGTGGCTGCGCGCCAGTACGACCTCGGGCCGGCTGACACCAGGAGAATCGGTCACCCTGCGGATCACCGTGGACTCCGCGGCCCAGCCCGTAGGGGCCTGGAACGCCCGCGTCGGGGTGGACCCGGCCGGCGCGGTGATCTCCATCCGGGGCCGGGGCCGCCCGGCACCCACCCCGCCGGGCCCGCGGCCCACCCCGCCGGAACCGGAGCCGACGCCCACGCCGACCCCCACCCCGACGCCCACGCCGACCCCCACCCCGGAGCCGACGCCCACGCCCACGCCGACCCCGACGCCGACCCCGAGCCCCTCGGACGGGGCCACGCCGGAGCCGGCACCGACCCCGGCGCCGTAGGCCGCGGCCTGCCGCCCTACTCGGCCGGGGTGGGATCCGCCGGGTGCGGGGCCATCGGCAGCAGCGAGGAGAGCCGCGCCTCGCAGAGCCGTACGAGCTCCTCGTACCCCTCCGTGCCCATCAGCTCCGTCAGCTCGGCGCGGTACGACTCGTACACCGGCTTGCCGGCGCCGTGCGCGGACGTGGCCGAGGTGCACCACCAGTGCAGGTCGTGGCCGCCCGGACCCCAGCCGCGCCGGTCGTACTCACCGATCGACACCTGCAGGACGCGGGTGTCGTCGGGCCGGTCGATCCACTCGTAGGTCCGCCGGATCGGCAGCTGCCAGCACACGTCCGGCTTGGTCTCCAGCGGCTCCTGACCGCCGCGCACCGCCAGGATGTGCAGGGAACAGCCGGCGCCCGCCGGGAAACCGGGCCGGTTCAGGAAGATGCAGGCACCGTCCCAGCGGCGGGTCTGCTTCTCCCCGTCGTCGTCGTGCTGCGTCCAGCCGGTCTCGCTGCCGACGTCGTGGAACTGCCACAGCTCCGGCGTCAGCCGTGCCACGTTCTCGGCGACCCGCTTCTCGTCGTCCTCGTCGGAGAAGTGCGCGCCGAGCGTGCAGCAGCCGTCGTCCGCACGGCCCGCCTGGATGCCCTGGCAGCCGCTGCCGAAGATGCAGGTCCAGCGGGACGTGAGCCAGGTCAGGTCGCAGCGGAAGACCTGCTCCTCGTCGGCGGGGTCGGGGAACTCCACCCAGGCCCGCGGGAAGTCGAGCCCCTTCTCGTCGGCCACGCTCTCGACCGCCTTGGTCTTGACCTTGCTCTTGACCTTGCTCTTGGGCTTGTTGGCCTTCTTCGTATTTGGCACAAACCCCAGCCTAAGCGCCCCTTACTCCACCCCTACGCCTTTGGACCAGTAGCGTTTCCCCTCATGAGACTCGGTGTCCTTGATGTGGGTTCGAACACGATCCATCTGCTGGTGGTGGACGCGCACCCCGGCGCGCGCCCGCTGCCCGCGCACTCGCACAAGGTGGAGCTGCGGCTGGCGGAGCTGCTCGACGTCCACGGCGCGGTGACGCCCGAGGGCGTCGAGCGGCTGATTTCCGTCATCGGGGACGCGGTGCAGGCCGCCGAGGACAAGGGGTGCGAGGACGTACTCCCCTTCGCGACGAGCGCGGTACGGGAAGCCACGAACGCCGACGAGGTCCTGGCGCGGGTCAAGGCCGAGACGGGCGTGGACCTCCCCGTCCTCAGCGGCGACGACGAGGCCCGCCTGACGTTCCTCGCGGCGCGGCGCTGGTTCGGCTGGTCGGCGGGCAAGCTGCTGCTCCTCGACATCGGCGGGGGCTCGCTGGAGATCGCGTACGGCATCGACGAGGACCCGGACGCGGCCGTCTCCCTCCCCCTGGGCGCCGGCCGCCTGACGGCGGGCTGGCTCCCCGGCGATCCGCCGGACCCGGCGGACATCCGGGCCCTGCGCCGCCACGTGCGGGCCCAGATCGCCCGGACGGTCGGTGAGTTCAGCCGCTTCGGGGCGCCGGACCGGGTGGTGGCCACCTCGAAGACCTTCAAGCAACTGGCCCGGATCGCGGGCGCGGCCCGCTCCGCGGAGGGCCTCTACATCCAGCGGGACCTGACCCGGAAGTCCCTGGAGGAATGGGTCCCGCGTCTGGCGGCGATGACCACCGCGCAGCGGGCGGCCCTCCCGGGGGTTTCGGAAGGTCGCTCCAATCAGCTGCTCGCGGGGGCGCTGGTGGCGGAGGGCGCGATGGATCTTCTCGGGGTCGAGTCCCTGGAGATCTGCCCCTGGGCCCTGCGCGAGGGCGTCATCCTCCGCCGCCTGGACCACCTCGGGAGGTCGACGCCGGTCGGTGTGTGAGGGCGCGATGCCTCTGGCGGGGCTGGGGGTGGCCGGGGCGCTGCGCTGGGCGGGCTGCGGGTGGCCGGGGCGCTGGGCGCGGGCGGGCTGGGGGTGGCCGGGGCGCTGGGCGCGGGCTGGCTGGGGGTGGCCGGGGCGCTGCGCTGGGCGGGTTGGCTGCGGGTGGGGGCCGGTGCCGGGGGCGGGGTGGGGTGTCGGCCTGGACTGCATGATTTAGGCGCCCTGCCTCCTACTTTCGACAGTTGTGGCTTCCCGATGCGCCACAAATCACGCTCTACGTCCCGGCCAACACCCCACCCCGCCCCCGTCCCCGGCCCCCACCCGCAGCCACCGACCCTGGGGGTCTTTGAGTTCCGGCCGGGCGGGCCAACCCTGGCCGGGAGGGCTATCGACCCCGGCTGGGAGGGTTCCGGCCTGGCCCGGGC
>NZ_JBSFDF010000107.1:0-7834 GCF_053593795.1 Streptomyces sp. NPDC002104 | reverse complement strand
CGCCCTGGAGCCCTTCTACGACTCCTACGCCGCCTGCATCGCCATGGCCGGGGCCGTCCGGGTTCCGCTGACCCTGCGCGCTCCCGGAGCGGGGTGTCAGGCGACCGGAGCCCCGTGCGCCCAGGAGGCGTGGCCGGTGCCCGGCGCGGCCTTCGCCGCCCGCCGCCGGGCCACCAGCGCGGCGACGCCGAGCCCGCCGCCGGTGAGGAAGAGGGGGATGCCCAGGACGCTCACCGTCGCCGCGGCCACCAGTGCCGCCGGCGTGGGGACGGGGACCCCCCGCACGGCCGAGACCGGCAGCGTTCCGTGGTTCCCGTCGCGGGTCCTCAGGTGCGAGTCGAACGAGTTCGTGCGGTTGTCCCCCATCACGAAGATCCGGCCCTCGGGCACCGTGACGTCGAAGGGCGCCACCGCGGGCACCGCCGGGTGCTTGAGGTACGGCTCGGCGAGCGGCTCTCCGTTCAGCTTCAGTGCCGCATCGCCCGCGGACCAGGAGACGCGGTCACCACCGACGGCGACGACCCGCTCGAGGACGTCCCCGCCGACTCCCCAGGCGGGAGGCGGCATGAGGAGCACGGGGTCCCCGCGCCGTATTCGCGCCGGCCCCGCCCGTTCGATCCACACCGTGTCCCCGCGGTCGTAGGCCGGTGCCATCGATTCCGAGGAGATCGACCGCTTGCTGTAGGCGTCGCCCCCGAGCCCGACGGCCACGACCGTTCCCCCCACGAGGAACACGGAGCCGAGCACGATCAGGACCACCGCCCAGATCCCCCTCCGCCGCCCCGGCCTGCGCCGATCCCCTTGCATGGTCCCGTCCCCTCTCCCCACACCACCGTGTCCGGACCGGGAAGCGTACGCACAGCCCTCGGGCCCCGCACCACCGAGGTGGGGTACGGGGCCCGAGGGCTCGTGCGAGGGGGTGCGCGGTTACTGGATCTCGCGCAGCACGTCCAGGATCGCGGCCTTGCCGGGCGCGGCCTGCAGCCGCTCGCGGAAGCCGGTGTCCATGAGCTTGCGCGACAGCAGGGCCAGGATCCGCAGGTGCTCGTCGCCGGCCGCGGCCTCCGGTACGGAGATCATGAAGACCAGCCTGGCCTTCGTCCCGTCCAGCGCGCCCCACTCGATGCCCTCGTCGGACCGGGCGAAGCCCACCGTCGGGCGGCTCACCGCGTCCGTCTTGGCGTGCGGGATGGCGATGGACTCGCCGAGGCCGGTCGTGCCCTGCGCCTCCCGGGCCAGCGCGACCCGTACGAGCTCGTCCACGTCCGTGACGTTGCCGGTGGTGGCCAGCATCTCCGCCATCTCGCGGATCGCCGCCTCCTTGGAGCCGGAGGACAGCTCCGTCTTCACGGTCTGCTCGGTGAGGTAGCCGGACAGCACCTCCGGGGTCCCGCCCGAGGCCACCGGAGCCGCGGCCGCGGGCTGGGCCCGTACGGCCGTCCCGGCGCCGGCGCCGGCACCCGCGGCTGCGGCTGTGGCCGTCATGGTGCCCGTACCGCCACCGGAGCCCACGGGGGCGCCCGCGCCGACCAGGACCGGCTCGGGCGACAGGCCCGCGGACCCGCCGTCCGTCACGCCCTCCCGGCGCAGCTTGAACTCGATCAGCGCGTTCGTGGCCAGCGCGGTCACGACCGCACCGGCGGCGATGGCCACGAAGAACATCGCGACGCCGCTGATCGCACCGAACAGGGAGACGATCGGACCGCCGTGCGGCACGGAGTCCTGGACCCCGGCCACACCGGCGATCGCACCGGCCACCGCGCCACCGAGCATGTTCGCGGGGATGACCTGGGCGGGCCGGGCCGCGGCGAAGGGGATCGCTCCCTCGGAGATGCCGAAGAAGCCCATGAACAGGGCGGCGAGGCCGGTTTCCTTCTCCTCGTCGCTGTAGAGCTTGCGGCGCAGCAGCGTGGCCAGGCCCTGGCCGAGCGGCATGACGGGGATGGCCGCGGCGGCCATGCCCATGACGTGGTTGTTGGTGCCGATCAGGCCGACGGCGACGAGGAAGGCGGTCTTGTTCACCGGACCGCCCATGTCGAAGGCGATCATCAGGCCGATGATGGTGCCCAGCACGATCGCGCTGGAGCCGGTCATCCCGTTCAGCCAGCTGGTCAGGTGCGTGAACACCCAGGAGATCGGCTGGCCGATCACATAGATGTAGAACAGGCCCAGGGCCACGGTCGACACGATCGGGATCACGATGATCGGCATGATCGGCTGGATGACCTTGGGGACCTTGACCTTCTTGATCCACATGACCAGATAGCCCGCGATGAAGCCGGTCGCGATGGCGCCCAGGAAGCCGGCGTTCGCATCGGCCCCGTAGATGTGCACGGCGTCCGCGGCGAGGAAGCCGCCGATCATGCCGGGTACGAGGGCGGGCCGGTCTCCCAGCGCGTAGGCGATGTAGCCGGAGAAGATCGGCAGCATCAGCGAGAAGCCGGTCACGCCGAGCTTGTTGACGTAGAACCAGAAGGTCCCGTCGGGGATGACCAGACCGCCCTTGGCGTCCGCGTGCCCGCCGAGCGACAGGGAAACGGCCAGCAGCAGACCGCCCACGACCACGAACGGGATCATGTGGGAGACGCCGTTCATCAGCGCCTTGTAGGCCTGACTGCGCTGGTGGCCACCGCCGCCGCCGGCGCCGCCACCCGCCGCCGCGGCCGTGCCGGACTGCACCGGAGCGCTCTGCGCGCGCTGGATCAGCTCCTCCGGCTTGTGGATGCCGTCCGCGACGCCCGTGGACAGGACCCGCTTGCCGGCGAACCGGTCGAGATCGACCTCCTTGTCGGCGGCGATGATCACGGCGTCCGCTTCCCTGACATCGTTGTCAGAGAGCACGTTCTCGGCCCCGATCGAGCCTTGGGTCTCCACCTTGATCGAGACGCCGAGGCGGTCGCCGGCCTGCTGGAGCTTCTCCGCGGCCATGTACGTGTGCGCGATACCGGTGGGGCACGCGGTAACGGCGACGATCTTCACGGGCTTGCGCCCGCTCGCGTCCCCGCCTTCGGGAGGGCCTGCCGGACTGGTCACTGGAATCTCCTCACGACACATGCGTTGTCCTGCCGGGATCGCGTACAACCCGACCCAACGGCATCCTCGTCCATGTAAGGGCTTGATCAAAAGTCCGAAAGGCCCCTAATTCTCCGCCGGAGGCCCCGAACACGGTCCGAGACTGGCCCACCACTGTCTCAAGTCGCCTGGGCCGCGCTCCGCCGATCGGTGTAGCTTGGTCATCAGTGTCAGGCGTCGCTGCTGATGGCGGTCGGGCGGTCTTCGGACCGGCCGAGGGGAGAGAGGACCCCCGACGGACTGAGCGCCACGTGTGTCGTCCTGACGACGGTGCACTGCTCAGCCGTACCCACCTCTCCACCTCACGAGGAGCAGCACCCACATGACTGCCGCTTTCACCGACTTCAAGGTCGCGGACCTCTCCCTCGCCGTCTTCGGGCGCAAGGAGATCACCCTTGCCGAGCACGAGATGCCCGGCCTCATGTCGATCCGCCGGGAGTACGCGGCCGCCCAGCCGCTCGCCGGCGCCCGCGTCACCGGCTCCCTGCACATGACCGTGCAGACCGCCGTCCTCATCGAGACCCTCGTCGCCCTCGGCGCCGACGTCCGCTGGGCCTCCTGCAACATCTTCTCCACCCAGGACCACGCGGCCGCCGCCATCGCGGTGGGCCCGAACGGCACCCCGGAGAACCCGCAGGGCGTCCCCGTCTTCGCCTGGAAGGGCGAGACGCTGGAAGAGTACTGGTGGTGCACGGAGCAGGCGCTGACCTGGCCGAACACCCCCACCGGCGGCCCGAACATGATCCTCGACGACGGTGGCGACGCCACCCTCCTCGTCCACAAGGGCGTCGAGTTCGAGAAGGCCGGCTCCGCCCCGGACCCGTCGACGGCGGACTCCGAGGAGTACGCCAACATCCTCACCCTCCTCAACCGCACCCTGGGCGAGAACCCGCAGAAGTGGACGCAGCTCGCGTCCGAGATCCGCGGCGTCACCGAGGAGACCACCACCGGTGTCCACCGCCTCTACGAGATGATGGCCGAGGGCACCCTGCTCTTCCCGGCGATCAACGTGAACGACGCCGTCACCAAGTCGAAGTTCGACAACAAGTACGGCTGCCGCCACTCGCTGATCGACGGCATCAACCGCGCCACCGATGTCCTCATCGGCGGCAAGACGGCCGTGGTGTTCGGCTACGGCGACGTCGGCAAGGGCTGCGCCGAGTCCCTGCGCGGCCAGGGCGCCCGCGTCATCGTCACCGAGATCGACCCGATCTGCGCCCTGCAGGCGGCGATGGACGGCTACCAGGTCGCGACGCTGGACGACGTGGTCGAGACGGCCGACATCTTCATCACGACCACCGGCAACAAGGACATCATCATGGCCGCCGACATGGCCAAGATGAAGCACCAGGCCATCGTGGGCAACATCGGCCACTTCGACAACGAGATCGACATGGCCGGTCTCGCGAAGATCGACGGCATCGTCAAGGACGAGGTCAAGCCCCAGGTCCACACCTGGAAGTTCCCCGACGGCAAGGTCCTCATCGTCCTGTCCGAGGGCCGTCTGCTGAACCTGGGCAACGCCACCGGTCACCCGTCCTTCGTGATGTCGAACTCCTTCGCGGACCAGACCCTGGCCCAGATCGAGCTCTTCACCAAGCCGGCCGAGTACCCCACCGACGTCTACGTGCTCCCCAAGCACCTCGACGAGAAGGTGGCCCGCCTGCACCTCGCCGCCCTCGGCGTACGTCTCACCACCCTGCGCCCGGAGCAGGCCGCGTACATCGGCGTGGACGTCGCGGGCCCGTACAAGCCCGACCACTACCGCTACTGATCCCCGCGGATCAGCGGCACCCACGCGTCAGGTCAGGCCCCCGGCATCCGTGCCGGGGGCCTGCCCCGTACCCGCCCGCACCCCAGGAACACCCAGAAAGACGCCCATGCCCCGAGGCCGCTACGCGCTGCACGACCCGCACGACCACACCGCCCTCGGCGAGGAGCACTTCCACTGCGCCCCGGGCCCCTCCGGCTGGCGCTACGTCTCCCAGCTCACCGCACCCGACGGCGCGCACCGCGGCTCCGTCGACCTGGCCGTCGACGAACTGGGCCGCCCCATCCGCCTGGAGGTCAACGCCTCCAGCTGGCAGGTCCGCGGCGCCGCCATCGACGGGATCACCTGGGTGCGCACCGATCCCGCCGGAGCCGAAGCCACCGAGGGCAACGTCCCCGGAGCCGCCGGCTTCACCGGCACCTCCCCGGCCTTCCTCGTCGCCACGGCCCGGCTGCTGCGCCTGGCCCCCGGCGGCCCGGCCACCCGCGTCCGCCTCGTCGCCCTGACCGACCCCGTCCTGGCGGCCCGTACGACCGACCAGGCCTGGGCCCTGCTGCACCGCGCCGAGCACCCCACGGACAGCGGCCCGCTCCTGGTCGACGAGTACCGGGTCACCGCCCTGGACACCGGCGAGGTGCACACGGTCCACATCGCCGGGGACGTGGTCCTCTCGGCCCCCGGCATCGAACTCGAACACCTGGAGACCCCGCCGTCGGCCTTCCCCGACGCCCCGTCCGACTAGGCGGGCGGCGCGAACCCGGTCGCCCTCGGCGGCTCCACGGATTCAGGTACGGGTACGGGCGCCACCGGAGCCACGGGAACGCCGACGGGCGCCGCCACGGCCGGCATCACCACGGGCGCGGGCTGCCCGTACGGAACGGGAGCGGCCCCGGGCGCGGGCCGCTGCGGCCGGAAGGCCCGCGCGGCGTCCCGCGACTGCCGCTCGTGCACCACGGCCATCAGGAACGCGGCGGCGGGCACCCCGACCGGCGGCGGAGCCCCCGTACGCGCCACCAGATCGTCCGCGAGCCGTGCCGCCATCGAGGCGCTCACCTGCGGGTCCAGCTGGTTCATCCGCGTCAGGTACTGCCGGATCGCCAGCCACAGCCCGTCGGGCACCGCGGACAGGTCCAGCCCGCCGAACCGCCCGGCCAGCCACGGAGGCGGCGGGGGCACCGGCATCACCCGCGCCCCCGGCACCCGCTCCCGGACGACCAGCGTTCCCGCGAACACGTCCCCGAGCCGCCGGCCCCGCTCGGAGAACAGCGAGGCGACGCACGCCACGGACCCGAAGGTCAGCAGCAGCTCGAAGACCCCGAAGGCCCCGCGCACCAGCGCGTGCCGGAAGCGGATCGGCCCGCCGTCGTCCCGGACCACGCGCAGCCCGCACGCGAGCTTGCCCAGCGAGCGTCCGTGGCTCAGGGTCTCCACCGCGATCGGTACGCCGACCAGGACGAGGACGAACGAGGCCACAGACACGGCCGCCCGGGCCGCACCGTCCATCGAAGCGGTGGCCAGCACGAGCCCGATGGAGATGAGCAGGTATCCGGCGACGTACACGAGGAGGTCGAGCAGGATCGCCAGCGCCCGGCTCGGCAGCCTCGCCGCCCGCAGGCCCAGGACGACCGCGTCCCCCGTCACCAGATCGCTCACCGATGCACACACCCCTTCACCTTCACGTGACCTGCCCCGCCCCATCGGCCTCCAGTCTGCCAAGCTGACGAAGCAAGCAGGAGGAAAACCGGCAGGCACCAGGGGCAGGGGAGCACCAACCACATGGATCTCGACGTCTTCGTTGCGGCCCACCAGGCCGAGTGGGCCCGCCTGGAGCAGCTCCTGGGCCGGGGCCGGCGCCTCACGGGAGCCGAGGCCGACGAGCTCGTCGCGCTCTACCAGCGCACGGCCACCCACCTCTCCCTCGTCCAGTCCAGCACCCCCGACCCGATGCTCACGGGCCGCCTGACCCAGCTCGTCGCCCGCGCCCGCGCCACCGTGACGGGCACCCGCAGGTCCGGCTGGCGCGACGCGGCCCGCTTCTTCACGTCGGGCTTCCCGGCGGCCGTCTACCTCAGCCGCCGCTGGTGGATACCCACGGCCCTGATCTCCACCGCCGTCGGCGTGCTCGTCGGCTGGTGGATAGCCACCCATCCGGAGATCCAGAGCGCGATCGGGGCTCCGGAGGACCTGAAGGCGCTGACGAAGCCGGGCGGCGGGTACGAGACGTACTACTCCAGCCACCCCGCGGCCTCCTTCGCGGCCCAGGTCTGGACGAACAACGCGCAGGCGGCCGCGGTCTGCCTGGTCCTGGGCGGCTTCCTGGGCCTGCCGGTCCTGTACATCCTGTGGCAGAACATGCTCAACCTGGGCGTCGGCATCGGCCTGATGTCCTCGGCCGACCGCCTCGACGTCTTCCTCGGCCTGATCCTCCCGCACGGCCTGCTCGAACTGACCGCCGTCTTCGTGGCCGCCGGTACGGGCCTGCGCCTGGGCTGGACGGTCATCGACCCCGGCCACCGCACCCGCCGCGTGGCCCTGGCCGAACAGGGCCGCGCCGCCCTCGGCATGGCCATCGGCCTGGCGGCGGTGCTCTTCCTCTCGGGCCTGATCGAAGGCTTCGTCACCCCCTCCGGCCTGCCCACGTGGGCCCGCATCGGCATCGGCGTGGCTGCGGAGGCGGCCTTCCTGCTCTACGTCTACGTCCTGGGCGGCCGAGCGGCCCGAGCGGGCGACACGGGCGACGTGGAACGGGCGGACCGGACGGCGACGCTCCCCACCGCGGCCTGATGTGCGTACGAGCATGCTGAGCTGCTAGTCTCCTCGTCGTCCCGCAAACACCGTTGACACGGTGGCTGTGGGGAGGTAGATTCGAACGGTTGCCTCGAACTGGACAAGTTCGGCAGCGATGGTTTAAAGTCTTTCTCGCCCCCCAGGAATTGAATTCCAAGCGGGCACACCCCCCTCTCGATTCAGGAATCCGAAGCCGGTTAATCC
>NZ_JBSFDF010000106.1:0-8850 GCF_053593795.1 Streptomyces sp. NPDC002104 | reverse complement strand
TGCGCTTGACCGCCATGGGGTGTGCGGTGCCCTCGGCCAGGCGCTTGGTGATCACCTGGATCTCTTCGTCCGTCCACTCGGTGAGCAGCTTCAGGTACGACTCGGTGACATGGTCGGGGATGGACATCAGGCGGCCGTATACGTCGTCCGGGGTGGCAGTGAGGCCGACGTAGTTGCCCTTGCTCTTGCTCATCTTGGCGCCGGTGCCGTCAGTGCCCTCGATGAGCGGGGTGGTGATGACGACCTCGGGAGTCTGCTCCGAGATTTCCATGACCTTGCGGCACATCTGGAGGTTGAGGAGCTGGTCCACCCCGCCGAGTTCGACGTCGGCGGTGATGGCCACGGAGTCCATGGCCATGACGACCGAGTAGACGAACTCGGCGACGGACAGGCCCTGCCCCTCGGCTAGCCGGGTGCGGAAGTCCTCGCGCTGGAGGGACATGGACACCGGCACGCGGGCCAGGATCTCCACGAGCTGAGGCAGGCTGACCTTGTTAAGCCACTCACCGTTGAAGCGCAGATCGGCTCGCTCGAAGTCGATGAACGGCGTCACCTGCTGCTGGTAGGTGCTGAGGTTCCGAGCGATGTCGTCGTCGGTGAGAGCGGGCCGCTCGGACGAGCGCCCGGACGGGTCGCCGATCTTCGCCGTGACGTCACCGATGATGAAGACGACATGGTGACCCATGCGCTGGAACCGGCTCGCGATGATGATCGGCACCGCATGGCCAAGGTGCACGTCAGGGGACGTCGGGTCGATGCCGTACTTGATGACGAACTGACGGCCCGCTGCCTGGGCGGCGGTGATCTTCTCGGCGAGTACCGCAGCTGAGGGGATCATGTTGATCGCGCGCCCTTCGACCAGGGCGGCCTGCTCCCGAGGGGACAGGTCGGAAAGGTCGATCGAGCGCCGGGCTGTTGTCTCGTCCAGGAGCTGAGCGACCGTATAGTCCACGCCCAGGTCCGATCCCTCGAGGATCTGCATGACGCGGGTGACGGACTCGCTCAGACGGCTCATGGTGCCTATACGCTCCTGGGTCTGACAACTGGCTAGGCCAGTGTGGTTGGAAGTGGCGATTTTATCATCGCTACTCATCCGCCGTATTCGAATAGTCACTCTCAGCGTCACCGTTCCTGATCATTCGAAACAGGTGCCTGCGGGCGTCCGGTGACGGTGCTCGACAGCGCCCTGACCCATCGGGCGAGAGACCCTCTGGAGCAGGCCGTGTCGATCAGCATGGTGGTGAGGGGACGCAGGCAGGTGCGGCGGTGCCCGAGCTGGACCTGTGCTTCCACGAGGTGCCCGGCGGCGAGGGCACGGAAGTGCCGGGACATTCGGTGGAGGCCGCGGCGCGCTGTCCAACTCGGCGGTGCGGCGGCCATGGTCCGGAGCCGACGGGCGAGGGCTGTGGAGACCTCGGCCCGGTACAGCTGTGACACTCCGCGGTTGTGTCGGTCGGTCATGCTGAGCGGGTGAAGTCGGTAGTGCACCAGCGGAACATGCAGGGCGTGGCCATGGCCGGCTTCCCGCAGGGCGTGGAAGAAGATCTCGTTCGTGACGGGGAGGAGGGTAAGGGCCGCCTCCCGGTGTACGAGCAGGGTGCTGGTGTTGCCACCAGGGTGTGGTTCCGCGAGGACCTGGTGCCCGTCGGCATCGACGACGTGCTCCCAGTGTTCGATGAAGAGTCGGTCGGCGGTGACGGCCTCGGCGCAGATACGCAGTTTGGTCGGGTGGAACCAGTCGTCGGCGTCCAGCGGGGCCACCCAGTCTCCGCTGCTGAGGCGAAAGGCGTCGGTCAGTGTCGGGCCGAAGCCCTGGCTGTCTCTCCGGATGACTCGGATGCGGCCCTCGTAGCGGGCGCATACTTCCTCGGTCTCGTCGGTAGAGCCGTCGTCTATGACGACGATCTCGTGCAGGACGTATCTCCCGGGCTCCTGTTCCAAGCAGCTGGTGATGGCGCGGTCGAGGTATCGGCCGTAGTTGTGGCACAGGATGACGCACGATATCCGGGGCAGGGTTTTCACTGGCCGCTCCCGTATATCTGGGTGTAGGCGGTGAGGATGGCCTTGTGCTCCTCGGTGCGGTAGTCGAGGAATGTTCGATCGAGGATGCGCGGGGTGGCGGCCAGGCGGGCCGTGGCGTTCTCGACGGCTGTGAGGAAGCGTTCGCCGAAGAGGTTGGGGTGGCCGGTCGACCAGTCGAACCACTCGGGTTCGCCGACCAGTCCCTGGTGCTGACGGTGCTGTTCAGGCAGGTGGCCGGTGCGGGAGCAGACCGGCAGCAGATTCAGGTCGAAGGCGAGTTCCAACTGGCCCGAGTGGCTGCCCCACAGGTAGGGGAGCAGGAGGACGTCGGAAGTGAGGCCGGCGTCGATCACGTCGTTGTCGGTGGGGTACGGGTGCATGGACAAGCGGATGCGGGGGTCGTGGCGCGCCGTGTCTAGCAGCAGGGGTACACGACTGTCCGGGGTGAAATCGGCAGGACTGAAGGCGCGGAGGAGGAGCCGCAGGCTGCTCGCGGGGTCGGCGACTCCGAGGCTCCAGTTGATCACCGGGGAGAGCTGATCGCGGCTGGGACGGGACGCTCCGTACATGAGGAAGCGGGCCCCGATGCCCTGTTCCCGTTCTCTGCGGAGCAGGGTGTCTGGCGGTGCGACGTATCCGTGAGGGATGACGGTCGCGGGAGGGCAAGTTCCCAGGAGGCCGGCCAGCTCGGTGAGGGAGTTCTCGGTCAGGCAGACCCACTGGACGTTGGCCGCGAGAAGGAGCCGTAGGCGATCCGTGAACTCCGTCGTGTTGCCGTACATGGGGCGGGTGTCGTGTGCGGTGAAGACGACGCGGACACCGGAGGTGGCGCAGGCATCGAGGAGGCGCTCCAAGGTGGAGAGGTCTTCCATGTCGATGTGGTGTATGTGCAGCGCATCGAACCAGTTGAGCGGGGTGTGGGCGAAGAGCCAGGCGGCGTTCACTGCGGCGGGGACGGTGACACCGGGGCGGATCGTGGTCTCGTTGAGGATGCGGATGTCCTGGCCGTGCAGCTTGCGTGCGTACGGGGTGCGGGCCGGTAAGTGGACCACGCGCAAGGCGTGTGGCAGCGAGCGTGGTGCCGTCGCGGTCACTCGTCCTCCTTTCCGGGGCCGACGAGCACCAGCTGGGTGGACAGGCCGTTGGAAACGTCGTCGCTGCGGGTGAGCCCGGCGTAGTGGATCTCGAAGCCGGAGGAACGCAGCAGGGCCTGAAACTCGTCGCTCGCCCATTCGCGGACGTGGCTGGGGTTGCGGGGCGGTCCAGGGGCGTCGTAGCCGCTGCGGAACTCCCGGGCGGGGGTGGAGAAGACCGCGGCGGCGCATCCTTCCGCGAGCAGCCTGCGGATCATGGTGAGGGCAGGCCTTGGGTTGAGCAGGTGCTCCACGGCGTCGGAGCAGACCACGATTGAGCGGCGGACGATGGCGGGGTCGATCGGGAGGACGAGGGCGGCTTCCAGGTCCGCTTCGATCCACTGACCGAAGGGATGGTTGTCGCGGCTCCAGCGGAGGTTGTCGCCGAAGTCGACGCCGATGAACTTGTAGTCGGGGCGGGCAGTGGCCAGGGTGGCCAGCTTGCCGGCACGGCCGCAGCCGATGTCGATCAGGACGTCACGGCCGAGCTCGCGTGCCTGGGCGGCGGCGTAGGGGTAGACGTCGGGCTGCCACACGGTGGCGTCTTCCGTCTCGTCGGCGAAGTACTCCACGGTGTCGCGGCTCCTGTATCCGTTCCTGATGAAGTACGAGGCGGCGTCGCCTATCGGGCGGCTGGACAGGGCGGGGGCGGGGTGCATCGGGAGGTTCCTTTGGTTACTTGGGCCAGAGGGAGAAGATGGTGATCACGCGCTCGACGAGCTCCTCGCGCAACGCCTGCCACTCGGGAGCTCCGCTGCGGCGTAGGGTCGCCGCGCGGTCGTAGGCCAGGCCGTCGACCTCGGGAAGGCATGCGTACATCTGGAGCAGGGCCGTGCCGTCGTCCTCGGGGGCGGTGTCCGTGTCGGCGGAGAGCAGGGCACGGATGTCCTCGACGTACATCGAGGCGTCGATCCCCGAGCCGGGGATGCTCTTGCTCATCTTCGGCAGGCCGCCCAGGCCCGGGATCATCTTGGTGTAGATGCCGGACAGGCGGTGTGCGGGGAGCCCCCAGCGTTCGGCGCCGCGGCGGGCGAGGGCCACGTACTTGTGCTCGTCGACGCCGAGGGAGACCAGTACGTGCCGCCCTTCCGAGAGGAGATGCACGAAGTCGGCGGCCATGAGGAGGGTGGCCTGCTTCATGCCGTACGAGAGGTGGTCGAAGACGCCGTGGCTGCGGTAGAGGCCGGAGAGGTCCTCCTCCGCCCATTGGAAGTCCGCGTCGTCGAGGTGCCGGGAGAGCAGGAAGGCTGTGGCCAGCACGTCGGTGTGGCCTTCCTGACGGCGCAGAACTCCACGCTGATCGTCGAACCCGAGGCGGCGTACGAACTCCTCGTACTGGTCCGCGATCCGGCGCACCACGTCCAGCGGGGTGCGGCGTGCGTTGTAGGAGTCAAGGTCCCCGAGGACGATCTGCACGTCGAGCCCCTGCTGCTGGAGCTTGATCGCGCGCAGCAGCTGGAACACGGTGCCGGCGTGGGGAGGGCCGCCGAGACCGACACCGGTGGTCACGATCGCGGGCTCGCCGGACGTCACCGCCTCGGCGAACTCGCGGGCACCGGTGTGGCACACCCACTTGGTGCGCAGGTCGTCGGGGCTCATGCCGGCGAGGGCGAAGTCGATGGCCCCGAGCCCGAGGCGCTCGTAGCGGTGCTGGTCGATGACGTTCTCGTAGTAGGCGGTGTCGAACTTCATGAGGTCACTTCCTGAGGCGAAGGGGAGGCTGCGCGGAGCGCGAAGGCGCGGCGGACTAGCGGCTCGAAGCCGTCGGTCAGGAGGTTGCCGAGCACGGCGTTGCGTGGTGCCGAGACGCTGCCGAGGTCAGCTGTGACCGTGCCGTCCGCGAGGACCCAGACGCGGAACGGGTAGGCATCGTGCGGGGCGCGTGTCGGCTGGGCGAAGACCGGGATGTCGGGGACGAGCGCACGGGCATCGTCCACGGACTGGAGGAAGTCCTCGCGTCCGAAACCGTAGATCTCCGCCTTTTGGGGGTTGGCGCGACCGATGGGCCGGTATTGGGAAATCAGCCAGTACTCGACCGGGGTGGTGATGGCCAGATTGCTGATGAGCCGGGCCAGGTCCTGCAGAGTCTGGATGGAGTGCGCCGTGGTGAAGGTGTTAATGGCGAGGCGCCGCCGGTCGGAGGTGAGCATGGCCGCGTTGGCCTGGAAGCAGTCGAAGTAGCCCTGTCCGCGGAACCAGTCGGCGGTCCCAGCATCCGGGCCGTCGACCGCCAGGGAGTAGACGGTTACGTGATCGCGGATGTCGGGGTAGCGCCCTTTCAGGAGAAGACCGTTGGTGTGCAGGTTTGTCTCGAAGCCGGCGGAGTAGGCGTGCCGGAGGGCGAGCTCCAGATGGTTTTCGTACGGCATCACGGGGTCGCCTCCGGTGAAGACGATCCGGTGCGCCTCCGACTCGGATCGGAGGCGGTCGATGACACGGACGACAGTGTCCGCGTCAGCCTTGACGCGGTTGCGCTCGCGGTAGCAGAAGCGGCACACGCCCGGAGAGGACGGGGTGGGCTCCAAGCCCCAGGCGTTGCAGTCGGTGTTGAGAACCAGGTGGATGATGCCCAGTTCGTCGTGGGTCAGCATGCGGCCTTCTCCCTGTCGGACGCGGAGGTTACGGGAGCCGGATGAGAGTCCCGGCGAAGCAGTGCCTCAAGCGCGAGGGGCGAGCCGCCGGTGAGGCGGACGAAGCGCAGCAGAGTGTCCAATCCCGCGCCGGCGCGGAGGATGGTGAGCGCGGTGTCGAGTCCCGCCTGGAGAGTCGGGACCACGCGAGCCGTCAGGAGGAGCAGGGCCGCGTTGAGGGCGACTGCGTCGCGAGCGGGCGAGGTGTCCCGGCCGGCCAGGACACGCACCGCAGCGGCCACGTTCGAGTGGGGGTCGGCGTGCTGAGCGATGCAACTCAGGTTTCGGGGCATGGACGCCGCGGCTCGCGTCACGTCGCCAGCGAGAGTGTGGTCCTCCCGGCTGTCGCTGATCCGGCAGGCACGAACCGTCGTCCCGGGGAGGAGTTCGTCGACCTGGAGCGTCGTGTCAGCGGAGGAATTGACGACAGTCGCGTCTGGGAGCCCCAGTCGGGAAAGGAGCCTCGCGGAGACATGGACCGCGGGGTGCGAGAGTCCGTAGACGTAGGCGGGGCAGACCACGGGGCTCAGCAGCGCGGGGAAGGCCAGGCTCAGGGCGTGGACCGCCTGAAACCTGCCTCCGTAGCGCCGGTCGAACTCGGGCACCCGGTGCTCGATGGAGAAGAAGCCGAATCCGCAATCGGCTGCGATGCCGACCATTTCTCCATGCGGCACTGCCTCGATCTCCGCGCCGACGAGGTCGATGAAGTCCCGGGACCCGGTCTTGGAGGAGGCGCTGCGGGATCCGAGCTTGGCGATGTGCGCCCCACCTGTGGCCGCGACAAGCGCGGCGCTCGAACTCAGGTTGATCGTCTTGAGGGTCTTCTTCCCGCTGCCGGTGTAACCGACGAACCGAAGCCCCTCAGGCGGTCGGTGGAAGTCCCAGCCGGCCCGGTCCAGGTTGGTGGCGGCGCGGATGGCGGCCTCTACTTCTCCGATCCGTGGGCCGCGTAATAGCAGACCGGTCAGGATGCTGCCGAGCATCACATCGCGTGTATTGCCGGCCGGGAGTTCGAGGACGGCGAGGATTCCCTCGTGGACCTCATGAGGTTCGATCGTGACGCGAGAGTTGATCTTGTGGATCAGCGGAGGGATGGAGACGGTCATGAGCGTGGCTCCAAGGAGTCAGGTGTTTGAGGTCAGAAGGACTTTGAACGGGCGGTGATCGTCCTGGCGCCGTAGCGCCTTCAGCGCCTGCGGTAGTTCGCACAGGGGATAGCGGTCTCGCGTCAGCAGGTCGGCCCATGCTCCGCCTTGGCTGAGAAGAGCGAGGGCGTCGCGGAAGTCGTCGCGGCCGTTGGCGCGGCAGTACGAGAAGGAGCCACGCAGGGTTACCGAGCGACGGAAGAGGTCGCGGAGCGGTAGGGAGAGGGTGACGTCCGGGG
Source organism: Streptomyces sp. NPDC002104 (assembly GCF_053593795.1). NCBI lineage: Bacteria > Bacillati > Actinomycetota > Actinomycetes > Kitasatosporales > Streptomycetaceae > Streptomyces > Streptomyces sp. NPDC002104. The sequence goes on along the minus strand of NZ_JBSFDF010000106.1, from coordinate 1,681 downwards.
CGTAGGCGTTCTGCACGAGTACCGTTCCTCCGTCCCGGACCGCTGCGACGGCCTGGCGTAAGGGGGAATCGTCGTGCCCGGCAGCAGCGTCAACGACGGCATCACATGGCGGTAGAGCGGTGTGGTGCACGGTGAGGCGCGGACCGGTGAGGGCTGATTTCAGCTCGCTGTGCCGCGTGGCAGACCGGACCGCGAGGTGGACGTCCCACCCGGCGGCGGAGGCACAGATCGCCGTACAGATCCCAAGCGAACCGGCGCCGAGGACCCCGAGACGCCCGGGGCGGCTTTGCATTCCGCAGCGGACGCCGTGCAGGGCCACCGCCATGGGATCGGCCAGAATGCCGTGGGCGGGGTCTCGGAGGCTGGGGAGCTTCACCACGCTGGATTCCGGGACCCGAATGAGCTCGGCGAGACCACCGGGAAGATCCCATCCGACTCGCTGCAGATCCTGACACAGGTCCGTTCGCCCGTGCTGGCAGTCACGGCATGAGTCGCATCCGATCAGCGGGTCGATGGCGACCCAGTCACCAGATCGGGCTTCCCTGCCGACGATCTCGTGCCCTGGGAACCACGGCGTAGGTATCGAGCCGCCCCAGGCGGGGTGGAGCTTGGGGACATCGCTGCCACAGACGCCCGCGTACCGGACATGAACGAGAGCCGTGCCACGGGTGGAACCGGAGACGTGTGAGTCCGGGGCTTCCGCAAGCTGTGGAACACCCCCGCGAACCCTCCATGCACGCGGTGCCGCATTCATAGGGCCCACCCGCCGGCCAGCGCCGCGGGCAGAGACTCCACTGCCGGTAAGGACCCTCCGGACCAAGGCGTCTCGCCATAAGCGAGCCGGTGTGATCCGCCCCGGCGTGTCACACGCAAGGGCCTCATCCCCGACCGCTGAGCCCCTGCCAGTTCGTCACCGCCGCCGTCCCCGCAGTAGACGGTGTTACCCGGTGCTACGCCGAGCCGCACCAGTACTCGGTCGAAGAGACTGGGGGCCGGCTTCACCGCGCCTTCCCAGCAACTGAACAACGCCACCTCGAAGTACGAGGCGAGGTCCGACGCGTTCCAGGCCTCAGCGATGTCCGGGGAAGCATCGCTGAGCAGTGCCAGACGAAGCCCAGAGCGCCGCAACTCAGCCAGCGCTCGGCAGACCGACTCGTCGGCGCCCAGCCGGGTGGCCGCGAGTCGCCGAAGCACCGATGCCGCGCTGGCCACGCGGTCCGCGGATGCACCGCATCGCTCGACGAGATACTCGGCAACAGCGGCTCCCGAGCGTAACTCCCCGTCGTGCCGGACCCGCCAGCTCCTGGAAAGCGCTGCGTCGACGGTCTCCCTCGCGACACCGAGTGCGGAGGAGAGCTCGACCACCGCGGCAGCGCGTTCGGTGACGTCCGGTGCGGCGACAAGAGTCCCGAACAGGTCAAGCACCACGGCTCCGGTGCCATCCGCCGGCTGTGAGCTGCCCGGCTGATGCGGAGCCCCTCCTGTGCGGGTTGCAGCAACTGCGTTCAGTCGCGACAGCGACGACGCGCTGCACGACGACATGGTCGACAGGTAGTGCAAGTCGAGACTCCTCACCTGTGCCGGGCGAGCCCGTCCGGGGCGCAGAAGCGCGGACAGTCCGCAGGCTTCACGGCAAATGCGTTCCGGATGGGGCGTGTTGTGAGGAGACGATTCCATCGGC
>NZ_JBSFDF010000105.1:0-9345 GCF_053593795.1 Streptomyces sp. NPDC002104 | reverse complement strand
GGCGGTGTAGGCGTGGCTGAGGTCGTGGGTGAGGGGGCCCATGGAGGCTGCGTCGCCGGCGTTTGAGGCGCGGGTCAGGGCGGAGCCCTGGGAACGGTGGAAGGGCGGGTAGGGGAACTCCGCCCCGCGCAGCGGCACACCCGCAGCCGGGGCTGCGGGTGTGGGGGCCCCGCGCAGCGGGGAGGGGGCGTGGGGCTTCCCCGCGCAGCGGCGGGAGGGGGCTGGAGGTGGTCCCGCGTAGCGGCGGGAGGGGGCTGGGGGCGGTCCCGTGCGGTGGGGAGTGGCTGCGGAGAGCTTCGGCCCGCGTAGCGGGAGGGGGCCTCGGGGTGTCAGGGGGTCAGGCGGGTCAGGCCCTCGTGGATTTCCGGCGGGGTGTGGGTCGTGAACGACAGGCGTAGCGTGCGCGGATCCGGGGCGTGCGCGAAGAAGGGGGCTCCGGGGACGAAGGCGACGCCGCGGGCGGTGGCCGCGTGGAACAGGGCTGTCGCGTCGTGGCCCTCGGGCAGGCGGGCCCAGACGAACATGCCGCCCTCGGGGTGGTTCCACGTGGAGCCCGGCGGGAGCGCGGCGCCGAGCCCCGCGAGGAGGGCGTCGCGCCGGACCCGGTACGCGTCGCGGACCCGCGTCACGTGCGCGTCGAGGTCAGCCGTCCGCAGGTACTCCGCCGCCGCCAGCTGGTCGACCGTCGAGGTGTGCAGGTCCGCCGCCTGCTTCGCGAGCACCGCCGCGCGCAGCAGCCCGGCAGGGGCGCGCAGCCAGCCGAGCCGGAGTCCGGGGGCCATGACCTTGGAGAAGCTGCCGAGGAGCGCCGTACGGTCCTCGGCCCCGGGGTAGGAGGCGAGCCGGGGCAGTTCGGGGCCCTCGTAGCGGAGTTCTCCGTACGGGTCGTCCTCCAGGAGCCACAGGCCGAGCCGGGCCGCGAGCGCCGCGATCTCGGCGCGGCGGCCGGCGGGCAGGGTGCGGCCGGTCGGGTTCTGGAAGGTGGGGATCGTGTAGAGCAGCTTGGGGCGTTTGCGGGCGACGAGCTCGGCCAGTGCGTCCGGGAGGATGCCCTGGTCGTCGCACGGCACGGGGATCACCCGGGCCCCCGCGAGCCGGAATCCCTGGAGCGCTGCCAGGTAGGTGGGGTTCTCGACGAGCACCGCGTCGCCCGGTTCGATCAGCGCGGTCGCGATCAGGCCGAGTCCCTGCTGCGATCCGGTGGTGATCAGCAGGTCGTCCGGGGTGGTCGCCAGCCCTTGCTTGCAGAGCCGGGCCGCCACCGCCGCGCGCAGTTCGGGGGCGCCCTCGGTGGTCGAGTACTGGAGGGCGCGGTGGGCGGACCGCGCGAAGGCGGAGTCGTACGCCGCCCGCAGGCCCTCGGCGTCGAAGAGCTCCGGGGCGGGCAGGCCGCCGGCGAAGGAGATCATGCCGGGCTGGGCCGTGACGGCGAGGATCTCGCGCACGGCGGAGGGGGCGGTCGTACGGATCCGGGCGGCGAAGGGCGGCGGAGGGGTGGCGGCGGGCGGCAGGGCGGAGGCGGGCGCGGAGGCGGGCACGTGGGCGGGCACGGTGGCTCCTTCTGGAGGCGGGTGCGGGCATCGTAGCCGCGAGTAGGTGTAGATGGCAGGTATGTATCGGATGCTGAACTGCGCCCAGGGACTCCCCATCTGACGTTGCATCAGCTAGACCGGGTCCCATGACAGCAGACGAGCGGAACACCCGGGCCGACGACTACGCCGAGCTCGCCTCGGTCGGCCCCTACGGAGTCCACCCCGGCCACGCGCTGATCACCATGGTCGAGCCGCACCCGGGCCACGAGTTCGCGTACAACCGCTGGTACGAGGACGACCACTACTACGCCGGCGCCATGGCCATGCCCTGGATGTTCGCCGGCCGCCGCTGGGTCGCCACCCGCGAGCTCCAGGAGCTGCGCTACCCGGAGAAGTCGGCGGTGGCCCAGCCCGTGACCGCCGGGTGCTACATCTCCACGTACTGGGTCACCGAGGGCCGCTACGACGAGCACATGAAGTGGACCGTCGGCATCAACAAGCGCCTCAACCGCGACGGCCGGGTCTACCAGGACCGCACCCACGTCTTCACCGCGTTCCAGGACCACGAGGCCACCGTCTACCGGGACGGCGCCGCCGGCCCCCGCGACTTCCACGCCCTCGACCACCCGTACGGCGGGCTCGTGGTGCAGGTCATCGACGCGGAGGGCCCGGAACGGCGGGCCGAGCTGCTGGAGTGGCTGCGCTCGCGGGCCCTGCCGAAGCGGCTGGCCGGCTCGCCGGCCGCGCTGGTCACGGTCTTCCGGCCGACGCCGCTGCCGGGGGACCGGATGACGTACGTCAAGCAGGTGGAGGGGGTCGACACCCGCCTGACCCTGCTGTGGTTCCTGGAGGCCGACCCGCGCACCTGCTGGGACCGGTTCCAGGGGCTGGATACGGAGGTCGCGGAGTCGGGGCTGGGGCGGGTGGAGCTGGTGGCCCCGTTCATCCCGACGGTGCCGGGGACGGACCGGTACGTCGATCAGCTGAGGTAGCCCCGCAAGGGGGCTGGAGCCGGGACCGGAGCCGGGACCGGAGCCGGGGGGCCCGGACATGGCCGAGCCCCCTCGGCAGGCGACGGCGGGCCGGTCGAGAGGGCTCCAGTCAGTGGTGCAGGTGGTGCAGGTGGTGCGGGTGATTCTGGTGGTGCTGGCCTTGCGGTGGAGCCGGTGGTGCCGGTGGCGCTGATCGTGTGACGGCGGGCCGGGAAGGTCGCTTCGACGTTCAGGCGAGGCGCCCCAGGCGGCCCTCGGTCACCTCGGCGACGAACGAGGTCCAGGAGCCGGGCGCGAAGGTGAGGGACGGGCCGTCCTGCACCTTCGAGTCACGGACCGCGATGGCCTCCATGACGGGGGACTTGACTTCGACGCAGGCACCGTTGGCGGAGTACGAGGACTTGGTCCAGTTTTCCGTTGCACCTTGACGAATAGCCATGTTTCTCTCCGGTTCAGCGAGTGGTTCCGGTGTCATGTCGGCCATTGCTCCGGCTGACGTGATCGACGCTACCCGCAGCTCCCGTTGCGCGAAGGGGGCGTTCACCCGACCGAGTGGCATATTCCATTCAGGTCTTCTGCCGCCGGGGAGTGACGGTGTACCGTACCGGCCTTTTCGCCGACCCCCCCCGATTACCCCTTGTCCGCGAAGTCCTCGATGATCTGCGCGATGAAGTGCCGCGTCTGGTCCACGTTGTGGGCCTGAGCACGCAGATGTTCGTACATCACGCTGTATTTCTGGACGTCGTTGGCTTTCTCCAGGTACAGGTCGCTCGTCACGCCTTCGATGTAGACGACGGTCGAGTCCGAGGCGTCCGGGAATTCCAGAATCGCGTACTGGCCGTTGACGCCCGGGTGGGCGCCCACCGAGAAGGGCATCACCTGGACCGTGACGTGCGGCTTCTCCGACTGCTCTATCAGGAACTCCAGCTGCCGGATCATGAGCTGGGCATCGCCCACGTGCCGCCGCAGGGCGGCCTCGTCGATGACCGCCCACAGGCGCAGCGGCCCGATCTCGGGATTGCTGTTCTCGGTCTCGTGGAGCCGCTTCTGGCGGTGCATCCGGACCTGCACGCGCTTCTCCACGTCGACCGGAGCCGTCTCGGGCCATGCGCCGCGGACGAGCGACTGGGCGTACTCCGGGGTCTGGAGCAGCCCCGGGATCACCAGGGGTTCGTAGGTGCGCAGGCTGGCGGCATCCGTCTCCAGGCCGATGTAGACGCTGTACGGGATGTCGCCGAAGGCGTGCCACCAGCCCTGCTGGCGGGAATCCTTGGCCATCTGCATGAGGGAGTCGACGAGCCGCCGGTCCTCGACCTCGTAGACGTCGCACAGATCGCGGACGTCGCGCTGGCTGATGGAACGCCGGCCGTTCTCCAGCCGGCTGATCTTCGACTGGGAGACGAGCAGGCGTTCCGCGACCTGCTCGGCCGTCATGCCCTTGTCCTCGCGCAGTTTGCGCAACTCCATGCCCAGTCGGCGGCGTCGGACGGTGGGATTGACATTGGACGCCACGTGAACGGCACCTCCGCCTTCTTCTGTTGCTGTCTCTTCGCTGTCTCTCTGCGTGTCTGCTGGTGAGCAGACTGCCACCGAAGCACGTGGCCTCGCTGGGGAACGGGTCGGAAGGTGCGGAACGGGTGGGAAAAGCAAACGCGCGGGGCGACGGGGCCGGTACGCCGGCATCGTCGCCCCGCGCGTAGGCGGTTGCGATCACTGCTGCCCTGCTGGTCGTGCTGCCCTGCTGGCTGTGCTGACCTACTGGTCGTGCTGACCTGCTGATGGTGCTGACCCACTGGTCGTGCGTCCTGCGTGCCGCCTTGCGCGGCCCGCCGGTGGATCAGTGCGCGGCCACGCGGGCCATCGCACCGGTCCGGCGCGGCTGCAGCGCGGCGGCTGCCGCCGTGGCCCGGACGGGCTGGGCCGGTGCCCGGTCGCGGCGCGGCTGTGCGGCCACGCCGTTCTGGACGTCCATGACGGCGTGCGCCACCAGTCCGCCCATCGGGTCGTGCCGGATCAGATCCCGCAGCCGGGACCTGGACGACCGCCCCTCGTTGCCGGGGTACAGGTGCTTGCCGAGTCCGACCGCGTGGGCCAGAGCGGCGAGCGCCGCGGTCCGCGGGTCCGGCGGTACGCCGGTGCGGATCGCACTGTCCAGCCGGCCACGGATCTCCCGGCTGATCGCTGTGTCGGTCGCTTGGTAGCGAGTCGTCGGCAGCACCCCGCACATCTGGCCCGCGACGGCATGAACCATGCCGCAACGCTCCAGGTGAGCGAGGTAAATCTGACGGAGCCCCAGTCGGGGTCCGCCGATCCAGTGGACCGCCCGAACCGGGCTGCCGCGCCTGCGCAGCAGTTCCAGTGCGGAGTCCAGAGTCGGATCTCCTGTCGGCCGTGGCATCACCACGGCGATACGATCCCCATCAGGGGCTATCCGTCCTGCCAGAGCCAGCTCCACTAGCTGTGCCCCGGCCAGGCCGAGGTCGAGCGACTGCGGCTGCGCCGTGGTACCCGTGGCCGGGTCCAAAGCGAGCAGCAGAAGCTCCTCCGGAATTGTTCTGCGGCTCCTGCCCATCCATGCCTCCCCGCGTGGATGAGTGACAGGGTGACGCCTCTCACATTCATCTGTCGAGAGCGCCTGGCCGCTTTGTGGGGGAACCGTCAGCTATGTCGTTCTCGTCTAGCACGGGGGCGATGCCCCCTAGACGGGACACTGTTAGACATTCGGACAGCCGGACGTGAAGGCGATCGAGGAGGAACTGGTGGCGGGCGAGTCCCCCGACAAGTCGGTTGATGAAGGAACGTCGGGGACGGCGGAGTCGTCCGGGGGGCGTGACCCGAGGGCATCGCTGTTCCGCCCGAGGGACTCGGAGGACGGGCCCGCGGACCACGATCCGCTGCGCGAGGCGGTGGCCGCGTGGGTGGCGACGGCGCCCTCCGGGGACGAGCGGGAGGATGCGCCGGCCGTGCCGGGTGCGCCGGGTGCGCGGACCGAGGTCTTCAAGGCCCTGCCCGCGGATGCGGCTGAGCCTGCGGCTGCGGCTGCGGCTGCGGCTGCCGATTCGGATTCCGATTCCGATTCGGATTCCGGATCCAGGGCCGGTGGCTCCGCTGACGGGGCGTTCGAGAGCGAGCGCACGGCGGTGTTCCGCGCCGTGACGCCGCCGGCGACTGGCGCCGCCGACTCGGCGGATTCCGCTTCCGTTTCCGGCCGCGCAGGTGATTCCGCGGGGCGCGCAGACGCCTCGGATACCTCGGATGCCCGATCCGCGGCCGCCCCGGCTGGTGCGGCAGGATCCGGCACTGACGCCGACCGACCTGCGGCTTCGGGTTCGGCTTCCGGGGCGGACTCCTCGGCCGCGCCGGTGGGCGGCGAGCGTACGGCCGCCTTCCGTGCCGCGACGCCTCCGGCGGATGCCGACCGCTCCATGGGTTCCGCTTCGGGGAAGCCCGCGGCGGCTGCCGGGCCGGCCGGGAGCGACCGTACGGCGTCGTTCCGCACGGTGACGCCGCGGACCGGCACGGACCTGCCCGCGGGTTCCACTCCGAGCTCCACTTCTGGCGGCGGCACCTCCGACGGGCCTGCGGCTGCCGCCGGCTCGGTCGAGAGCGAGCGCACCGCGGTGTTCCGTACGGTCCCGCCCGCTGCCCCCACGGACTCCCCCGAGGCACCGGCCGACAGCGAGCGCACGGCCGTCTTCCGCATGCCACCCACCCCGACGACGGACACCCCGCCCCCGTCCGGTTCCCGGGCCCCGTCGGACACCCCGTCCTCGTCCGGTAGCCGGGCCCCGTCGGGTGCCCCTGCTTCGTCCGGCAGCCGTTCCGCTTCGGTTGCCCTAGGTACGTCGAGTGCCCAGGCCCCTTCGGACAGCCCGGCCTCGTCCGGTTCCCGGTCCCCGTCGGGTGCCCCGTCCTCGTCCGGTAGCCGTTCCGCTTCGGATGCCCAGTCTTCGTCGGGTACCCGGGCCCCGTCGGGTGCCCCGGCTTCGTCCGGCAGCCGTTCTGCCTCGGATGCCCTGGGTACGTCGAGTGCCCAGGCCCCTTCGGACAGCCCGGCCTCGTCCGGTTCCCGGTCCCCGTCGGATGCTTCGGATTCGTCCGGTAGGCGTTCCGCTTCGGATGCCCTGGGCGCGTCGGGTGCCCAGTCTTCGTCCGGTTCCCGGGCCCCGTCGGACACCCCGGCCTCGTCCGGTACCCGGGCCTCTTCGGACACCTCGGGCTCTTCGGCGGCGCCGGATCCTTCGACTGCTTCCGGCCGTCAGGGGGGCCTTGGTGCCCCCGGCTCGCGATCTGCCTCGGGCAACCAGGCGGGCCCCGCAGCCTCGGCTCCCTCCAGCACCCGGGAGCCTTCGGCCGGCTCGGGCTCGGCGGCCCAGGGCAACCACGCCCCCGCCGGCACCCCGGCTTCGTCCGGCACTCGGGCGCCTTCGGGCGCTCAGGGTTCCCCGGCTGCACCGGGTGCTCCCGCTTCTTCCGGTACCCGGGGCTCTACGGATGGCTCGCGCTCTTCGGCTGCGCCGGGCGACCAGACCGGCGCCGGTGGCGCGGGTTCTTCCGGCACTCGGGCGCCTTCGAGCGCTCAGGGTTCCCCGGCTGCACCGGGTGCTCCCGCTTCTTCCGGTACCCGGGGCTCTACGGATGGCTCGCGCTCTTCGGCTGCGCAGGGCGGCAGTGCCGCCGCCGGTAGCGCTGCTTCCTCCGGCGCCCAGGCGCCTTCGGGCGCTCCCGGTTCTCCGGCTGCGCCGGGTCGTCAGGCGGGTCCCGGGGCCCCGGCTTCTTCCGGGACCCGGGGCTCTTCGGGTGGCTCGGGCTCTTCGGCCGCCCCGGGCAACCCGGCCGCCCCGGGGGGTCGGACCGCTTCCGGTGCTCCGGGTGCCCCCGGCGGCCGTGGCTCCGGCGAGCCGGTCGACAGCGAGCGGACCGCCGTGTTCCGGGCGGTCAAGCCCGGGTCCGGGTCCGGGGCCGCCCCGGGCGGTTCGGCGGAGGACAGTGAGCGGACGGCCGTGTTCCGGGCGGTCAAGCCCCCGGCTCCGGACGCTCCGGCCGATGGCGAGCCGGTCGACAGCGAGCGGACTGCTGTGTTCCGGGCCATCAAGCCCGGCACCGCCGACCCGGGCACCACCGACCCCGGCACCACCCGCCCGGGCGCAGCCAAGCCCGGCACCGCCGGCCCCGCAGGGCAGGGCGCCGCAGGGCGTGGCAGCGTCGGGCAGGGCTCGGCTCAGCCGGCGGCTCCGCGTACCGGTACCGGTACCGGTGCCGGGGAGCGGGCGAGCACCTTCGTGCCGCTGCGCGGCGACGACGCCCCCGCGCGGCCCACCGCGGGCGCGCCCGGCGCGGCCCCCGCTTCGGCCCCGGGCCGGACTCCGGTTCCCGCCGGGGTGCGGACCCCCGTGACGCGGGAGTCCCCGGAGCGGACCACGCAGCAGCCGCTGCCACCCAAGCCGCCGCTCGACATGCTGGCGGACCTCACCAACAACCCGCCCCCGCCGCCGAGCGTGGCCCGCACCGCCCTGCGCCGGTTCAAGATCTACGCGCCGATCCTGGTGCTCCTCGCGGTGGTCCTCGCCGTCGTCCAGCTCGTGCGCCCGCTGCCGGCCCCGACGCTGAAGATGACCGCGAACGCCTCGTACACCTTCGAGGGCGCGGAGCCGTCGCTGCCGTGGCCGAAGGAGGGCCAGGCGTACATGGCCGCCGCGGGCCTCGGCACCGTAGGCAGCTTCGGCGAGCAGAAGCCCGTGGCGATCGGCAGCGTGGCCAAGGCCATGACCGCTTACGTCGTCCTCAAGGACTTCCCCATGAAGAAGGGGGAGAAGGGCCAGATGATCCCCGTCGACAAGACGGCGGTCGACGACGGCAAGAAGGAGACCGACGGCGAGTCCACGGTCAACAACCTGAAGGAGGGCGGCCAGATCTCCCAGGAGGACGCCCTCAACGCGATCATGATCCCGTCCGCCAACAACGTCGCGCGCCTGCTCGCGCGCTGGGACGGCGGGCAGGAGGCGTTCGTCAAGAAGATGAACGACACCGCCCGGGAACTCGGCATGACCAACACCACGTACACGGACCCCTCGGGTCTGGACGCGACCACGGTCAGCACCGCCGAGGACCAGGTCAAGCTCGGCCTCAAGATCGTCGAGATGCCGGAGCTGATCGCGATCACGATGAAGCCGAAGTGGATCGACCCGACGGGCAAGGAGTGGCGGAACTACAACGACCTGGTGCCCTTCAACGGCTCGCTCGGCATCAAGACCGGTTCCACCACCAAGGCCGGCGGCAATCTCCTCTTCGCCGCCGAGAAGAAGGTCGGCAAGACCAACCAGCTGATCGTCGGCGCGGTCCTCGGCCAGCACGGCGTGCCGATCCTCGGCACCGCGATCGCGGCGAGCAAGAACGTCATGATCGCCACGCAGAAGATGCTGAAGTCCGCGCCCGTCATCCAGAAGGGCGATGTCGTCGGCTACGTGGACGACGGACTCGGCACCCGGGTCCCGGTCGTGGCCACCGCCGACGTGAAGGCGGTCGGCTGGCCGACCCTCACGATCGCCATCAAGCTGGCTGACGGGGCCACCCGGCTCCCGCAGACGGCCAAGGCGGGCTCGGAGATCGGCATGCTGACCGTCGGCGAGGGCGCCAGCCAGGTGAAGGTGCCGGTGGCGCTGCAGGGCGACCTCGTCGCACCGGGCCTCGGCAAGAAGCTGACGCGCGTCGGCTGAGCCGCCGCCTCCGCCGTTGCCGCTGCCGCGGCAGCAGCCGACGCCGCGCACCCGCGCGGAGCGGGTCCGCCGCCCCCTGCTGCCGGCGATCTCCCCGGGCCTGTC
>NZ_JBSFDF010000104.1:0-9401 GCF_053593795.1 Streptomyces sp. NPDC002104 | reverse complement strand
CGTCCCCCCCGCCGCGGCCCTTGAGGTAGGGGGTGGAGGCCCTGCCCGCGGCGCGGCCGCGCCGGGCCTGGTGCCCGCCGGGTCCGGGGCCCTCGGGACCGGCACCCTCGGGACCGGGCTGCCGGGGAGCGCGTCCCTGGACGCGGAACCGCTCCCCTCCGGAGCGGTGCGCGGGTCCGTGGCGACCGGAACCGGTCGGGAGCCGGGCACCGCCGCGGTGCGCGGGTCCGTACGGGCCGGGGCCGGTCTGGAGCCGGGCCCTGCCGGGGCGCGCGGGTCCCTACGCACCGGGGCCCGTCGGGACCCGGGTGGCGGCGCGGGGCGCGGCGCGGCCGGCGCCGGGCGTCCGGGCGGCGACGCGAAGGAAGCGGGTGACGGGGCCCGGCCGGGGAGCGGCGGGGCGCTCGCCAAGGCCGCCGCCGTGACCGCCGGGCTGACCGCGGCCGGGGCGGTGTTCGGGCTCGTCCGCGACCAGACCATCGCGCACCTCTTCGGAGCCGGGCACGACAGCGACGCCTTCCTCATCGCCTGGACCGTCCCCGAGATGGCCTCGACGCTGCTCATCGAGGACGCCATGGCCCTGCTGATGGTGCCCGCGTTCAGCCACGCCCTGGCCCGCCGGGCCGCCAGCAGGGCCGGGCTCACCCGGCAGGAGGCCCGCGCGCAGGATCCCGTACGGCTCCTCGTGGGGGCCACGCTGCCGCGGCTGCTGGTGCTCCTGGCCGCCGTGGCCTCGGTGCTCATCGTCGCCGCGCCGCTCGTCGTGGGCGTGCTCGCGCCGGGGCTGCCCGACCCCGGGCTCGCCGTCGAATGCACCCGGATGACCGCCCTGACCGTGCTGTCCTTCGGGATCGCCGGCTACTTCAGCGCCGCCCTCCGGGCGCACCGCTCCTTCGTGCCGCCCGCCGCCATCTACGTGTCGTACAACGTCGGCATCATCGGGACCATGGTCGCCCTGCACGCCCTGTGGGGGGTGCGCGCCGCCGCCGCCGGGGTCGCCGTGGGCGGAGTCCTGATGGCGCTGGTCCAACTGCCCGCCTTCATCCGCAACGTGGGCTTCGGACCGCCCCGCGCCGTGCTGGCCGCGGGTCCCGCGCGCCGCCAGCGCGACCGCGACCGGCCGACCCTGATCGCCTTCGGGGTGATCGCCCCGGTCATCTTCTTCGCCGTCTTCCGGCAGTCCCAGGTCCTCGTCGAGCGGTTCCTCGCGGCCTCGCTGCCGTCCGGCGCCATCTCGCACCTCAACTACGCCCAAAAAGTGGCGCAGATGCCGATGGTGCTCTCCCTCATGATCTGCACCGTCACCTTCCCCGTCGTCGCCCAGGCCATGGCCGGCGGGGAACGGGACAAGGCTCGCAGGAGGGTCGAGCGGGACCTCGCGCTCGCCTCCCTCGCCGTGCTCATGGGCACCGCGCTCGTCATCGGGTACGCCCCCCAGATCATCCAGGTCCTCTTCGAACGCGGGGCGTTCACCCACGCCGACACCGAGGCCACCGCCTCGGTCATGCGGGTCTACGGGCTCGGCCTGCTCGGCCACTGCCTCGTCGGGGCGCTCTCGCGGCCCTTCTTCTCCACCTCCCGGCCCACCTGGTTCCCGGCCCTCGCCATGGGCTCCGGACTCCTCGTCAACATCGTCGCCGGAGCCTTCGCCGTGGGCTGGTGGGGCATCTACGGGATCGCCGCCGGCAACGCCGCCGGCATCTCCACCACCGCCGTACTGCTGCTCACCGGACTCGGCTCGCGGATCATCGCCATCCAGGTCCGGCGGGTCGCCATCAGCATCGGGCGGCTCTCCGTCGCGGCCCTGGCCGCCTGCGCCACCGGCTGGATCGCCGGACCGATGATCCCCGACCCGCTGGTCAGCGCCGCCCTCGGCTGCCTGCTGGTCCCGGCCATGTTCGGCGCCACCGGCATGGCCATACGGGCCCTGGAGGTCACCGCCCTGCCGGGCCAGCTCGCCCAGCTCACCGCTCACCTCACCGACCGGCTCACCCAGCTCACGCAGAGGTTCCGCAATGTCCGCTGACACCGAAACGGCGCGCCCCGCCGCCGCGGCCCCGGCCCGCCGCACCGGCTCGCCGTGGGTCCTGATGTACCACTCCGTGGCCGAGTTCACCGATCCCGCGGAGGACCCGTACGGCATCACCGTCACCCCGCGCGCGCTGGAGGCCCAGCTGCTGTGGCTGCGCTCCCGGGGGCTGCGCGGGGTGTCCGTCGGCGAACTGCTGCGGGCCCGCGCCGCCGGGCGGGACGCCGGACTGGTCGGGCTGACCTTCGACGACGGCTACACCGACTTCCTGACCCGCGCGCTGCCGCTGCTGCGGCGCTACGGCTGCACCGCCACCCTCTTCGTCCTGCCCGGGCGGCTCGGCGTGGACAACGTCTGGGACCCGCTGGGCCCCCGCAAGCCCCTGCTCACCGCCGAGGGCATCCGCGAAGTCGCCGCCGCGGGACAGGAGATCGGCTCGCACGGGCTGCTCCACCAGGACCTCACCGCCGCGTGCGACGACGTACTGGCGCAGGAGCTGCGCGGCAGCCGCGAGCTGATCCGGGAGCTGACCGGGACCCTGCCCGCCGGATTCTGCTACCCGTACGGGCACCTCGACGCCCGGGTCGTCGCCGCGACCCGGGCCGCCGGCTACGGGTACGCCTGCGCCATCGACCCCGGCCGCCTCGCCGGACCCCACGCGATGCCCCGTACGCACATCAGCCAGGCCGACGGCGGCCCCCGGCTGCGGATCAAGCAGATGCGCCACCAGGTGCGGGAGCTGCGCCGGGCGGTGCACCTGTGACCCCCGGAAAGGTGCTGCACGTCATCACCGGACTCGGAGTCGGCGGCGCCGAGCAGCAACTGCGGCTGCTGCTGCGGCACATGCCGATGCACTGCGACGTCCTGACGCTGACCAACCCCGGGCCGGTCGCGGACGGGCTGCGCGCCGACGGGGTCCGGGTCGTCCACCTCGGGATGCGCGGCAACCGCGACCTCGGGGCGATGCCGAAGCTGGTGAAGTTCATCCGGCGCGGCCGCTACGACCTGGTCCACACGCACCTGTACCGGGCCTGCGTGTACGGGCGCCTCGCGGCGCGGCTCGCCGGCGTACGGGTGAGCGTGGCGACCGAACACTCCCTGGGAGCGGCCGAGATGGAGGGCCGCCCGCTCTCGGGCGGGGTACGGGCCCTGTACCTGGGGAGCGAGCGGCTGGGAGCCGCGACCGTGGCCGTGTCGGACACGGTGGCGGCCCGCCTGGAGGCCTGGGGGGTGCCGGCCGGGCGGGTGCACGTGGTGCCGAACGGGATCGAAGCCGCGCGGTTCCGCTTCGAGGAAGGCGTACGGCGGGCCACCCGGACCCGGACCGGACTGCCCGAGCGGGCCTTCGTGGTCGGCGGCGTCGGCCGGCTGGTGCCGGGGAAACGCTTCGACGTCCTGGTCCGGGCGGTGGCCGCGCTGCCCGGCGCGCACCTGCTGCTGGCCGGGGACGGGCCGGAGCGGGCGGCGCTGCGCCGGCTCGCCGCCGAGCTGGGGGCGCAGAGCCGGATCCACCTGCTGGGGGAGCGGGACCCGCTGGGCGACAGCACGGACGGGCGGACCCCTGGGATCCCGGCGCTGCTCAGCGCGATGGACGTGTTCGTGTCCCCCTCGCGGGAGGAGGCCTTCGGGCTGGCGGTGATCGAGGCACTGGCGGCGGGACTGCCGGTGCTCCACGTCACCTGCCCGGCGATCGACGACCTGCCCGCGGCGCAGGCGCCGGGGGCGCGGCGGATCGGCACCGGCACGGAGGAACTCGTCGCGGCGCTGCGCGGGCACATGGAGGCCGGCGCGACGCGGCTGCCGCCGCCGGGGGTGGTGCGGCGGTACGACATCGCCCGGAGCGCGGCGCAGCTGCTGCACGTGTACGACCTGGCGATGGCCGGCTCGCCGGCCGGGTCCCGGGGCGCGGTAGCGCTGCCCGGCCCCTCCCGGGGCCCCCGGGGCGCCGACCCGGCGGCTCCGCAGGGCCCGGCGCCGCTGCCGGGGACCGGTCCCCTGACCCCTGCTCCTCAAACGCCGGAGGGGCTGGATGTGGCCCCGGCCGGTCCGGGTTCGGCCCCCGCCGGCCCGGATCCGGCCCCCGCCGGTCCGGGTAGGGCGGCGGCCGGTCTCGGTCTGGCCCCCGCCGGGCTGGATCCGGCTTCTGCCGGAGGTGCCGCGCCGGCGGGCGTCGCGGGACGGGCCGATGACGGACCGCCCGGGGCCGTGCGCGGCGGTGAGAACGGCTGAGCCGCCCCCCGCAGGGGTCCGCGGAGAAGGACCCGAACCACACCACCCGTCACCAGGAAAGAGGCACGCACATGGCGGACACCGCCGACCAGAAGAAGTCCACCCACCGGCGCCGGGTACGGCTGCTGTCGCCGCCCGTGTGGTGGCCGCTGCCCGCCGCCGCGCTGCTGGGGCTCGCCGCGGGCGGGGCGTACGGGGTGCTCAAGGCGCCCGAGTACGCCGCCACCAGCTACGTCGTCGCCGTTCCGGACGACACCACCGAGCCGGCCACCGCGCTCGGCTTCGCCCAGGCCTACGCCCGCATCGCCACGAGCAGTTCGACCCTCGCGTACGCCCAGCCCCGCGCGGGCATCAGCGTGCAGCAGCTGCGGACCCAGGTCCGCGCCGAGACCTCCCCCGAGTCCCCGATGATCGCCATCACCGGCACCGCGAAGAGCGCCGGCGAGGCCGCCGACATCGCCAACGCCGTGGCCGACGCCCTGTCCCTGAGCAGCAACCAGGCCGCCAAGAACACCGGCGTGCAGCTGCTCCTCTTCAACCAGGCCGTCGCGCCCAGCGACCCCGCCTCCGCGTCCCCCGCCCTCGGCGGAGCGGTCGGGCTGTGCGCGGGCGGGCTGCTCGGCGGGCTGTGGCTGCTGGCACGGCCCGCGGCCGCCCGCCGGCGCGGCGAGGGTTCCGCCGAGGGGACCGGCGCGGACGCCGTGGAGAGCGTCGAGGAGTACGCCTCGCTGCCCGCGCAGGGTGAGCCGGCCGCGGCCAAGGAGAAGGAGTCGGTGCGATGACCTCCGGGTCGGCCGGGGCCCTGTCGGTGACGCTGTGCCGCGATCCCCGGCAGTTCGCC
The DNA here is from genome assembly GCF_053593795.1 of Streptomyces sp. NPDC002104. Classification (NCBI taxonomy): domain Bacteria; kingdom Bacillati; phylum Actinomycetota; class Actinomycetes; order Kitasatosporales; family Streptomycetaceae; genus Streptomyces; species Streptomyces sp. NPDC002104. The sequence goes on along the minus strand of NZ_JBSFDF010000104.1, from coordinate 4,302 downwards.
GCGCTGGAGGAGCCGTGGAACCGGCTCGTCCGCGCCTCTCCCACCGCCACGCCGTTCCAGAGCCACGCCTGGCTGCACTCCTGGTGGCTGTCCTACGGCAAGGACGGCCGGCTCCGCATCGTCCTGGTGCGGCGCGGGGAGGAGCTGGTCGGCGCGGCCGCGCTGATGCTCGTACACCGGCCCATGCCGCTGCTCGTGCCCCTCGGCGGGGGCATCACCGACTACTTCGACGTGCTCGTGGCAGCTCGGTACGCCGACCAGGTCGTGCCAGCCCTGGCCAACGGTCTGCACCGGGCCGCCCGCGGCGCGGTCGTCGACCTGCGCGAGGTGCGGCCCGGGGCCGCCGCCGAAGCCGTGTACGCGGACTGGCCGGGGATCGCCAGCAAGCTGACCGACTCCACCTGCATGGAGCTGCCGGCCATGCCCTTCGACGAGCTGGTCAAGCGGATGCCGGCCTCCGGCGCCCAGCGGGTGCGGGCCAAGCTCCGCAAGACCGACGCGGCCGGGATCGAGGAGCACGAGGTCACCGAGCAGGAAGTGCCGCGCGCGGTACGGACCTTGCTGCGGCTGCACGAGAAGCAGTGGCGCGGCCGCGGGGTGACCCCGGAACACCTCAAGCCCCGCTTCGCCGAACACCTGACCCGGGCCACGCGCCGGATGGTGCGCGCCGGGGAGGGCCGGCTGGCCGAGTTCCGGCTCGACGGGAAGGTGGTGGCCGCCAACCTCACCCTGCTCTCGGGCGCGCTCAGCGGCGGCTACCTCTACGGCGCCGATCCCGGTCTGCGGGACCGCAAGGTGGACGTGGCGACGCTGCTGCTGCGCTACGAGGCCACCCGCGCGCTCGAGGAGGGACGCCCGGTGGTGAGCTTCCTGCGCGGCAACGAACCGTACAAGAACCACTGGCGGCCGCGGACGGTGGTCAACCAGCGCTTCCTGCTGGCCACGGCCGCGCTCGCGCCCCTGCTGCGACTGCACGAGTCGCAGGTGACGGGGCGCGAGCGGGCGGTGGACGTGCTGCGGGAGGCGCTGCCGGCCGCCAGGGACTGGCGGGCGCGGCTCAACGAACTGCGGGTCCGATGACGCCTGCGTTCCGCCTAGAAGGGCCAGAAGCCGGAGTCCTTGCCCCAGTCGACCTTGATGCAGACCGACTGCTTGCCGACCAGCTTGGAGAGCCACTCGCCGAAGTTGATCGGCACGCACCACTCGGTGCTGTTGGCCGGCGGGGGCGTGGGCGGGGTCGGGGTCGGGGCCGGGGGCGTCGGATCCGGCTTCGGGACGACCGGCGAGGGCGCCGGGGACGGGACCTCGGGGCTCGGCTTGGGCACGACCGGGCTCGGACTCGGGCTGGCCGGGACTTCCGGACTGACCTCGGGATCCGGGTCCAGCGGGCTCGGGTCGACCGGGCTGGGGACGGCCGGGCTGGGGACAGCCGGGCTGGGGACGGCAGGACTGGGCTCGACCGGACTCGGGACGGCCGGGCTCGGCTCGACCGGGACCTCCGGGCTCGGGACCACGGGCGAGGGCTTCGGGACGACCGGGCTCGGGACGACCGGGCTGGGCTCGGCCGGGCTGGGCTCGACGGGGCTCGGGGCGACCGGGCTCGGGGCGACCGGGCTCGGGACCTCCGGGCTGGGGAGTACGACCGGCGGGGTGACCACCGGCGTCGGGATCTCGGGCGTGGGGACCTGCGGGGTCGGGACGACCGGCGTGGGCACCACGGGCGTCGGGACGACCGGCGTCGGGACCACGGGGGTCGGCACGACCGGGGTCGGAATGACCGGGTCGGGCCGCTGCGGGGTCAGCGCCTCACGGAAGACCTTCGTCGAGGCCGGGTTCTGCTTGCACTGCCAGACGCCGTGCGGGCAGTAGTCGGTGATGGTGTGGTAGAGCGGCTTCTGCTTCTCGATCCACTGCAGCATGCGCCGCACGTACTCCGGGTTGTCCCCGTTGCGGAACAGCCCCCACTCCGGGTACGAGATCGCTTTGCCGTGTGCGCGTGCGAAATCCACGTGCTGCTGGAGCCCGTACGGCTGGCTGATCTGGTCGTCGAAGGTCCGGCCGGGAGCCTGGTCGTACGAGTCCATCCCGACGATGTCGACCACGTCGTCGCCCGGGTAACACTTGGTCCAGCCGATCGCGTCCGTGCCGCGGTTCGGGGTGAAGTCGAACTTGAACTTCTGGCCCGGTACGGAGCGCATCGTGTTGACGACGCGCTTCCAGTACGCCTTCCAGTTCTCCGGGTCGGGCCCGCAGCGGTGGGTGTACGTGGTGCCGTTCATCTCCCAGCCGAGCACGATCACCGTGTCCGGGACGCCCAGCGCCACCAGCCGTTCGGCGAGCTTCCTGAAGTGCCGGTCGTACTGGCCCTCCGCGCCCGCCCGGATCAGCTGGGCGACCTGCCGGTCGGGGATCCGGTCCTCGTTGCGCTCCTGCATGGGCACGTTGAGGACGAACATCCGGTCGTCCCGCTGGCGCCGCCACTGGGCCCAGTCGTCCAGGAAGCTGACGCCGCCTTCGATGCCGGCCCACTGGTCGCCGGGCAGATAGGTGTGCCCGACCCGGATCTCCTTCCCGCCCAGCCAGTTCGACAGGAACGGGATGCGGGCCACTCCGGGCGGCCCGTAGTCGAGGTAGGCACCCATGGCGATGTCGGATCCGGTGCTCTGCTCCTCGGGGGCCGCGAGGGCGGCCCCGGTGGCGAGCAGTCCGGCCGTCACCGTTCCGATGCAGGTGCTCGCCAGTCGGCGGCGTGGTCTGGGCATGGCGTCTCCCGAGCTTTCCTGAATCGGTGTGCTTACCAAAGACGTTAGACATCACATCTGACGAATGGCCTGTCCGGTGACGTCCGCCTAGGCCATTCGCACGTGCGCACCCTCCCCGCTTGGTCCGACTAGGTGAAAGACACCGTTCCCATGCACGCGCATCCCAGCCAAGTGCCCGCAGTTCTGCTCAGACTCGATCGGAATCCGTTCCACCACGGAACCCTCGGCGCCGTCAGATCCCTTGGGCGCGCGGGTGTGGAGGTCCATGCCGTCGTCGAGGCCGGGGGAGGTCCCATGGGGCGTTCGCGCTATCTGCGCGCCGTGCATCCCGGACCCTCCGGCGGGCTCGACCCCGAGGCCCCCGAGGCGCTGCTGGAGTGCCTGACCGGGGTCTCCGAACTGATCGGCCGTCCGGCGGTGCTCATCGCCATGGACGATCTCAGCGCGATCGCCGTCTCCCGTGTCGCGCCGATGCTGACGGACCGTTTCCGGATCCCCCATCAGCCCGACGACCTGCCGGCGCGGGTGGCGGACAAGGCGGAGCTGTCGCGGCTCTGCGCCCGGTGGGACGTACCGCACCCCGAGACCGTGATCCCGGCGAGCGGGGCCGAGGCGGCGGAGGCCGCGTGGCGACTGGGGCTCCCGGTGATCGCCAAGTGGAGCCGGCCGTGGCTGCTGCCCCAGGGCACCGGCCTGCGCAGCACCACCCTGCTCCACGCGGCCGCCGAGGCGCGGCGGCTGTACGAGCGCTCGGCGGAGGCGGGGAGCCGGCTGCTGCTCCAGCGGTTCCTGCCGGCCGGGCCGGACACCGACTGGTTCTTCCACGGGGCGTTCGGCCGGGGCGGGCGTCCGCTGATCACCGGGTCCGGCCGCAAGGAGATGTCCTGGCCGGTACGGACGGGGCTGACGGCGGTCGGGCGGTGGCTGCCGGATCCGGCGGTGGAGGAGGCGGGGCTGCGGCTCGCCGAGCGGCTCGGCTACCAGGGGATCATGGACCTGGACTTCCGCCGGGACGAGCAGGGCGTCTTCCGCCTGGTGGACTTCAACCCGCGTCCGGGGGCGCAGTTCCGGCTCTTCACGGACGCGGGCGGCCTGGACGTGGTCCAGGCGATGTACCTGGACCTGACGGGCCAGCGGGTCCCGGAGCCGTCGGGCGGACCGGGCCGGGTCTTCGTGGCGGAGAACTACGCCCTCCTCGCGGCGGTACGGGGCCGCTCGCTCCCGCGCCGCCCCCCGGCTCCACCCGCCACGGCGGGCACCGGGGCAGCCCCCGCGCGCCGGGGCCGCGGCCGCGGCCGCGAGCGGGGAGAGGTGGAGGCGGCGTGGTTCGCCGCCGACGACCCGATGCCGTTCCTGGCGATGCTCGCCGCCTTCCTGGGACGCGGTGCGTTCAAGGGCCTGCGGGAGACGGTCACCTCGTCGCCGACGCGCACCTTGGAGCCGCACTTGAGCACGGCCGGGCCCCGGGCGGTGTCGAAGTGGCCGATCAGTACGGCGGGCCCGGTCTCCCCGGGCGTGACGCCCTTGTCGTACCAGCCGA
>NZ_JBSFDF010000103.1:0-9518 GCF_053593795.1 Streptomyces sp. NPDC002104 | reverse complement strand
TTACGGTGGACCACGAGGGCCTCCTGTCTTCGGTGCAGATGTCGCAATCCACACCGAACCCGGAGGCCCTCACCCATTTCAAGAACCCAGCACGCATGTCACCAACGTCCCCGGACAACACACCTAGACCGGCCCTTACCGATCATCTGATCGTTGGTTGATGTGTGCCGTTGACTGACGCGCAGTGGGCGCGGATCGAGCGCCGCGGCGGGCTGGGCGGTGGCGGGATCACCGGCAGGTGATCGACGCGATCGCTTTCAAGTACCGCACCGGCACTCCGTGGATGGACCTGCCCCGAACGCTTCGGTTCGTGGAAGGGCGCCCACAGCAGGCTGCGGATGTGGGCGATCGACGGCACTTGGGAACGACTCTTCGCCGCCCTGCTGGCCCAAGCCGATGCCGAGGATGACCTGGACTGGGTCGTCGCGGTCGATTCCACGATCGTCCGTGCCAACCAGCACGCTGCCGGGGCCCGCCAAAAGGGGCTCCGGCAGGCGAGCCGGCCGATCATGCCCTCGGACGGTCCCGCGGCGGGCTGACCACGAAGATCCACCTCGCCGCCGACGGCCGCTGCCGGCCTCTCGCGTTCGTCCTCACACACGGCCAGGCCGGGGACGCACCGGCGTTCCCCCAGGTCATGGCCGCAATCCGGGTGACGAGGCCGAAAGGAAGGCCTCGAACGCGCCCCGTCGTCGTGCTGGCCGACAAGGCGTATTCGTCCCGCGCGATCCGCGAACACCTGCGCCGACGCAGGATCCGGGCCGTGATCCCGCAGCCTGCCGACCAGATCGCCAACCGCAGGCGACTGGGCAGAAAAGGCGGCCGTCAGCCGGCATTCGACCGCGAGGTCCACAAGCAGCGGAACACCGTCGAACGCTGCATCAACAAGCTCAAGCTCGATACGACAAGACCGCGACTGCCTACCAGGCGGCCCTGCACCCCGCGGCCATCCACATCTGGGCCACGAGGTGATCGCTAAGAAACGCCCTAGTTCAGGGCTGCGCGCGGGAGGTGACCCCGTTTCACGCGGTCCGGGCCTACGGCCCGATGGGTGTCCGCTTAGCTCCCACCCTCAGTCCTTCCGGCTCCGCCTCCAGGACGACAGCCCGCTCCAAACCGCCATCTTCGCTTCGGCAAGCTCGACCCACTGCGCCGCAACCTCAACAAGCCGGCCCCTACTCACTGCCGCCAGCGCCGAACGCAGACGTCTAGGGACCTCGAACACCATGAAACCGTCGTTCCTCATCGGCACCACGGCCCGCAGGTCCGAAACCACACCCCCGACAAGGAGGACTTCCCAGTCCCCCACCGCATCATCGGGAAAGAAATCCGCACACCCGAACGCCGGAAACACATGGCCCATCGTCCGGGGCCACAAAGAACTCAACAACACGCAGCATGACCTGATCATGCCAGCCTCAATGGAATGCTTCATTCTGGAGCTCGGATTAAATCTGAATGCAGGCCCTCCACCCGAACTTCAGAAACCCTCGTCGCGCGTCAGCGCAGTACGGATCCACCACCACTGTGGCCGGCGGTGGGAGCAGCCCTGGTCTCGTCAGTGGGCTCGTTCGCTGCGGAACGCCGGGATGGCGGTGAGGGTGGCCGTTAGTGCTGCGGCGCCGAAGATGGTGAGGGCTGTGGTGAATCCGGTGGGGAGCAGGAGTTCGAAGGCCAGGCTGCCCAGGCCGAAGCCGGTGAAGAGGCAGAACGAGTTCAGGCCCAGGGCCTGGCCTCGCTCGTCGGGTCGGCGGGGGAGAGCGGTGACGATGCCGGCCAGGAGCGGATGGGTCATGTCGTAGCCGAGGGAGAGCGCGGCGATGGTGAGGGCCGCGGCGGGCAGGGGCAGGTCGGTTGCCAGGAGCAGGGCGCATATCGCGGCAAGGGCCACGCCGGCGGGGATGATGCGCGCGCGTCCGTAGCGGTCGGCCAGGCCGCCGATGACGGGGCCGAGCAGGAGGCCGGGGATCCCGTAGCCCAGCAGGGCGAGGCCGATGCCGACCGGGCCCAGCGCGAAGCGCTGGATCAGGTACAGGCCGAGCCAGGTGTAGATCCCGGAGTGCAGTATCGCGTTGAAGAGGATGTACCCGTAGGTGCGCCGTCCCCGGGCGGATCCCAGCAGACTCCGGTAGCCGGCGGCGACGGCTGCCAGGGGGAGTGGTGTCTCGGGGCGGGGGGCGGTGGGCAGGACGTGTGAGGTGAGGGCTGTGAGGAGGAGTACGGCGCTTGCGGCGGCTACGGCCAGGAACAGGCCGGGCCAGCCGATGAGGGGTTCGGCCAGGGCGCCCGCGCTGGAGCCGACCGCGATGCCGCCGGCCATGCCGCCGTACATCCAGCCCAGTGCCCGGCCGCGCTGGGCGTAGGGGAAGACGTCCCCGATCAGCGCGAGGGCGACCGGGACTACGCCGCCGACTCCGATGCCGGTGAACAAGCGCATGGTGAGGAAGGCTGCGTTGCCGTCCGCGAGGGCGGTGGCGGCGGTCAGGACGGTGAAGGCGGCCAGCGAGCCGAGGATGACCGGCCGGCGGCCGACGCGGTCGGAGAGCGGACCCCAGAGGAGTGTCAGCACCCCGTAGGGCACCAAGTACGCCGGTACCGCCAGGCCCACCGACTCGGGAGTGGAGTGGAAGGCGCGGGCCAGTTGCGGGAGGATCGGCGCGATCATGAACGCCTGCGCGAAGGTCAGGAACGCGGCGACCGTGAGCATCGCCACCAGCCCGCGAGGGGGCGCGGTGGACAGCCCCGTGGAGGTGTGCTCCGGAGTGAGGGTGGAGGACAAACCGACTCCTTGGATCCCAGTCGTCGGCGGGTGCGCAGGTGCTGGGACGGGGCGCGCCCCCCGGCAGGGTGCTGTCGGGGGGCGCGGCGGGGGCGGGTGGTGGTTACGCGTCGGCGGGCGGGATGTTGTTGTTCACGCGGAACAGGTTGGCCGGGTCGTAGACGCGCTTGATGGCGCGCAGGCGGTTCCAGGTCTGCTCGGGGTACGCCTCGTGGATGCGGGCCGTGCTGTCGTCGGCGAGGAAGTTGACGTACACGCCCCCGACGCCCTTCTGCAGGGTCGTGGTGAGTTCGTCGGCCCAGCGGGTGTGGACCTCGGCCTCGGACGGGTCGCCGTACATGGCCGCGACGTTGATCATCACGGCGCGGTCGCGGTGGGCGAACGCGGTGGCGTCCGCGCTCACGCGGGCCATCGCGCCGCCGAGTACGCGGACCTGGACGGCCGGGACCATGGCCGTGGAGGCGCCGATCCGGTCGAGGACCACCTCGGCGTCGTCGGCGTCGAAGCCGTCCACGAACAGGTTGCGGGCCGCGGCGACCGGGTGGAAGTCGTCCTCGGGCGGGTAGACGCCCGTGAACGGGATCGGCGCGATCATGTCGGCGATCGGGGTGGCCAGGGCGCGGAAGGGTGCGAGGGCCTTCTCGGCCGCCTCGCCCTCGCCGGCGTAGACCATCATGGCCATGGCGACCTGCGTGCCGTGGAACTCCTCGGGGACGAACGGCAGGATGTGCGCCGGCATGATGTTGAGGATGGTGGAGAGCTCCTCCGGAGCCTCCTGCGCGTGTGCCACGAAGCCGGCGATCACCTCGGCGGTGCCCGGCAGGACCAGCAGGCCGCCGAGGACCGTGGTCAGCTCGTGCAGGCGGAACTTCAGCTTGGTGACCACGCCGAAGTTGCCGCCGCCGCCGCGGATCGCCCAGAACAGGTCGGGCTCGTTCTCGGCGTCGACGCGGCGCACCTCGCCGTCGGCGGTGACCACTTCGGCCGCGAGGAGGTCGTCGATGGTGAGTCCGTACTTGCGGACGAGGTAACCGACGCCGCCGCCGACGGCGATGCCGCCGAGGCCGACGCTGCCGGTGTCTCCGAAGCCGGTGACGAGGCCGTGCTCGGCGGCCGCGTTGGTGTACTCACCGGCGGTGAGGCCGGCGTCGGCCCAGGCTGTGCGGGTCTGCGGGTCGATGTCCAGGCCGCGCAGGGAGGACACGTCGAGGACGAGGCCGCCGTCGACGAGACAGAACATGCTGTGGCCGCCGCCCTTGACCGCCAGGGGCAGGTCGTTGTCACGGGCGAAGGTGACGATCCGGGCCACGTCGGCGACGTCGGACGGCTGCACGATCGCGGCCGGCTGCTGGTCCATCCCGCCGAGGTACACGGTGCGGGCCTTCTCGTAGCCGGCGTCACCTGGCACCAGCACCTGGCCGCTGACCGCTTCGCGCAACTGGGGGACCGGCACGGTGCCCCGTTCGCTGACCGTGTTGGTCTTCTCCACCATGAAAGGTCTCCTCATGTTTTGCGGCAGCGGTCTCGCCAGGGCATGGTCGGCCCGTACGGACGGATCACCAGGAACGGAGCCGTCGCGTGTCGGCGTCCATCGTCGTACGGCGTGGGCGTGCGGAGCATCTTCTGGATTGCTGGATGCCGTCAGGGGCCCCGGTCGCGGGTCGCGGTCCGGCGGTGAGGACGGCCGGGAGGGCAGTCAGAGCACGGCAAGAGGTGCGACTGCCGGTGCCCGGTCGACAACCTCAGCGGGCAGACGGCTGCGGCCGCCCCGCTGTCGACGTCCGGGAGCACCCTTGAAGATCACTCGTACCGCCACTTTCGTGATCGCGGCCGCCACCGCCTCGCGCGCAACCGGGTGCGGCCGCGCAACGCGGCCGGGCAGGTCGACCTGGTCAACGGCAAGGTGGTGCTGATCTCCATCGGTATGTCGAACACCACGCAGGAGTTCCGGAAGTTCATCCAGACCGCCGGCGGGTACGCCAACCTGAACTCGAAGCTCGTCATCGTCGACGGCGCCCAGGGCGGCAAGGACGCCAGCGCGTGGGCGAGCTACCCGAACCTGGCGCTGGGCCACGTGGCCAGCCGGATCTACACCTGCGACCCGCTGCGCAGCGCGGGCGCGTACCAGCAGGGCTGGGCCGACAGGAAGCTGATCCAGGACCAGATCAACGGCGCCTCGAACCTCGCCTACGGGACGGGCGGCGTCGCGCCGTGGCTGTCCTGGGGTCCGTACATGTGGGCGGACGGCCTGGGTTCGGACGGTGTGGCCGGTGGCATCCCGGGGCGCAGTGACGGCCTGGAGTGGGCGTGCTCGGACCTGGAGTCCGACCGTGTGCACCCCGGTCCGACCGGTGAGCAGAAGGTGGCCGACCTGATCCTCAACCAGTTCAGCACGGACTCGACGACCACCCCGTGGTTGAACAAGTAGAGAAGGAGAGTGAACCGTGCCGCACATCGAGATACCGGCCCCGGTGCCGGGGATCCGCGGTCTGATGGCCAGCAAGCCCGCCTCGGGGCGGCGGATGAGCGAGCTCGCCGAGCAGCTGCTTCGGGGCGCGTCACCGCTGAGCGTGGGCGAGCGGGAGCTGATCGCCGCCTTCGTGTCCCACCGCAACCAGACGCGCTACTGCACGGGCTCGCACACCGCGGCGGCCGCGCACGCGCTGGGCGGGGACTACGAGCTGGTGGAGGCCGTGCAGCGGGATCCGGCGAGTGCCCCGGTCAGTGAGCGGATGCGGGCGCTGCTGGCGATCGCCGGCAAGGTGCAGGGCGATGCGCGTGAGGTGAGCGGGGAGGACCTCGCGACGGCGAGGGCGGCCGGGGCGGACGACGAGGCGATCCACGACACGGTGCTGATCGCGGCCGCGTTCTGCATGTTCAACCGGTACGTGGACGGGCTGGGCGCGATCACGCCGGACGATCCGGCGGTGTACGACGAGATCGGGGCCTTCCTGGCGGTGAACGGGTATCTGCCGCCGGCGCGGTGAGGGGCGCGCACGCTCGCCGCGTTCACGCGGCGGTTGAACACGCCGGGGCGGGGGGTGCGGGGCGCGTCCCGGCGCTTGCCCGGTGTCCGGCTTGCTCGGGCAACTCACCTGAGCACACGAGGAGTTGGCCGTGCAGCTGAGGTCTGGTCACGATGAAGTGCCCATCCATACCTTCAGGAGAGGATCCTCCGGTGCCGCACATCGAGATCACCAACGACTTGCCCGGAATCAGCGGGCTCATGGTGCAGCGGCCCGACACTGCCGGGCCGCTCAACGCGGTGGCCAACTCGCTGCTGCGCGGTGAGTCCCCGCTGAGCCGGGGCGAGCGGGAGCTGATCGCCGCGTACGTCTCGGAGCTCAACCGCACCCGTTTCTGCGCCGACTCGCACAGCGCGTTCGCCGCGGCGCAGCTCGAGGGCGGGCAGGAACTGGTGGCGCAGGTGCTCGCCGACCCGGAGACCGCGCCGATCAGCCCGCTGCTGCGGGCTCTGCTGCGGATCGCGGCGCAGGTGCAGGCGCTGGCTCAGCCGGTCTCCGACGAGGCCGTCGCCACCGCCCGTAAGGAGGGCGCGGGGGACGCCGAGATCCACGACACGGTGCTGATCGCGGCCGCGTTCTGCATGTTCAACCGCTATGTGAACTGCCTGGCCACCGAGGTGCCCGCCGACGTCTCGCACTATGCCGCCGTCGCGGACCGCATCGTCGCACGCGGCTACGGCTCGGCTCGCTGATACGCACGTCCGGTCCGAAGGAGGACGGCAATGGTGTGGTCCACGGAAGAGATGCCCGACCAGAGCGGCAGGACCGCTCTGGTCACCGGGGCTTCGGGCGGCATCGGGCTGGAGACGGCCCGGGCGCTCGCGGACCGCGGGGCGCAGGTGATCCTCGCCTGCCGCGACATGGAACGGGGTCTTGCCGCGGCGGCCCGCATCGGCGGCCGTACCGAGGTGGTCCGGATCGATCTGGCCTCGCTGGGCTCGGTCCGGGAGGCGGCGCTGGAGGTACGGCGCCGAGTCGACCGGCTCGATCTCCTCGTCAACAACGCCGGTGTGATGTTCCCGGCGTACCGGCGTACCGAGGACGGCTTCGAGCCGCACTTCGGCGTCAACCACCTGGGGCACTTCGCGCTGACGGGCCTGCTGCTGGGGATCATGCGGGACGTGCCCGGCTCCCGTGTGGTGACGGTCGCGAGCCTCGCCCACCGGGTGGCGGCTACGGGCCCGGGCCCGGCCGACGTGCGTGCGGCGGGCGGGCATCGCTCGGTCGCGGCGTACGGGCGGTCCAAGCTCGCCAATCTGATGTTCGCCCGGGAGTTGCAGTGCCGGCTGGCCGATGCAGGGGCCGAGACCGTCTCGGTGGCCGCGCATCCGGGTCTGTCGGCGACCGGACTGTGGCATGACGAGGCTCCCGCGTGGCTGCGGCCGGTGAGCGCGGCGGCGCTGCGGTGGCTGGGGCAGCCCGCTGCCGGGGCGGCGCTTCCGACGCTCCGGGCCGCCACCGATCCTCTCGTTCCGGGGGGCTCCTACCTCGGCCCGGGCGGGGTTTCCGAATGCCAGGGCGGGGCGGTGCCGGCGCGGTCGAGCCGGGCTTCTCGCGATGTGATCGCGCAGATAAGGCTGTGGGAGCTGTCCCAGGAGCTGACCGGGGTGCGCTACGCACGTGATTCCGCGCGCAGGAACGTCCCGCAGCCCGTCGTGGAGGTGGCCCGGTGAGCGCGGGGACGGGCGAGGAGTCCATCGCCGCCGGAGTGGGCGAGGGCATCGCCGAGGGCGGCGGGCGGTTCCGCGAGGCCGCCGCGTGGGCGTGGGCGTGGCGCAGTTTCGACTTGTCCCTGCCGGATGTCGGCGGGGCCGCGTGGCAGACCGATCCGGTGACCGCGCCGGTGCGGGCGGCCACCGAACCGCGTTTTCGGGTACGGCTGTTGGAGCGCACGTTGCGGTGAGTGACGCCGCGGGGCCTCCGACCTGGCTGGGTGGGAACGAGGCACGCGGTGAAGGGGGCGAGATCGCCCTGGGGCCGCCAGCGGCCGCCCGCGCCGTCCTAGCCTTTCGCTCCGACAGACACGCCTCGGTTGAAAGGCCCCCCACATGACTCAGGTCGCGCACAGACCTGCCCCGGCGCCCCTCAGAAGCGAGCGCGGTGATGCCGGTACCGGACGGTCGCGTACGCCCTCCTTCTTCTTCAACGGCCACGCGCCGCGCCGCCGGGCGCTGGTGCTGCTGGCCGGAGCACTGTTCGGCTTCGCACTGACCGTCATCTGGTCGGCCCAGTTCGTCGACAAGACGATCGGTGACAACATCGCGGACACCCTGCTCGGCCACGCGGCCAAGGGCACCCCGATCACCGGGACGCTGGCCGGTATCGCCTTCGCGCTCGCCACCGGCATCGCGGGCACCTTCACCGCATGCAACGTCGCCGTCTTCAGCGCGCTCGCGCCGCTGGCCGGCACGTCCGCGACCCGGCGCGGCCGGATGGCCGCGGCGCTGCGGCCGCTGGGATTCCTGGCTGCCGGAGCGGTGTCGGTCTCCGCGCTCTACGGCGTCGTCGTCGCCCTGGTGGGCACCTCGATGCCGCAGTTCCAGGCGAGCGTCCCGGGCGGGGGCGGCTTCTCGCCGCGCCTGGTGCAGGCGATGGTGGTGTACGGGGTGATCGGCCTGGTCATGATGTACCTGGGCCTGGCCTCGCTCGGTGTGCTCCGTGATCCGCTGGCCCGGATCAGTGCGCGTTTCCCGAACTCCCCGATGGTGCTCATGGGCGCGCTGATCGGCGCCTTCCTGATCGGCCGCCCGTTCGCACTGTTCCGCCAGCTGTTCATGAACGCGGCCGAGAGCCACAACGTGCTGTACGGGGCGGCGGTGTTCAGCCTGCAGACCCTCGGCAACATCGTCATCGTGGCGGTGCTGTTCCTGGTCGTCACCGGCCTGCTGGGCGAGCGGCTGCACCGCTGGATGACCGCGAAGCCCAGCCGGGCCTCGGCGGTGATGGCCGCCGCGTTCATCGCCGCGGGCGTGTTCATGATCCTTTACTGGGACGTGCGGATGCTCTCGCGCCAGGATCTGATCTGGTACCCGCTGGCGCCCTGGGCCGCCTGACGGCTTGACGAAGACGGGTGGGCAGATGGCCCGGGAGGAGCGCCTCGGCGCTTCTCCCGGGCCGTTTCGCGTGCCGGTCCGCCGGGCCGGCGGGCGCCCGTCAGCCGTGGTCCACCGCGGCGAGGAGTTCCACGGCCGCCCCGGCCAGACCGGCCACGTCGGGCGCGCTCAGCTCGGGGTCGTCGAGCAGCGGGACGAGGTGGGCGAGGACGGTGGCGAAGCGGGCCCCGTTCTCCTGCGTCATCGTCAGGTGGCCCTCCCAGAGGGCCGCGCGGACGTGTCCGGAGGTCAGCGTGCCGGTTCCGGCGGGCGAGAGGCCCAGGATGCCGGCGATGCGCTGTTCGAGCGGGGTCGGCGTCCAGGCTCCGAGGCGCAGGTCGAGGAGGAGGTCCTCGATCAGGCGGCGGGCGTGCCCGGTGGCCGACTGCTCCGGGGCGAGGACGGCGGCGGGCAGGGTTGCGGTGAGCGTCATGGGTGTTCCTCGGTTCGTGAAATGAAGGGGAAGGAAGGGGAAAGGGATCAGAGGCCCGCGGCGGTGCGGAGGGCGTCGACGCGGTCGGTGCGTTCCCAGGTGAAGTCCGGCAGCTCGCGGCCGAAGTGGCCGTAGGCGGCGGTCTGGGCGTAGATCGGGCGCAGCAGGTCGAGGTCGCGGATGATCGC
>NZ_JBSFDF010000102.1:0-9944 GCF_053593795.1 Streptomyces sp. NPDC002104 | reverse complement strand
GCCCACCACACGGTGTGTGGTGGGCCCCTCCGCTTCGTGCTGTCTTGCTGTGCGTGCCGCTGTGGCGTCCGGCTGTCAGGCGGACTTGCGGCTGTCCCGCGGATGCACGGCAATGTTCATGGCGCCGGAACGAAGGACCGCGAGCCTCTCGGCCAGCACTTCCTCCAGCTCCTCGCGGGTGCGCCGCTCCATGAGCATGTCCCAGTGCGTTCGCGCAGGCTTGCCCTTCTTCTCTTCGGGCCCATCCCCGTCCACCAGGAGTGCCATGGCGCCACACGCCTTGCACTCCCACTCCGGCGGAATTTCTGCCTCAACCGAGAACGGCATCTCAAATCGATGTCCGTTCTGGCATGCGTACTCCACCGCCTGGCGCGGGGCCAGATCGATGCCGCGGTCCGTCTCGTAGCTGGTAACCACGAGCCGCGTACCGCGGAGAGCTCGCTCACTCATGAATCGTGCCTCCCGGGCTTGTCGCCCACAGGACAGGTGTCGCTGTCGTCGTCATCCGGTCAACGTCCGGTCGGCGGTATAGATTCCCGCTCCGGGTCATGCGTCGCCCGTCGTACCGCCCCTTGTTGTACCCACCAGTGCCCGTTTTGTCACATCTGGCAGCAGATGTCACCCAACGTCTTCACTTCATAAGCACGCAGTAACGGTCCGCCTGGCAGGCCAAAGGCGTACACTACCGGCCCTTAGCTTGAACGTCGAAATTCGTTCCGAATTCGCGCGCCCGTAGCCCCTCGGATCCGTCGGATCCCTGGTCAGATCCGCTCGGGTACAGGATTCCCCGCCGCCTCCACCGCGCGCCGCACCGGCACTCGGGCGAGCAGCACGAAACCCAGTGCGAAGAAGACCACCAACGAGATGATCGCGTCCCGGTAGCTGCCCGTGGCCTGGTACGTCAGCCCGAAAACCAGGGGCCCCACCCAGCTCAGCCCCCGGTCGCTCATCTCGTACGCCGAGAAGTACTCGGCCTCCTTGCCCGCCGGAACCAGGTGCGAGAACAGCGAGCGCGACAGCGCCTGGCTGCCGCCCAGCACCAGCCCGATCATCGCGGCGAGTGCGAAGAACCACACCGGGGTCCGGGCCGGCAGGAAGTATCCGGCGGCCAGCGTCACGCCCCAGGCCAGCAGCGATCCGAGAATCGTCCGCTTGGCGCCGTACCGGACGGCCAGCCGGCCCATCCCCAGCGCACCCGCCACCGCCAGGATCTGGACCAGCAGAACGGCCACGATCAGCGTGGACTGCTCCAGCTCCAGCTCCTCGGAGCCGTAGACGGAGGCCTGGGAGATCACGGTCTGCACGCCGTCGTTGTAGATCAGGTAGGCCAGCAGGAACGACAGGGTCAGCGGATAGCGCCGCATGTCCTTCAGGGTGGCCACGAGCTGCTTCCAGCCGCTGACGGGCGGACCCTCCCCGGGCTCCCGGACCACGGCCCGGTCCCGCAGCCGGCGCAGCGGGACGATCGCGAAGGCCCCCCACCACAGCCCGGCCGAGGCCAGGCAGATCCGTACGGCCTCGCCCTCGGTGAGCCCGAAGGAGTCGTGGCCCTGGTAGACCACCAGGTTCAGTACGAGCACGAAGGCGCCCGAGGTGTACCCGAAGGCCCAGCCGCGCGAGGAGACGGTGTCCCGCTCCTCCGGGGTGGAGATCTGCGGCAGATAGGCGTTGTACAGCACCATCGAGACCGACAGCGAGGCGTTGGCGACGATCAGGAGCAGCCCGCCGAGCAGATAGCGGTCACCGCCCAGCAGGAACATCGCGGCGGTCGCCGCCGCCCCCGTGTAGGCGGCCGCCGCCAGC
Source organism: Streptomyces sp. NPDC002104 (assembly GCF_053593795.1). Classification (NCBI taxonomy): domain Bacteria; kingdom Bacillati; phylum Actinomycetota; class Actinomycetes; order Kitasatosporales; family Streptomycetaceae; genus Streptomyces; species Streptomyces sp. NPDC002104. The sequence goes on along the minus strand of NZ_JBSFDF010000102.1, from coordinate 8,141 downwards.
AGCGGCTTCTTGCGGCCGCTGCGGTCGGCGAGGGCGCCCACCAGCGGCATGATCAGGACGGCCACGATCACGGAGGCCGAGACCGAGTACGCGAAGTAGGAGCCGGCCCGTACCGGGATCCCCAGCGGATGGACGTACCCGTCGGCGTCGGCGGCGGCCTTGGCCACGGCCGTCAGGTACGGGCCGAGGAACACGGTGAGCACGCTCGTGGAGTAGACCGAGCAGGCGAAGTCGTAGAAGTACCAGCCGTGCTGCTCGCGCTTGCGCGCCGCTGCCGCCGCCTCGGTCCCGGAGTCCTCCGGTCTGCCGTCCCCGGCCCCCGGTTCCGCGTCTTCCGTCGTCTGCGCGCTCATTGGTGCCCCCTCGCTGGTCCCCGTACCGCTGCGGCCGCCGCCACCGGGCGCGCAGCCGTCCGGGCCGGTCAGGCCCAGGCTCCGCGCCGGTCGAGCACCGTGCGCAAGATGTCGATCCGGTCGGTCATGATGCCATCGACTCCCAGGTCCAGGAGAGCCTCCATGCGTTCCGGTTCGTTCACGGTCCACACGTGCACCTGGAGCCCCCGCTCGTGGGCCGTCCGCACGAACCTGCGGTCCACCACGCGGATGCCCGCCTGCGTCTCCGGCACCTGGGCCGCCACCGCGCCCGCGCGCAGCGCCGCCGGGATCGCGTACGAGCGCAGCCGCAGCCCGAGCACCGCCGCGACCCCGTACGAGGTCGCCAGCCGGGGGCCGGCGATCTTCTGGGCCCGGGCGACCCGGCGCTCGGAGAAGGAGCCCACGCACACCCGGTCCCACACCCCGGTCCGGGCGATCAGGCCGACCAGCGGGTGCACGGCGGACTCGTCCTTGATGTCCACGTTCCACCGGGCGTCCGGGAACTCCTCCAGCAGGTCCTCGAAGAGCGCGAGGGGCTCGCTCCCGGCGGCCCGGACCTCACGGATCCGGCTCCACGGCAGCTCCCGGATGCGGCCCTGCCCATCGGTGACCCGGTCCAGGGTGGCGTCGTGGAAGGCGACGAGTTTCCCGTCGGCGCTGGCGTGCACATCGGTCTCGAAGTACCGGTAGCCCGCGGCGGCGGCCCGCCGGAAGGCCGCGGCGGTGTTCTCCAGCCCGTCCGCGGCCCCGCCGCGGTGCGCGAAGGGGATGGGACCGGGGTGGTCGAGATAAGGGTGGGGGAGGCGTACGTGCGTCACCGCGGCAGTATGCCCCCTGCTCCCGCCGCCGCGGGAGCACCCCCGGTGGCCGGCGGATGAACGGCCCGCCGGTTCAGCCCCGCAGCAGCCACGGATCGACGCCGGAGTACACGTACGCGGCCCGGTACCGCGGGACGCCGTAGTACAGCGCCTCGCCCCGGTGGACCGCCACCAGCGAGTCCGGTCCCCGCCACCAGTCGTCCGCCAGCCCCGCGACCTCGGGCACCCGCTCGAAGCCGGTCAGGTCGAGGCCGTCCACCGCGTCGCCGGTGAGCCTGACGACCCGCTCCGCCCCGCGGGAGGCGTCATGGGCCAGCGCCTGCGCCTCGATCCATCCCTCGACCGTGGCGTGCAGCGGGGTCCACCGTTCGCCGTGGACGCCGAATTCGCCGCCGGGCCCGATCACGAACCCGAAATTGACCGAGCACCGCGGGAATCCCGCGGGGATCCACCACCCCTCGTCCGAAGAGCCCTCGGGCACGTCCGTGTCCAGGACCTTGGGGCCGCCCTCGAACAGGGGCGAGGGCGGCATCACCAGGCCGCCCCAGCGCGCCGCGTAGACCTCCGCCCGGTCGATCTCCCGCGCGGGAATCCCCCCGGCGAGCCAGCGCTCCCGGTGGGCGCCGATGTCCGCCGCGTCCCCCCGGACGCAGTGCACGGCGACGAAGTGCCGGGCGCGCCGGGTCAGGTCCGGGATGCCGCCGGGAAAGAGGTCGAGGGCCACGCTCCGGACGCTACAGGCGGGGCCGGGCTCGGGGCCTCCCCATTTCACGCGGGGGCATCCGTGGCACCCTGGACCCGGCAGAACCAATCCAATGCCGGCCTCCACGGGCCGGCAGGGGCCAATGTGACGAAGGTGGACCGGACAGATGGCGCAGTGGACCTCGGCTGTGGGTGCCGCACAGCTCGGCCGGCTCATCACCTCCCAGCAGGGCCGGACCGCTCCGCCCGGCGGGCGCAAACTGCCCGCGTACCGCACGCTCGCCGACGGCATCCGCATGCTCGTCCTGGAGGGCCGCATCCCCGTCGCCGCCCGGCTCCCCGCCGAGCGGGAGCTGGCCCTGTCCCTCTCCGTCAGCCGCACCACCGTCGCCGCCGCCTACGAGGCCCTGCGCGGCGAGGGGTTCCTGGAATCCCGCCGGGGCGCGGGCAGCTGGACCTCCGTGCCCGCCGGCAACCCCATGCCGGCCCGCGGCCTGGAGCCGCTGCCCCCCGAGTCCCTCGGCTCGATGATCGACCTCGGCTGCGCCGCCCTCCCGGCCCCCGAGCCCTGGCTCACCAAGGCGGTCCAGGGCGCCCTGGAGGAACTCCCGCCGTACGCCCACACCCACGGGGACTACCCGGCCGGACTGCCCGCGCTGCGCCGGATGCTCGCCGACCGCTACACCGAGCGCGGCATCCCGACCATGCCCGAGCAGATCATGGTCACCACGGGCGCGATGGGCGCCATCGACGCCATCTGCAGCCTCTTCGCGGGCCGCGGCGAGCGGATCGCCGTGGAATCACCCTCCTACGCCAACATCCTCCAGCTCATGCGCGCCGCCGGAGTCCGCCTCGTACCCGTCGCCATGGGGGAGGGGCTGACCGGCTGGGACATGGACGTCTGGCGCCAGGTCCTGCGCGACTCCGCCCCCCGCCTCGCCTACGTCGTCGCCGACTTCCACAATCCGACCGGGGCCCTGGCCTCCGACGAGCAGCGCCGCGCGATGGTGGAGGCGGCCCGCTCGGCCGGCACCGTCCTCGTCGCCGACGAGACCATGGTCGAGCTGCAGCTCGACCCGTCCCTGGAGATGCCCCGCCCGGTCTGCTCCTTCGACCCGGCCGGCTCCACCGTCATCACCGTCGGCTCCGCCAGCAAGGCCTTCTGGGCCGGGATGCGCATCGGCTGGGTCCGCGCGGCCCCCGACGTCATCCGCAGCCTGGTGGCCGCCCGCGCCTACGCCGACCTCGGCACGCCCGTGCTGGAACAGCTCGCGGTGGACTGGCTGATGCGCACCGGCGGCTGGGAGCAGGCCGTGGAGATCCGCCGCGACCAGGCCCGGGAGAACCGGGACGCGCTGGTGGCGGCGGTCCGCCGGGAGCTGCCGGACTGGGAGTTCCGGGTCCCGCTCGGCGGTCTGACCCTGTGGGCCCGCGCGGGCGGACTCTCCGGCTCCCGGCTCGCCGAGGTGGGGGAGCGGGTGGGCGTACGGGTCCCCTCGGGGCCCCGGTTCGGTGTCGACGGGGCCTTCGAGGGGTACGTCCGGCTGCCGTTCACCGTCGGCGGCCCGGTGGCCGAGGAAGCGGCGTCCCGGCTGGCCGCCGCGGCCCGGCTGGTCGCCACCGGAGCGGGCGGCGGCGGGGCGGAGCCGCCGCGCACCTTCGTCGCGTAGGACCGGGCGGCCCCCGGCGCGCCCTACGGGGCGTCCGCCGGGACCTCGGGGATCTCCGAGGCGTCGATCGCCGGGCCCTGCGCCTGGGCGGGCGGCTGCACGATGTGCAGCGGCTTGCCCAGTGTGACGTGGTCCGGGACGGGCTTGGGCGGCGCCTGCCGCTCGGGCAGCAGGTCCAGTACCGCCTGCCGGTGCCCCGGATGTGTGGCCTCGTCGTACGGGTCCGGCGTGGCCGGGACCTGGAGCCGGTGCACCGGACCCGCGCCGAGCCGGGCGTACCCGCGCCCCGGCGGCAGGACGGGCGTCGGCGTGGTGTGCGGGGGCAGCCCCAGGACATCGGCGATCTGCTGGATCGTGGCGGCTCCGAGCACCACCCGGGCCCGCGTGTGCTGCCAGACGGAGTCGTTCAGCAGCTCCAGGTGGTCGAACTGCTCGGCCACCACCACGGTGACGTGCGCGGCGCGCCCGTGCCGCAGCGGCACCTGGAGCTGCGCGATCGGGTCGGGGGCGCCCTCGGCGGCGGCCAGGTGGGCCAGCACGCTGGGCCGGTCGAGCAGGATCCACAGCGGACGCCGGGTGTCCTCGGGGGCGGGCCGGCCGGCTTCGCGGGCCCGGTGGGTGGCGATCAGGCGCCGCTCGGTCTCGCGGGCGGCCCATTCCAGGGTGGCCAGCGCCCCGGTCGGCCCGCACTCCACGGCGAGGACACCGGCGCGGCCGGACAGGCAGGCGTACTCGCCGGAGCCGCCGCCCTCCACGATCAATACGTCGCCCCCGTGCCGCAGGGCCTGCAGGGCGATGGAGCGCAGCAGCGTGGACGTACCGCTGCCGGGCTGGCCCACGGCCAGCAGATGGGGTTCGGCGGAGCGGGAGCCGGTGCGCCAGATGACCGGCGGCACGTCCCGGGGCTCGTCGCCGTCCAGGACGGGCAGGGTGCGCTGGACGCTGCCGGGGTCGGTGAAACCGAGCACGGTCTCACCGGGGGAGGTGACGAACGGCTGGGCGGCGATGCCCGTGGGCAGCGCCGCCAGCACGCTCAGGTCGAGCTGGTTGCCCTCCTCGTCCCAGTCGAAGAGATACTCCCGTCCGCGCCCGGACTTGGCGTGCAGCAGTGCCTCGATCCGGGCCCGTGACGCGGCCTCGCCGTCGGTGAAGTAGGCCGGGTAGCGGATGTGGAGCCGGGTGACGCGGCCCGCCTCGTCGAACTCGTAGCCGCTGAAGGCCTTGTCCCACTCCCCGCCGTGGGCGAAGAGGGGGCTGGGGTCCTCCGGGATGGAGAAGTACGGCACGAGGGCTTCGTAGAGGGAGCCGAGCCGTTCGGTCTCGGCATCGCTGGGCCCGGTCTTCACCGGGGTGCGGTCGCGTCCCTGCCAGGCCGCCACCGCCATGAGGGTGATCAGGGCGGTCAGGGGTCCGTAGGGGACGAGTGCGACCACGAGGACGCAGGCGACTCCCAGGAACAGCGCGGGACCACGCTTGTCCTTGGGGGTGTCGCACCACTTGCGCCGTCCGGCCGAGGCCAGGACGCGCAGGCCGCGTCCGATGGTGAGGAGCGGATGGAGGACGTCCGTGGCGCTGTCGGCGGCCGTGCGAGCGAAGTCGCGGCCCCGGGTCAGCGACACGGTGCCGCTGCTGAGGATGCGGGGAAGTGGGCGCCGGGCCACGGGCGTCTCCTGGAGTTGTCGGTTCTTCGGGTGGTTGCCTGGTGCGGGGCGCTAGAGCTTGATCCCGCCGAGCAGGCTCGCGAGGCTCGCCGTGCTCGCCGTGATGCTGGGGGCGATGGCGGAGCCGGCGAGGAAGAAGCCGAAGAGCGCGCACACGAACGCGTGCGTCAGCTTCATGCCGTCCTTCTTGAAGAACAGGAAGCAGATGATGCCGAGCAGGACGACACCTGAGATGGACAGGACCATGAGTCAGTTCTCCTGGTGGGTGGGGACAGTCACCATCAGTTCTTCCAGGCTCACAGGAAGTATCAATGCGATAAAAGGTGCATACGGGTGAATGCGGCAATTTTTCACTTGACCGGCCCATCCCGGCTGGCGCGCCTGGCGGGTTGGGGGCACGCGGGCCGCAAGGTGATCATTGCCTCGGCCCGCGCCTCTCATGTGCAGGTCCGGGCGCTACTCTGACGCTTCACCCGTACGGACGCAGTGCCGTGCGCAGCCCTGCCCGTGAAAGGCGGTACGACCGATGAGTGAGCACGTCGAGAACGGCTCCCAGGACCCCCAGGCCTCCGAGGGCTCTGCGGGCGTGCCCGACGAGGACGTCATCGAGCTGGCCACCAAGATCTTCGACCTCGCCCGCCGGGGCGAGACCGAGGCCCTCGCCGCGTACGTCGACGCGGGCGTCCCGGCGAACCTCACCAACGACCGCGGCGACACCCTCGTCATGCTCGCCGCGTACCACGGCCACGCCGAGGCCGTCACGGCCCTGCTGGCCCGCGGGGCCGAGGCCGACCGCGCCAACGACCGCGGCCAGACCCCGCTCGCCGGGGCGGTCTTCAAGGGCGAGGAGGCCGTCATCCGCGCCCTGCTCGCCGGCGGCGCCGACCCGAACGCCGGAACGCCCTCCGCCGTGGACACGGCCCGCATGTTCGCCAAGGCCGACCTGCTGGAACTTTTCGGAGCCAAGTAGTCCGCTTCTGGCCGGTCCCTGTCCCGTCCCTGCCCGGTCCCTGTCCGGTTCCCGGCCGGTTCTCCGGCTGGTCCAGACCTCACGGGTTGGTCACGGCGGCCTTAAATGTGGTCGCGGCGCACAAACCGCCTGGGTCATCATGGCGTCGGATTCGATTCGCGACCAGGACGGACGGGCAGGAGCGGGCAGGACACAACGGGTGTCCGACCCCCACTCCTGCCGGGGGACCGCCGCCCTGGCCGAGAAGCACCGACGAGAGTGAGAAGGCAATGGTCTACATCGAGCGGAACCAGACGGCGGACGTCCTCGCAAGCTGTTACGCGGCCCTGTGAATTCCGATTCCCGGTTGCGTCCCCAGCTTGATTTGAGGCCATTCCCATGTTCGAACCAGTCATAGCGCCGAGCGGAACCCTGCTCGGTCTCCTCCAGCGCGGCCGCGGCGACGGCACGCTGCACGCACTCGCGGCGCCCAGGGCCGAGGCCCTCGCGGCGCTCAACCACTGCGTGGCCGGCGATCCGCGCCAGGACTGGCAGGTCGAGAACCGCTCCCTGTACTACGCACGCCTGTACCTGGACCTCGACGGCCCCCTGGGCGAGATCGAGGACCACCTCTTCGGCGTCGACGACGTCCTCGACGAGGACGACCACCGCACGGGCCTCGCCCTGTCCGTCCTGGGCCACCTGGCCTCGTACGGCCGGGACGACGCGCTCATGCTGCTGCGCCGGTACGCCGCCACGGGTGCCAACTGGGCCTGGGCCCTCGACGAGCTCGCCCTGCGCGACGACGACGAGGGACTGCGCTCACTGGCGGGCCCCGTCCTCGCCCGCTTCCCCGCCACCCCCGAGGGCGAGGCGCTGCTCGCCGCCGCCGTCCGCGACGCCTACGAGCCCAGGCCCTGGCGCCTGTGGGAAGAGGCGGCGCAGCCCAACGAGCACGCCGAGCGGCTGCGCGCCGCCCGCCAGCAGGGCTCCTTCGACCGCTGGCAACGCCAGCTGACCCCCCGCGGCCCCCAGCCCGGCTGGGGCGTCCAGGCCGTCTTCGACTGGGCCGCCGACGGACTGCGCCGGGGCACCCCCCTGCACGTCCCGGCCGCCCGCTGCCTCGCCGCGGTGGCCACCCCCGAGGACCGCTCCGCGATCCTGGCGGCCGCCGCAGGCGCGTCCGGAGAGGCCGCCCGCGCCACCGCGCTGCACCACCTGGTCCTCGCCGAGCCGGAGAACCCGGCCGTACTGGACCTCATCGAAGCCGCCGGCGACGAGCCGGCCGTGGCCGCCTACGCCCGTATGAACGGCCCCGCCGCCGTCGAACGGGCCCGGCGCTGGGTCCAGCGCCCCGACGCCCTCGGCACGGCCGCGGCGACCCTCCTGGCCGCCCGGGGCGGAGCGGGCGATGCCTCGCTCGTCCTGGGAGCCCTCCGCTCCACCGTCCGCGGCTCCGGCCCGGACTCCGCCCCGCTGTTCACCCTGGTCGACGGCGCCGGCCGGCTGCGCATCGCCTGCGCGGCCCCCGTGCTGCGCCACATCTACCGCGAGACGGCCTCCTCGGGCCTCCGCGGCCGCGCCGCGCGCGCCCTGGCTGCGACGGACCCCTCCTTCGCTGCGGGCTTCGCCGTCGAATGCCTCTGGGACTGCGAGGAGACCACCCGCGAGGTGGCCGCCCGCCACGCGGAAACGGCCGACGCCCGTGTCGCCCCCCGGCTGCGCCGCCTGGCGGCGGATCCGGCGGAGGAGGAGGACGTGCAGTCGGCGGTCCGCAGCCGGATAGCGCCGGAGTCGGCGGTGTAGCCTCCGGCGGGGCCGCTGGCGGTCGCCTCAAGCGCCGGCGGGGCTGGGGTGTGCCGGGGCTCTGGGTGGCTGCGGGTGGGGGCCGGTGCCGGGGGCGGGGTGGGGTGTCGGCCTGGACTGCATGATTTAGGCGCCCTGGTTCGAACGTTCGACAGTTGTGG
>NZ_JBSFDF010000101.1:0-10475 GCF_053593795.1 Streptomyces sp. NPDC002104 | reverse complement strand
CTGCGGGTGGGGGCCGGTGCCGGGGGCGGGGTGGGGTGTCGGCCTGGACTGCATGATTTAGGCGCCCTGTGCCCGACTTTCGACAGTTGTGGCTTGCCTTTGCGCCACAAATCACGCTTTACGTCCCGGCCAACACCCCACCCCGCCCCCGTCCCCGGCCCGCACGCAGCCCCTGACCCCGGGTCTTTTCAGCCGTCCGGCGTTTGAGGACCGGGGTCTGGGGCGGAGCCCCGGGTCTTTGGGGGTCCGGGCGCAGCCCGGTGCCCCCCATTTAGCCCCGCCGGCGTTTGAGGTGCGGGTCCGGGCAGCGCCCGGGGAACGGTGGAAGGGCGGGTAGGGGACTTCGCCCCGCAGGGCCGCCCGGCCGGGCCCCGCGCCGGGACGGCGAACACCCGACCGGTCACCGCCGGGCGGAGTCCCGCGCAGCGGTGCGAGGGGTGCGTCAGGAAGGGGTGGGTGCCGGGGTGGGGTGGAGTTGGTCGGCCAGCCAGGTGGGGATGCCGCCCAGGAGGTGGAAGAGGCGGCGGGCCTCGGCGCGGAGGCGGGTGGCCTCCGGTTCCGGTTCGGCTTCGGCCAGGGCCGCCAGGGCCGGGGCCGTGCCGATCAGGAAGCCGAGGTCCTCCCGGATGCGGAGGGATTCCGCGAAGCCCTTGCGGGCCTCGGCGACCTCCCCGTCCCGCAGGGCCAGCGCCGCCAGGTGCCGCCAGGTGAAGGAGAGCAGGAGGGTGTCGCCGTGGGCCAGGGCCCCCGCATGGGCCCGCCGGTAGGCGGGCAGGGCGGAGGACGGCGCGTCCGCGAGGTGTTCGGCGACCAGGCCCCGGCGGAAGTCGAGGAGGGGCCGGGTGCGGGAGCCGGGCGACAGCAGGGCCGCCGCGCGGCCGAGCGCGGAGCGGGCCTCGTCGGCCCGGTCGCGTACGCCCAGGACGGTCGCCGCGTACGCCAGGTGACCGCGTTCGCACGCGGCCGCGCCCCGGTCGTCGTCGTCCTGGGAGACGGCTTCGGCCACCCGCAGCGCGTCCTCGGCCTCGGCCCAGCCCTGGCCCGTGAACAGGCAGCGCTCGACCAGGAGCCCGGTCCGCTGCACGGCGGCTCCCGCGTCGTGCAGGTGCGGCGTCAGCAGGGCCGCCGCGTCGGTCCAACAGCCGCGCGAGCGCAGCCGCCATATCGCCCGCTGGAGGGGGTCGTCTCCCCCGATAGTTCCGGCACTGGACATGGCGGTATCCGCCACATTGCCCTCCCCAAAGCAACCAAGCAGCACGTCGTTGAGCCCTGGGGCGAAATGAGAGCACGGATCGGCGGCTTCGGCCAAGGGGTCGGGTGAACTCTTTCACAAAGTCCGGACGGATCATCAGCCGACCCCGCCCGGACCCGACTCGGGCTCCAGCGGGGCCCGAGGCCCGCTGACCGGCCCCCCGGCCGGTCAGGCGGCGGATCTTCTCAGCTCATCCGCAGTGCGAGGAAGAAGTCGAGCTTGTCCTCCAGCCGGGAAAGGTCCCGTGCCGTCAACTGCTCGATTCGCCCGACCCGGTACCTCAGCGTGTTGACGTGGAGGTGCAGCCGCGTCGCGCAGCGGGTCCACGAGCCGTCGCAGTCGAGGAAGGCTTCGAGGGTGGGGATGAGCTCCGCGCGGTGGCGGCGGTCGTAGTCCCGCAGCGGGTCGAGCAGCCGGGCCGTGAAGGCGCGGCGGACGTCGTCCGGGACGAACGGGAGCAGCAGGACGTGCGAGGCGAGCTCGTGGTGGCCGGCCGCGCAGACCCGGCCCGGGCGGGCCGCCGCGACCCGGCGGGCGTGCCGGGCCTCTTCCAGGGCCCCGCGCAGGCCCTCGGCGGAGGACACGGCCGCGCTGACGCCCAGGGTGAGCCGGCCGTCGTCGGCGAGCCCGGCCGCGAGGGGGTCCCGTACGGCCGCGAGCAGCGTTTCCGCGTGCAGGGCGGTGTCGGGGCCCTTCTCCTCGCCGGGCTCCCCGGCGGGCGCGGGCAGCGGTACGAGGGCGATCGCCTCGTCCCCGGCGTGCGCGACGGCGATCCGGTCGGACGGTTCCGGTCCGGAGACCGAGGGGTCGACCAGGATTTCCTCGAGGAGCGACTGGGCCACCGGGCCGCCGGCAATGTCGCCGCCGTCCCAGTCCACCCGGGCCACGACGACCTGCCAGTGCGGGGCGGTGCCCAGGCCGGGCAGGAGGACCGGCGCGGCCACCCGCAGGCGGGCGGCGATCTCGGCGGGCGGAGCGCCCGTCTGGACCAGTTCCAGGACCTCCTGGGCCAGGCGCCGGCGCACGGTGCGGGCCGCGTCGCGGCGGTCCCGCTCGACGGCGATGAGCTGGGTGACGCCCTGGAGCAGGTCGAGCCGCTCGGCGGGCCAGTCGCCGGCGTCGGCCTCGACGGCCAGCAGCCAGTCCGAGAGCACGCTCTCGCGGACGTCGCGGGCCGCCGGACCTGCGGCTCCGCGGCCGTGTCCCCTGATCGGGAAGAGGGAGTAGGTAATACCCTGGAGGGAGATCCGGTGCGGACCCCTGCGGCCCGTCCGGACCGCCGCGAGGTGCTCGCTCGCCAGTGCCGCGCAGATGCCCGGCGCCAGCGGCTCGCCCGCCCCGGCGATCTGCCGGCCGGTGGGGGAGAGCACCCAGGCCCGGAGATCGAGGTCCGTGGTGAGCAGATCGAGGACCACATCGGGTCCACCACCGGCGGGACCGGAGGTCATGAGCCGCCGATGGCGGTCCACGACGGCCGCGAGGTCCCCGGCGCGCTCTCCCGAGACCTGCCGCACCACGTACTCGGTGATGGTGGCGAATGCAACGTCTTCGTTTACAGCGAACAACGGCAGACGGTTGCGCAGACACGCCGTGACGAGATCGTCGGGAATGTCACCCAGCTCGGCCTCGCCGGCCGCGAGGCCGGCCACGCCCGCGCTCGCGAGGATTCGTACGAACGGCTCGGAGTCGGCCGAATTTCGTCTCCATGCCAGGCCAGTGAGGACCAGTTCCCCTCCGGATAGGTATCGGCTGGGATCCCTCAGGTCGGTCGTCATGACCCCGCGGACCGTCCGGTCGAGTTCTTCCTCGCCGCCCAGCAGCCGCAGCCCCAGCGCCTCGGTTTCCAGCAGTGCGCGCAGCCGCATGATGTCGCCGCCGATCTGTCTCGAATGTTGCCGTTGGAAATCGGGCAGGTCGTCGCATCCTGCCTTTCATACGAATCTACAAGACGAGGGAGGTCCCCAGCCAACTCCTTCATGGTTTCGGTGACTGCACCCGGGGGACGCAGGGCCGGTGTACTGAGTCCACACCGCGTTAACAGCACGTGAACGACCAGTCGAGGGCCCAACGGCCTCCTGGCTTGAAGTGAACGACCCGATTAAGAAGAAGAGAGCCGCACATGGACTTCCTTCGCCCCGCCAGCTGGGAGGAGGCGCTCGCCGCTAAGGCCGAGTTCCCCACAGCTGTGCCGATTGCGGGTGGCACCGATGTGATGGTCGAGATCAACTTCGACCACCGTCGGCCGGAGTACCTCCTGGACCTGAACCGCATCGGTCTCCTGCGGGAGTGGGAGGTCGGCGAGGACGTGGTACGTCTGGGCGCCTCCGTCCCGTACACGCAGATCATGGAGAACCTCCGCACGGAGCTTCCGGGACTCGCGCTCGCCTCGCACACGGTCGCGTCCCCGCAGATCCGTAACCGCGGCGGCGTCGGCGGCAACCTCGGTTGCGCCTCGCCGGCCGGCGACTCCCACCCCGCGCTCCTCGCGGCGGGTGCCGAGGTCGAGGTGGAGTCCGTACGCGGATCCCGCCTGATCCCGATCGACGAGTTCTACACCGGCGTCAAGCGCAACGCGCTGGCCGCCGACGAGCTCATCAAGACCGTCCACGTCAAGAAGGCGGACGGCCCCCAGCAGTACTCCAAGGTCGGCTCCCGCAACGCGATGGTCATCGCCGTCTGCGCGTTCGGCCTGGCGCTGCACCCCGAGACCCGCACGGTCCGTACCGGTATCGGTTCGGCCGCGCCGACCCCGATCCGGGCGAAGGCCGCCGAGGAGTTCCTCAACGCCGCGCTCGAAGAGGGTGGCTTCTGGGAGTCCGGCAAGGTCATCACCCCGTCGATCGCCAAGCAGTTCGGTGACCTCGCCTCCGGCGCGGCCAACCCGATCGACGACGTCCGCGGCACGGCGAAGTACCGCCGCCACGCGGTCGGCATCATGGCTCGCCGCCAGCTCGTCTGGACGTGGGAGCAGTACCGCGGTTCGAACAACGGCCGCTCGCTTGAAGGGGCTGCGTAATCATGCGCGTCAATTTCACTGTCAACGGCCGTCAGCAGGAAGCCGACGACGTCTGGGAGGGCGAGTCCCTTCTCTACGTCCTGCGCGAGCGCCTGGGCCTGCCCGGTTCGAAGAACGCCTGTGAGCAGGGCGAGTGCGGTTCCTGCACCGTCCGCCTCGACGGCGTGCCGGTCTGTTCCTGTCTGGTCGCGGCCGGTCAGGTCGAGGGCCGCGACGTCGTGACCGTCGAGGGCCTGGCGGAGTTCGCCAAGCAGCGCGACGAGCACAGCCACGGCGGTGCCTGCGGCACCGGCGGCGGCTGCGGCAGCAAGGGCGGCGTCACCCTGGACGCGGCCAAGCAGTGGCAGGCCAAGCCGGGCGACTCGCAGACCGGTGAGGGCGTCGAGCTCTCCACCATCCAGCAGGCGTTCATCGACGCCGGCGCCGTCCAGTGCGGTTTCTGCACCCCGGGCCTCCTGGTCCAGGCGGACGCGCTGCTGGAGGCGAACCCCTCCCCGTCCGACCAGGACATCCGTGAGTCCCTGTCCGGCAACCTCTGCCGCTGCACGGGCTACGAGAAGATCCTCGACGCGGTCCGCCTGGCGGCCGCCCGTCAGTCTGAGGCGGTCTGACCATGGCCCAGAACACGCGTACGGTCCCGGCGGGAACGCCGACCAACGTCACGCAGAACCACCAGAAGGGCGGGATCGGCGAATCGATTCTGCGCCCGGACGGCACCCTCAAGGTGACCGGTGAGTTCGCGTACTCCTCGGACATGTGGCACGAGGACATGCTGTGGGGCCAGACGCTCCGCAGCACCGTCGCCCACGCCGAGATCGTCTCGATCGACATCTCCGAGGCCCTGGCGATGCCGGGTGTCTACTCGGTCCTGACGTACGACGACCTGCCGGCCGAGATGAAGAACTACGGCCTCGAGATCCAGGACACCCCGGTTCTCGCCAACGGCCGGGTGCGTCACCACGGTGAGCCGGTCGCCCTCGTGGCAGCCGACCACCCGGAGACCGCCCGCCGCGCGGCCGCCAAGATCAAGATCGACTACAAGGAGCTGCCGCTCGTCACGGACGAGGCTTCCGCCCTCGCCCCCGACGCGCCGCTGATCCACGTGGGCCGCGACGACCACCACATCGGTCACGTCCCGCACCCGAACATCGTGCACCGCCAGCCGATCATCCGCGGCAACGTGGAAGAGGCCCGCAAGCGCGCCGACGTCATCGTCGAGGGCGAGTACACCTTCGGCATGCAGGACCAGGCCTTCCTCGGCCCGGAGTCCGGTCTGGCCGTACCGTCCGAGGACGGCGGTGTCGAGCTCTACGTCGCCACCCAGTGGCTGCACTCGGACCTCCAGCAGATCGCCCCGGTCCTGGGCCTGCCGCCGGAGAAGGTCCGGATGACGCTCTCGGGCGTCGGCGGCGCGTTCGGTGGCCGTGAAGACATCTCGATGCAGATCCACGCCTGCCTCCTGGCCCTGGCCACGAACAAGCCGGTCAAGATCGTCTACAACCGCTTCGAGTCCTTCTTCGGCCACGTGCACCGTCACCCGGCGAAGCTGTACTACGAGCACGGCGCCACCAAGGACGGCAAGCTCACGCACATGAAGTGCAAGATCGTCCTGGACGGCGGCGCGTACGCGTCCGCCTCCCCGGCGGTCGTGGGCAACGCCTCCTCGCTCTCGGTCGGTCCGTACGTCCTGGAGGACGTGGACATCGAGGCGATCGCGCTCTACACGAACAACCCGCCCTGTGGCGCGATGCGCGGCTTCGGCGCCGTCCAGGCCTGCTTCGCGTACGAGGCCCAGATGGACAAGCTCGCGGCGAAGCTGGGCATGGACCCGGTCGAGTTCCGCCAGCTCAACGCCATGGAGCAGGGCACGATCATGCCCACCGGCCAGGTCGTGGACGCCCCGGCGCCCGTCGCCGAGCTGCTGCGCCGGGTCAAGGCCCGCCCGCTGCCGCCGGAGCGCCAGTGGGAGTCGGCCGGCGAGGGCGCGGACGTCCGCGCGCTGCCCGGCGGCCTCTCCAACACCACCCACGGTGAAGGCGTCGTCCGCGGCATCGGCTACGCGGTCGGCATCAAGAACGTCGGCTTCTCCGAGGGCTTCGACGACTACTCCACCGCCCGCGTGACCCTCGAGGTCATCAACGGCGAGGCCGTCGCGATGGTCCACACGGCCATGGCGGAGGTCGGTCAGGGCGGTATCACCGTCCACACCCAGATCGCCCGTACGGAGCTGGGTGTCTCGCAGGTCACCATCCACCCGGCCGACACCCAGGTCGGCTCCGCCGGTTCCACGTCCGCCTCGCGGCAGACGTACATGACCGGTGGCGCGGTGAAGAACACCTGTGAGGCCGTCCGCGAGGCGGTCCTGGAGATCGGCCGGCGCAAGAACGGCTCGTACCACCCCGCGTGGGCGACCGCCGAGCTGCTCCTCGAAGGCGGCAAGGTCGTCACCGATGGCGGAGAGGTCCTCGCGGACATCGCCGACATCCTCGAGGGTGAGGACGCGATCGACATCGAGCTCGAGTTCCGTCACGCCCCGACCGAGCCCTTCGACCTGGTCACCGGCCAGGGCAACGGCCACGTCCAGTACACCTTCGCCGCGCACCGCGCGGTCGTCGAGGTGGACACCGAGCTCGGCCTCGTCAAGGTCGTCGAGCTGGCGACCGCCCAGGACGTCGGCAAGGCCCTGAACATGCTCTCCGTGGTCGGCCAGATCCAGGGTGGTACCACCCAGGGCCTGGGCGTCGCGATCATGGAAGAGATCATCGTGGACCCGAAGACCGCGAAGGTGCGCAACCCCTCCTTCACGGACTACCTGATCCCCACCATCCTCGACACCCCGACCATCCCGGTCGACGTCCTGGAGCTCGCCGACCCGAAGGCCCCGTACGGCCTGCGCGGCATGGGCGAGGCCCCGACCCTCTCGTCCACCCCGGCCGTCATCGCGGCGATCCGGGCGGCGACCGGTCTGGAGATCAACAAGACGCCGATCCGTCCGGAACTGCTCACCGGCACCCTCTAGGACGGCGTGGTCCGGGGGCCGTGAGGCCCCCGGACCCCCCAGACTTCCGGGCGGTGCGACACGGGAACGTCACACTTCCAGTCGCACCGCCCGGAGCACAGAAGTCCGGAGTCATCAGCACCGCACCGCTCGCGGTCAGTTTTCACCGGCAGTACCCCCCAGCAGTACCCCCCGGTGCACCGACTACCCCAGGTGACACCAGGAGTACCAGCCGTACCGCAGAACCCTCGCAGTACCCGCAGTACACGCAGTGCACAATTTGCGTCGCCTCGGGCCGTCACCCCGGGTCGTGCAGCCAAACGCGTTTTCCCAAATCCCGTGTCTCCAATCTTTATGCGGGTGCCCCTTTGAACCTTGGGAGTTAGGCACCATGACCCAGTCCTCTGTGGAGCCCAAGACCAGTGCGGAGGAAGCCGGAGACGGCTCTTCGAACCCCACTGGACAGTCTTGGCTCGACCGGTACTTTCACATCAGCAAGCGCGGATCCAACATCGGCAACGAGGTTCGTGGCGGTATCACGACCTTCATGGCCATGGCCTACATCCTCCTGCTGAACCCGCTCATCCTGTCCGGCAAGGACGTCGGCGGCGACACGATGAGCCAGAAGGCTCTGATCACCGCCACCGCCTTCGCCGCGGCGCTCACCACGCTCCTCATGGGCTTCGTCGGCAAGGTGCCGCTCGCACTGGCCGCCGGTCTGTCCGTCTCCGGTGTCCTCGCCTCGCAGGTCGCCCCGCAGATGACCTGGCCGCAGGCCATGGGCATGTGCGTGATGTACGGCGTCGTGATCTGTCTCCTGGTCGTCACCGGCCTCCGCGAGATGATCATGAATGCGATCCCGCTCGCGCTGAAGCACGCGATCACCATGGGCATCGGCCTCTTCGTCGCCCTGATCGGCCTCGTCAAGGCCGGCTTCGTGGGCCACGGGTCCGAGTTCGGTCCCCCGGTCCAGCTCGGTTCGGTCGGCGAGCTCGCCGGCTGGCCCGTCTTCCTCTTCTGCGTGACGCTGCTCGCCATCTTCATGCTGCAGGCCCGCAAGGTCCCCGGCGCGATCCTGATCGGCATCGTCGGCGGCACCATCCTCGCGGCCATCCTGAACGCCATCGTGGACATCGACCCGAAGGCCTGGAAGAACGGCGCTCCGGAGCTCTCCGGCTCCGCGGTCTCGATGCCCGACTTCTCGCTCTTCGGCAAGGTCGAGTTCGGCGGCTGGGGCGACGTCGGTGTCATGACGATCGGCATGATCGTCTTCACCCTGGTGCTCGCCGGCTTCTTCGACGCGATGGCCACCATCATCGGTGTCGGCACCGAGGCCAAGCTCGCCGACGACCAGGGCCGCATGCCGGGCCTGTCCAAGGCGCTGTTCATCGACGGTGCCGGTGGCGCCATCGGTGGCATCGCGGGTGGCTCCGGCCAGACCGTGTTCGTCGAGTCCGCCACCGGCGTCGGTGAGGGAGCCCGCACGGGTCTCGCCTCCGTCGTCACCGGCCTCTTCTTCGCCGCTTGCCTCTTCTTCACCCCGATCACGCAGATCGTCCCCGGTGAGGTCGCCTCCGCGGCCCTCGTGGTCATCGGCGCGATGATGATGCAGAACGCCCGCCACGTGGACTGGGCCGACAGCGCCACCGCGATCCCGGTCTTCCTGACCGTCGTGATCATGCCGTTCACGTACCAGATCACCGCTGGTGTCGCCGCCGGTGTCATCTCCTACGTGGCCATCAAGATCGCGCAGGGCAAGTTCCGCGAGATCGGTGCCTTCATGTGGGCGCTGACCGGCATCTTCATCATCTACTTCGCCCTCCACCCCATCGAGGGATGGCTCGGCGTCAACTGAGCCGGGCGGATCTGATCCGTAACAAAAGCCGCACCCTCCACGTATCCGATACTGGAAACCGAACCTCTCCGAGGAGGCCCCCATGCTGGACATCGCCGAAGAACTGAACCGGTGGGTCGAGCAGGGACGTGACTTCGCCGTCGCCACGGTCGTGGCGGTCGGCGGGAGCGCACCCCGCCAGCCCGGAGCGGCCCTCGCCGTCGACAGCGACGGCACGGCCATCGGTTCGGTCTCCGGCGGATGCGTGGAGGGTGCGGTGTACGAGCTGTGCCAGCAGGCGCTGGAGGACGGCGAAACCGTCCAGGAGCGCTTCGGCTACAGCGATGACGATGCCTTCGCCGTCGGTCTGACCTGCGGCGGAATCATCGACATCCTGGTGACCCCCGTCTCCGTGGACTCTCCCGCCCGGGAGGTGTTCGCGGCTTCGCTGGCCGCCGCCGCTCGCGGGGAGGCGGCGGCGGTCGCGCGGATCGCCGAAGGCCCGGCCGAGCTCATGGGCCGCGCCGTACTCGTCCGGGGCGAAGGCTCCTACGAGGGCGGGTTCGGCGGTCACCCCGAGCTGGACCGGGCGATCGCCGACGAGGCCCGGGCGATGCTCGACGCCGGCAAGACCGGCGTGCTGGAGATCGGCGCCGACGGCCGCCTCTGCGGAGAGCCGCTCAAGGTGCTGGTCGAGTCCAGCGTCCCGCCGCCCCGGATGGTCGTCTTCGGGGCGATCGACTTCGCCTCCGCCCTGGTGCGGATCGGCAAGTTCCTCGGCTACCGGGTGACGCTGTGCGACGCCCGGCCCGTGTTCGCCACGAATAAGCGTTTCCCCGAGGCGGACGAGATCGTGGTCGACTGGCCGCACCGCTACCTGGAGGAGCAGTCCTCCAGCGGTGCGATCGACGGCCGGACGGTCCTGTGCGTCCTCACGCACGACGCCAAGTTCGATGTCCCGCTCCTCGAACTGGCCCTCAAACTTCCCGTCGCCTACGTCGGCGCCATGGGCTCCCGCCGCACCCACGAGGACCGCAACAAGCGGCTCCGCGAGGTCGGCGTGACCGAGCTCGAACTGGCCCGGCTGCGCTCCCCGATCGGCCTGGACCTCGGCGCCCGCTCGCCGGAGGAGACCGCGCTGTCCATCGCCGCCGAGATCGTCGCCAACCGGCGCGGCGGCACCGGAGTGGCCCTGACCGGCGCGCACATCCCGATCCACCCGGACGTGGCGAACACGGTGATCAGCAGGATCGGTTCCGTCGCTTGAAGAGCTGACGAGCTGTAGCACGGTGTGGAAAGGGCGCGACCCCGCGGGGTCGCGCCCGTTGATTATTCCGGCGGCGGCCGGGATGCATCCCGTATTAAATTACAGTTG
>NZ_JBSFDF010000100.1:0-11439 GCF_053593795.1 Streptomyces sp. NPDC002104 | reverse complement strand
ATCGGTCTCCATGCGGCAGGAACGGATCCTGCCGGCCGACGCCATCCGCGCCCTCCCCAAGGGCATCCGGCTCCCGTGCATGACGGGAGGGAGCAGGCCCTACAGGCGTTCCGGTGCGGACGGTTCAGCGGCGCCACTGCCAGGCGTGGTCCACCGGTCCGATGCCCGCGCCCAGGGCGAACCCGGCGGCGATGGCGCCGGTGACGTACTCCTTGGCGTCGGTGACGGCCTCCGGGACGGTACGGCCCTTGGCCAGGCCCGCCGCGATCGCGCTGGCGAGGGTGCAGCCGGTGCCGTGGGTGTGCCGGTTGTCGTGGCGGGGGGCCCGGAGCCAGCGTTCGTCGGCGCCGTCCGTCAGGAGGTCGACGGCCTCGCCGCCGTGGGCGGCGAGGTGGCCGCCCTTGATCAGCGCCCACGCTGGCCCGTACGCGAGGACCGCGTCGGCGGCCCGGCGCATGTCGTCCTCGCTCTCCACGACGACCCCGGTGAGCTGGGTCACCTCGTCCAGGTTGGGCGTGGCGACGGTGGCCCGGGGCAGCAGCTCTCCCCGTACGGCGTCCAGCGCGGTGGCGGCCAGGAGCGCGTCCCCGTGCTTGGAGACGCCGACCGGGTCCACGACGGCCGGGGCGGCGGTCGCGGCGAGCAGCTCGGCGACGGTCTCCACGAGGGCGGCGGAGGACAGCATTCCCGTCTTCACGGCCTGGACGCCGATGTCGTCCACCACGGCCCTGTACTGGCCCTTCACGGCTTCCGCGGGCAGTTCCCAGACCCCTTGGACGCCGAGCGAGTTCTGCGCGGTCACAGCCGTCAGCACGCTCATCCCGTGGACCCCGAGCGCCAGCATCGTCTTGAGGTCGGCCTGGATGCCCGCGCCGCCGCCGGAATCGGATCCGGCGACGGTCAGGCACAGCGGCGGGTGCGCGCCGGGGGTGCCGGGTATGCGGGGTCCGCTCATCGCGGGGTGTCCTCCGCGGCCGCGTCGCCGCCGAAGTGGTCCCAGCCGCCGGTGGAGGCCCAGGGGGCGCCGTCGACGGTGACCTGGGGCAGCGCGGAGCGGTTCTGGACCTCGCCGATGACCTTCCAGCGGGCGGGGAGCTTCACGTCCGGCGGGAAGGTGGCCACGATCGCGTGGTCCTCTCCCCCGGTGAGGACCCACTGGAGCGGGTCCACGCCGACGGCCTGCCCGATGTCGTGCATCTGCGTCGGGATGTCGACGGCCGCCGAGCGCAGGTCGATCCGTACCTTGCTGGCCTCGGCGATGTGCCCGAGGTCGGCGATCAGGCCGTCGCTGACGTCGGTCATGGCGGTGGCGCCGAGTCCGGCGGCCGCGGGGCCCGCGTGGTACGGCGGCTCGGGGCGGCGGTGGGCCTCGACGAAGGCGCGCGGCGAGCGGAAGCCCCGCGAGAGCACCGCGAAGCCGGCCGCGGACCAGCCGAGCCAGCCGGTCACGGCCACGACGTCGCCGGGCTGGGCGCCGGAGCGCAGCACCGGTTCGTGGTTGCGCAGGTCGCCGAGCGCGGTGATGGCCACGGTGATGACGTCGCCGCGGACCACGTCGCCGCCGACCACGGCGGCTCCGGCGACCTGGCATTCGTCGCGGATGCCGTCCATCAGTTCGGTGGGCCAGGTGGCCGGCAGCTCGGCCGGGACGACGAGGCCGAGCAGCAGCGCGGTCGGCACCGCGCCCATGGCGGCGATGTCGGCGAGGTTCTGCGCGGCGGCCTTGCGGCCGACGTCGTAGGCCGTGGACCAGTCGCGCCGGAAGTGCCTGCCCTCCAGCAGGATGTCCGTGCTCGCCACGACCCGCCGGTCGGGGGCCGACACCACCGCGGCGTCGTCGCCCGGGCCGACCCGGACCGCCGGGGTGGTGGTGAGCCGTGAGGTGAGCTCCCGAATGAGCCCGAACTCCCCCAGCTCGCCCACAGTGCCCTTCATCGCTGTGCCCCTTCTTGCCCAGTCCGCTTGCGGTCGCGAGCCGTCACAGCTCTGGGTACCGTCAACAGATACGTCAACTTCTGCTCTCCGTACGCCCCGCTCTGCGCGCCGCCGGACCCGCGGGTCTCCCCGCGGCGCTCGGCGACGCGGTACCGTGGCGTCCCTTCTTCCCCGGGCCCACCCGTCATCCCCGGGCCCACCCGAAGGGTAGGGGAAATGATCCTCGTGGCCGCCCTGGAGGTTCCGTGGTACAGGCGTACATCCTCATCCAGACCGAGGTGGGCAAGGCGTCGTTCGTCGCCGAGTCCATCGCGCAGATCGCGGGGGTGATCCAGGCCGAGGACGTGACCGGTCCCTACGACGTGATCGTGCGCGCCCAGGCCGACACCGTGGACGAGCTCGGCCGCATGGTCGTGGCCAAGGTCCAGCAGGTGGAGGGGATCACCCGCACCCTGACCTGCCCGGTCGTCCATCTGTAGCCCCCGTCTACTCTTGGCCGGTGATGTCACGACACCGCCGGCCCTTCTCTCTGCTCGCCGCACTGACCGCGCTGGCCGCCTCGGCGGCCCTCGCGGGCTGTTCCCCGGGTGGGTCCGGGGCACGGGTGGATCCGCCGTCCGCTCCGCCCGGGGATGTCGCGGGTCTCTGTGCGGCGCTGCACAAAGAGCTCCCCGGGACGGTGGCCTCGCTGGCCCGGACCCCGGCGCTGCCGGAGTCGGACCTGACCGCCGCGTGGGGTGGCTCGGCGATCGTACTGCGGTGCGGCATCCCCCGGCCCGCGAAGATGCTGGACGAGAACGCGGACGGCGTCGACGTGAACGGTGTCGGCTGGCTCCTGGAGAAGCTGGACGACGGCGGTTTCCGGTTCACCACCGGGAGTCGGCTGGCGTACACGGAGGTCCGGGTCGACAAGGAGCATGCCACGGATGCGGGGATGCTGGTGGGCCTGTCCGCGGCGATCGCCAAGACCGTACCGGTGGGCGTCTCCTCCTACTAGGGGGTGCCGCGCCGCTCACCGGCCCCGCTCACAAGGACCGCCCGCCGGCCCCCTCTCCGGGGGCGGCGGGCGGTCCTTCGTGTACGGGAGGACCCGCCTAGCGCAGTCCGGTGGAGCGGCGCAGGGCGGCCTGGATCAGGCGGTCCACCAGCTCCGGGTACTCGATGCCCGACTCCTGCCACATGCGCGGGTACATGGAGATCGGCGTGAAGCCCGGCATGGTGTTGATCTCGTTGATGACGAAGGTGCCGTCTTCGGTCAGGAAGAAGTCGGCGCGCACCAGGCCCTCGCAGGACGCGGCGTCGAAGGCCTCGATCGCGAGCTTCTGGACCTCGGCGGTCTGCTCCGGGGTGAGCGGGGCGGGCACGAGTCCGGAGGCGGAGTCGATGTACTTCGCCTCGAAGTCGTAGAAGTCGTGGCTGGAGACCGGCGGGATCTCGGCGGGCACGCTCGCGCGCGGACCGTCCTCGAACTCCAGGACCCCGCACTCGATCTCGCGGCCGCGCAGCAGCGCCTCCACGATGATCTTCGGGTCGTGGCGGCGGGCCTCGCGGATCGCGGCGTCCAGCCCGGAGGGCTCGTCGACCTTGGTGATGCCGATCGAGGAGCCGGCGCGGGCGGGCTTGATGAACAGCGGCCAGCCGTGCTCGCCGGCGAAGTCGGCGATGCGCCGCAGGGCGCCCTCGCGGTCGTTCTCCCACTCGCGGGGGCGGATGGTCACGTACGGGCCGACGCGCAGCCCGAAGGACGTGAAGACCCGCTTCATGTAGTCCTTGTCCTGGCCGACGGCCGAGGCGAGGACGCCCGAGCCGACGTACGGGATGCCGGAGAGCTCCAGGAGGCCCTGGAGGGTGCCGTCCTCGCCGTACGGGCCGTGCAGGACGGGGAAGACCACGTCGACCTCGCCCAGCGCCTTGGGGACGGCGCCCGGCTCGGTGTAGACGACCTCGCGGCTGGCCGGGTCGACGGAGAGCACGACGGCGCCGTCCTCGGACTCGGCGAGCTGCCCCACGTTGGGGAGCTCACCGCCGGAGATGGCCATCCGGGCGGGCTCGTCGGCGGTCAGCGCCCACCGGCCGTCCGTGGTGATGCCGATGGGCAGCACCTCGTACTTGGAGCGGTCGATGGAACGCAGGACGGCGCCCGCGGTGACGACCGAGATGGCGTGTTCCGAGCTGCGGCCGCCGAACACGACGGCCACGCGGGGCTTGCGGCCCTGCTGCTCAGGGGTCTGGGGGAGGTTCTCGCTGCTCATATCGCCACGAGAGTACCCGCTCATGCGTCCGGAAAGCAGTCAGCGCCGTTCCGGTTTGGCGCTGCGTCCCATGAGTTCCTTCAGCGCGACCAGGGTGGGCTTGCCGTGGTGGACGATGTCGACGACCGTGTCGGTGATCGGCATGTCCACTCCGTGGCGGCGGGCCAGATCGGCCACGGACTGGCAGGACTTGACTCCCTCGGCGGTCTGCTTGGTGACCGCGATGGTCTCCTCCAGGGTCATCCCCCGGCCGAGGTTGGTGCCGAAGGTGTGGTTCCGGGAGAGCGGCGAGGAGCAGGTGGCGACGAGGTCGCCGAGGCCCGCGAGGCCGGAGAAGGTCAGCGGGTCGGCGCCCATCGCCAGGCCCAGGCGGGTGGCTTCGGCGAGGCCGCGGGTGATGAGCGAGCCCTTGGTGTTGTCGCCGAGGCCCATGCCGTCCGCGATGCCGACGGCGAGGCCGATGACGTTCTTGACGGCGCCGCCCAGCTCGCAGCCGATGACGTCGGTGCTCGTGTACGGGCGGAAGTACGGGGTGTGGCAGGCGGCCTGGAGCCGCTGGGCGGCGGCCTCGTCCACGCAGGCGACCACGGAGGCGGCGGGCTGCCGGGCGGCGATCTCGGCGGCCAGGTTGGGGCCGGTGACGATCGCGATGCGCTCGGCGGGGACCTTGGCCACCTCTTCGATGACCTCGCTCATCCGCTTGGCGGTGCCCAGTTCGACGCCCTTCATCAGGGAGACGAGGACGGTCTCGGGGGCCAGCAGCGGGGCCCAGGCGGCGAGGTTGCCGCGCAGGGTCTGCGAGGGCACGGCGAGGACCGTGAAGTCGGCGCCGGCCGCGGCCTCGGCCGGGTCGGTGGTGGCGCGGATGTTCGCGGGGAGTTCGACGTCGGGGAAGTAGTCCGGGTTGGTCCGGCCGCTGTTGATGGCGTCGACGAGCTCCTGGCGGCGGCCCCACAGGACCACCTCGCAGCCGGCGTCGGCGAGGACCATGGCGAAGGCCGTGCCCCAGGAGCCGGTTCCGAATACGGCTGCCTTCACGGGACCTGTCACTTGTTGCCCTCCCCTGCGGCCTTGCGCCGCTGCTGCGCCCTGGCCTTGCGATGGTCGTACGGCTGCGGGGGCGCACTCTCGCCCCGCAGTTCCTCCAGCAGCCCGGTGATGGCCGCCATGATGACTTCGGTGGCCTCCCTGAGCACGTCCGGGGTGGGTTCCCGGTCGTAGTACGCGGAGAGGTCCACGGGCGGTCCGGCGAGGACCTGGAGGGTTTTGCGCGGGAACAGGCTGACCTTGTTCTCCTTGGCGTAGGGCGGCATCGCGAGATTCGCGCCCCACTGGGCCACCGGAATGACGGGGGCCCTGGTCATCAGCGCGACGCGGGCGGCGCCGGTCTTGCCGGCCATCGGCCACATGTCGGGGTCCCGGGTCAGGGTGCCTTCCGGGTAAAAGGCCACGCATTCGCCGCGCTGGATCGCGTCCACGGCGGCCCGGAATGCGTCCAGGGCGTTGGTGGACTCCCGGTAGACGGGGATCTGGCCGGAGCCGCGCAGGATCGCCCCGACAATGGGGACGTCGAAGAGGGCCGCCTTGCCGAGCAATCGGGGCACCCGGCCGGTGTTGTACTGGAAGTGCGCGTAGGACAGCGGGTCCAGATACGAGTTGTGATTGACGGCGGTGATAAATCCGCCCTCGGCCGGAATGTGTTCCATTCCCCGCCAGTCCCGCCTGAAGAGCACTACCAGCGGCGGTTTCGCGATGGCCGCCGCAAGGCGGTACCAGAAGCCGATTCTGCGGCGGGACACTCGGACACCTTCCTCTAGGACCGGTGCGCGGCTTGGGCACCCCGGGGACGGACAAGTGTGGCCCCGGGTCCGGTCTCTGTCGAGAACACCGTACGCCCCGGACACCCGGACAGGGCCCCGGGTCGCCCGGCATGAGGTGACAATGGGGCTCCGCATGACCTGGTCATGACCCGTACATGGTCCGAGCGGCGCGCGAGCGTGCCGGAGGGAAGGGGTCCGTCACGAACGCCGTCTGGAGTCTGGTCGTCCCGCTGAAACCGCTCGCGGTGGCCAAGAGCCGCCTCGCGGCGGCCGTCGGGGCGTCCCGGCCCGGGCTCGCCCTGGCGTTCGCGATGGACACCGTCGCGGGGGCGCTGGCCTGCGCCGCGGTCGCCGATGTGGTGGTCGTCACGGACGATCCGGTGGCGGGCCCGGAACTGGCGCGGCTGGGGGCCCGGATCGTTCCGGACTCCCCCGCGGCCGGGCTCAACGCGGCGCTGGACCACGGGGCGCGGGAGATACGGGCGGGCAGGCCGGGGGCGGCGGTGGCGGCCATGAACGCGGATCTGCCGGCACTGCGGCCACCCGAATTGCTACGCGTGCTCGAAACCGCTTCGGTATTTCCCCGGGCATTTCTGGCGGATGCGGCGGGAATCGGGACGACCTTGCTTTCCGCTGCTCCGGACGTGGAATTGGCGCCCTCGTTCGGCGGCTCCTCGCGGGCCCGGCATTCGGCTTCGGGCGCGGTGGAAATGGCCCTCGCCGGAGTCGAGAGCGTCCGCCGGGACGTGGACACGGGGGCGGATCTGCGGACGGCCCTGGCCCTCGGCGTGGGGCGCCATACGGCCCGATACAGTGCCCGTATGCAGGCGACCGCGTACACGTACGACACCCAGACCCGCAGCGGCAGCGTGCTGCTGGACGACGGCACCCCGGTGCCCTTCGAGGCCCCGGCGTTCGACGCGGGCGGCCTGCGGCTGCTGCGTCCCGGGCAGCGGGTCCGCATCGAGACGGACGGCGAGGGCGCGGGCCTGCGGATCACCCTGGTCACGCTGCAGACCTTCTGACCCCGGATCCACGCGCACGCACCGCGGGCCGGTTTCCCCACGGTGGGGAAACCGGCCCGGCGTGTGTGACTCGTTGCCCTACTTGGTCTTGCGGGCGGTGGTCTTCTTCGCGGTGGCCTTGCGCGTCGCCGTCTTCTTGGCGGGCGCCTTCGTCGCCGCGGTGGCCTTCTTGGCAGCCGGGGCGGTCTTCTTCGCGGTGGCGGTGGTCTTCTTCGCCGTCGCCGCGGCCTTCTTGACCGTGGCCTTCTTGGCCGCGGGGGCGGCCTTCTTCGCCACGGCGGTCTTGGTGGCCGTCTTCTTGGCGGTGGCGGTGACCTTCTTGGCCGTGGTCTTCTTCGCGACCGTGGTCTTGGCCGCGGCAGCCGCCTTCTTGGCGGGTGCGGCCTTCTTCGCGGCGGCCTTCTTGACCGTCGCCGAAGCGCCACCGGTGAGGCTGCCCTTGGGCGCCTTCTTGACCGAGACCTCGCCGCCCTTGGGCAGCTTCTTGGTACCGCTGACCAGGTCCTTGAAGCCCTGGCCCGCACGGAAGCGGGGAACAGAGGTCTTCTTGACCCGGACGCGCTCACCCGTCTGGGGGTTGCGGGCGTAGCGGGCCGGGCGGTCGACCTTCTCGAACGAGCCGAAGCCCGTGACCGAGACACGGTCGCCACCGACGGTCGCGCGGACGATGGCGTCCAGTACCGCGTCGACGGCGTCCGCGGCCTGCTGACGGCCGCCCAGCTTGTCGGCAATCGCTTCTACGAGCTGCGCCTTGTTCAACGTCTTCCCCTTCGGAGACTTCGCCAGAACGAATGTGTTCAAGCTTATTTCGCACGTTAGGCGGATATATACCGCAAATCAAACACGAAACGGGCTTATCACCCTAGTGCCGCAACGTTGTAGGCCGTTACGGAGTTCCTTCGCATCAGTCGCCTTCAGGGAATCGACCCTCGTCGAGGTCCTTCATCAACCTGTCCAGGCGCACTGCCGCATCGGCGAGATCGTGCTTCGCCGCGGCCGTGACGACCAACAGCTTCCGGGTCAGCGCCATCCTTACGCCCTCCGGGACTTGCAGTGAGCGCACCCTTGTGTGTGCTTCTTTCAATCGGTCGGCGACAAGTCCGTAGAGCTCAAGTTGACTGTCGCCTTCCATGCACAGATTGTGCCATCTGGGGCGAGTTGTCGCCTCACGGGGCCTCAACACACGACTGTGCCCCCTGCCGGATGGCAGGGGGCACAGTGTTGCCTATGTGATCACCCTAAGGCGAATAAGCGCTGCTCAGGCTGGAATCACGCCTGAATCGTGCGCGGCTTGAAGGCCGGCCGGACGCTTTCGTAGGTGGCGATGTCGGCTTCGTTCTGAAGGGTGAGAGAGATGTCGTCCAGACCCTCCAGCAGCCGCCAGCGGGCGTTGTCGTCGAGTTCGAACTCCGCTACGACGCCTTCGGCTCGGACCTGGCGGTCGACCAGGTCGACCGTGATCTCGGCGGTGGGGTCGGCCTCGGTCAGCTTCCACAGCTGCTCGACGGTCTCCTGCGGCAGGACCACGGTCAGCAGACCGTTCTTCAGCGAGTTGCCGCGGAAGATGTCGGCGAAGCGGGAGGAGATGACCGTCTTGAAGCCGAAGTTCTGCAGGGCCCAGACGGCGTGCTCGCGCGAGGAACCGGTGCCGAAGTCGGGACCGGCGACCAGGACGGTCGCGCCGGCGCGCTCGGGGCGGTTGGTGACGAACTCCGGGTCCTTGCGCCAGGCCTCGAAGAGCCCGTCCTCGAAACCGTCGCGGGTGATCTTCTTCAGCCAGTGGGCCGGGATGATCTGGTCGGTGTCGACGTTGCTGCGGCGCAGCGGGACGGCCCGGCCGGTGTGGGTGGTGAAGGCTTCCATCGTTCTCAGACTCCTGCGGGCGCGGGGGCTTCGGACAGGTCGGCGGGCGAGGCCAGGTGGCCCAGCACCGCGGTGGCGGCGGCCACCTGCGGGGACACCAGGTGGGTGCGCCCGCCCTTGCCCTGCCGGCCCTCGAAGTTGCGGTTGGAGGTGGACGCGGAGCGCTCACCGGGCGCCAGTTGGTCGGGGTTCATGCCCAGGCACATCGAGCAGCCCGCGTGCCGCCATTCGGCGCCGGCCTCCTTGAAGACCTTGTCCAGGCCCTCTTCCACGGCCTGCAGGGCGACGCGGACCGAGCCCGGGACGACCAGCATCCGCACGCCGTCGGCGACTTTGCGGCCCTCGATGATCCCGGCGACGGCGCGCAGGTCCTCGATGCGGCCGTTGGTGCAGGAACCTACGAAGACGGTGTCGACCTTGATGTCGCGCAGCGGCTGTCCGGCGGTCAACCCCATGTACTCCAGGGCCTTTTCGGCGGCGTTGCGCTCCGAAGCGTCCTCGTACGAAGCAGGGTCGGGGACGTTGGCCGACAGGGGCGCGCCCTGGCCGGGGTTGGTGCCCCAGGTGACGAACGGCGCCAGCGTGGTGCCGTCGATGACCACCTCGGCGTCGAAGACGGCGTCGTCGTCGGTGCGCAGGGTCTTCCAGTACGCGACCGCCGCGTCCCAGTCCTCGCCCACGGGGGCGTGGTCGCGGCCTTCGAGGTAGTCGAAGGTGGTCTGGTCGGGGGCGATCATGCCCGCGCGGGCGCCGGCCTCGATCGACATGTTGCAGATGGTCATGCGGGCTTCCATCGAGAGCTGCTCGATGGCCTCGCCGCGGTACTCCAGGATGTAGCCCTGGCCGCCGCCGGTGCCGATCTTGGTGATGATCGCCAGGATCAGGTCCTTGGCGGTGACGCCGTCGGCCAGCGCGCCGGTGACGGTGATCGCCATCGTCTTGGGGCGGGCCAGCGGCAGCGTCTGCGTCGCCAGCACGTGCTCGACCTGGCTGGTGCCGATGCCGAACGCCAGCGCGCCGAAGGCGCCGTGCGTGGAGGTGTGCGAGTCACCGCAGACCACCGTGGTGCCCGGCTGGGTCAGACCCAGCTGCGGTCCCACGACGTGGACGACACCCTGCTCGACGTCGCCCAGCGAGTGCAGGCGTACGCCGAACTCGGCGCAGTTCGACCGCAGCGTCTCCAGCTGGGCCCGGGAGACCGGGTCCGCGATCGGCTTGTCGATGTCGATGGTGGGGGTGTTGTGGTCCTCGGTCGCGATGGTGAGGTCGAGGCGCCGGACCTTGCGGCCGGCCTGGCGCAGCCCTTCGAAGGCCTGCGGGCTGGTCACCTCGTGCAGCAGGTGCAGATCGATGAAGAGAAGGTCGGGCTCGCCTTCGGCGCGCCGGACGACATGGTCGTCCCAGACCTTCTCCGCGAGTGTCCTACCCATCGCTTTCCCTCCGGCCGGCCGGTTGTGCCGGCGCTTGATAGAGATCTCGTGCGCCTGATCGCCCGTACCCCACGTCCCGGACGACGGCTCGGACCCAGTGGTTCGTGGACCCGCACATACAGACTCGCTGGTTCTTGGAAAAATTGAACTTGCGTTTCACAGTGTGAGACGCGAATATCGTTTCATGGACAACTCTAGCGGCGTCGGCGTTCTCGACAAGGCAGCTCTGGTATTGAGCGCACTGGAGTCCGGTCCGGCCACCCTCGCCGGGCTGGTCGCGGCGACAGGGCTCGCACGACCCACGGCACATCGCCTTGCCGTGGCTTTGGAACACCACCGGATGGTGGCGAGGGACATGCAGGGCCGGTTCATCCTCGGACCGCGGCTGGCGGAGCTCGCCGCCGCGGCCGGCGAGGACCGCCTGCTGGCCACGGCCGGACCGGTGCTCACCCACCTCCGGGACGTTACGGGCGAGAGCGCGCAGCTCTACCGGCGTCAGGGCGACATGCGCATCTGCGTGGCGGCCGCGGAGCGGCTGTCGGGCCTGCGGGACACCGTCCCGGTGGGCTCCACGCTCCCGATGAAGGCCGGCTCGGCCGCGCAGATCCTGATGGCCTGGGAGGAGCCCGAGCGGCTCCACCGCGGCCTGCAGGGCGCGCGCTTCACGGCGACGGCCCTGTCGGGCGTACGGCGCCGCGGCTGGGCGCAGTCGATCGGTGAGCGGGAGCCCGGCGTGGCCTCCGTCTCGGCGCCGGTGCGCGGCCCCTCGAACCGCGTGGTGGCCTCCGTATCGGTCTCCGGGCCGATCGAGCGCCTGACCCGTCACCCGGGGCGCATGCACGCCCAGGCCGTCATCGACGCGGCCGCCCGTCTGACCGAGGCCCTGCGCCGCTCCAGCTGACCCTTCCCCCCACCTGACTCCCCCGGGCCCGGGGGCGCGTGAGACGCCGCACACGTCCACACACGCGCCGCCGGGCCCGTACTTCTCGGCCCGGCGGCCGCCCCGTCCGGAAACGGCGAAGAGGCCCTCCGCGATGAACGCGGAGGGCCTCTTCTGTGCGTACCCCCGACCGGATTCGAACCGGCGCTACCGCCTTGAGAGGGCGGCGTGCTA
>NZ_JBSFDF010000099.1:0-11792 GCF_053593795.1 Streptomyces sp. NPDC002104 | reverse complement strand
GTCTGGGGCGGAGCCCCAGGTCTTTGGGGTCCGGGCGCAGCCCGGTGCCCCCCATTTAGCCTCGCCGGCGTTTGAGGCGCGGGTCCGGGCAGCGCCCGGGGAACGGTGGAAGGGTGGGTAGGGGACTTCGCCCCGCAGGGCCAACCCGCAGGGCGGCCGCCCGGGCCCGGTCACCGCAGGGCCGGGAGGGCCAACCACGGGCGCGGCCGGCCCAGGGCCGGTCAGCGCAGGGCTGCGCAAGGGGCCCCGTGGGGCCCAGGGCTGCGCAAGGGGCCCCGTGGGGCCTGACAGGTCAGGGGGTCGTGGGGGCGGCCCGGCCTCCACCACGACCCCGATACCCTGTCCCCGTGGCAGAACCAGTCCGGATCCCGACCGCGAAAGTCGCCCTTTCCACCGCCTCCGTCTACCCGGAGTCCACGGCGACCGCCTTCGAGATCGCCGCGCGCCTCGGCTACGACGGCGTCGAGGTCATGGTCTGGACGGACCCCGTCAGCCAGGACGTCGACGCGCTGCGCCGCCTCTCCGACCACCACCGGGTCCCGATCCTGGCGATCCACGCCCCCTGCCTCCTCATCACGCAGCGCGTGTGGTCCACCGACCCCTGGACCAAGCTCCAGCGCGCCCAGGCGGCAGCCGAGAAGCTCGGCGCGAGCACGGTGGTCGTGCACCCGCCGTTCCGCTGGCAGCGCCAGTACTCCCGTGACTTCGTGACCGGGATCTGGCGGATGGCGGACGAGACCGACGTCCGGTTCGCCGTCGAGAACATGTACCCCTGGCGCTACCGCGACCGCGAGATGCTCGCCTACGCCCCCGAGTGGGACGTCACCAAGGACGACTACCGCCACTTCACCGTCGACCTCTCGCACACCGCGACCGCCCGCACCGACGCGACCGCGATGATCGACCGGATGGGCGACCGCCTCGCCCACATCCACCTCGCCGACGGAAACGGTTCCGCGAAGGACGAGCACCTCGTCCCCGGCCGCGGCAGCCAGCCCTGCGCGGAACTGCTGGAGCGGCTCGCCGCCACCTCCTTCGACGGGCACGTCGTCATCGAGGTGAACACCCGCCGCGCGATGTCCTCCGCCGAGCGTGAGGCCGACCTCGCCGAGGCCCTGGCCTTCACCCGCCTCCACCTCGCGACCGCGCCCGGCCCGGCCCCCAGGACCCCGCACCCATGACGGACCCCGAGCCGGACCCCGCACCGCCGCAGCCGCCGGACCCCGCCCCGGCGAAGCCGGCGAGGCCCCGCCGCGGCCCCGGCCGCCCCCGCCACGACGAGGCCGACGACGGCCCCGGCACCCAGGAGCGCATCCGCCTCGCGGCCCGCGCCGAGTTCGCCGCGCGCGGCTACGACAAGACCTCCGTGCGCGGGATCGCGAAGGCCGCCGGCGTGGACCCGGCCCTGGTGCACCACTACTTCGGCAGCAAGGACGACCTGTTCGCCGGCGCGATCGAGCTCAGCATGGAGCCCGCCCTCGTCCTGCCCGCGATCATCGGCGCCGGCCCCGACGGCATCGGCGAGCGGCTGGCCCGCTATTTCCTCGGCGTCTGGGAGAACCCGGTCACCCGCACCCCGCTGCTCGCGGTGATCCGCTCGGCCCTCACCCACGAGGCCGCCGCGAAGGTGCTCCGCCGGCTGATCCTGCACCGCCTGCTGGAGCGGATCGCGGCCGACCTCAACGTCCCCGACCCGACGTTCCGCGCCGAGCTCGCCGCCTCCCACATGGTCGGCATCGCGATCCTGCGCTACGTCGTCCAGGTCGAGCCCCTCGCGTCGGCGGACCCGGAGACGATCATCGCCCTGGTGGCCCCCACCCTCCAGCGCTACCTCACCGAGGAATGAAGCCACCCGTGCCCAAGCAATGAGCCGCCCGTCCCGGGATCCGGACAGCCTGTCCGGATCCCGGGCAGGGGGCGTAGCCTCGTAACCGAGCCATATCCACAGTCGCGGCAGGCGCTCCGCGTCACCGCACACATGGGGAGAGAACCCGATGCCCGAGCTGAGGTCCCGCACCGTCACCCACGGCCGCAACATGGCAGGCGCACGTGCCCTGATGCGCGCATCGGGCGTAGCGAGCGCGGACATCGGGAAGCCGATCATCGCGGTCGCCAACTCGTTCACCGAGTTCGTCCCCGGCCACACCCACCTGGCCCCGGTCGGCCGCATCGTCTCCGACGCGATCCTGGCCGCCGGCGCCGTCCCCCGCGAGTTCAACACCATCGCGGTCGACGACGGCATCGCCATGGGCCACGGCGGCATGCTGTACTCCCTGCCCTCCCGCGACCTGATCGCGGACTCGGTCGAGTACATGGTCGAGGCGCACTGCGCCGACGCGCTGATCTGCATCTCCAACTGCGACAAGATCACCCCCGGCATGCTGATGGCCGCCATGCGCCTCAACATCCCGGTCGTCTTCGTCTCCGGCGGCCCGATGGAGGCCGGTCAGGCCACCCTCGTCGACGGCACCGTCCGCAAGCTCGACCTGATCGACGCCATGGTCGACGCCTCGAACGACAGCGTCTCCGACGAGGACGTGCTGCGCATCGAGGAGAACGCCTGTCCCACCTGCGGCAGCTGTTCCGGCATGTTCACCGCCAACTCGATGAACTGCCTCGCCGAGGCCATCGGCCTGGCCCTCCCGGGCAACGGCTCGGTCCTCGCGACGCACACCGCCCGCCGCGCCCTGTACGAGGACGCCGGCCGCACGATCGTCGAGATCACCAAGCGCTACTACGAGCAGGACGACGAGTCGGTCCTGCCCCGCAACATCGCGACCCGCCAGGCCTTCGAGAACGCCATGGCCCTCGACATCGCCATGGGCGGCTCCACGAACACGATCCTGCACCTCCTCGCCGCCGCGCAGGAAGCAGGTCTGGACTACGACCTCACGGACATCGACGAGATCTCCCGCCGGGTCCCGTGCCTCGCCAAGGTCGCGCCGAACGTGGCGCCCGGCGGCACGTACTACATGGAGGACATCCACCGCGCCGGCGGCATCCCCGCCCTCCTCGGCGAGCTGCACCGCGGCGGCCTGCTCAACAAGGACGTCACCTCGGTCCACTCCGCCAACCTGGAGGAGTGGCTCGCGAAGTGGGACGTCCGCTCCGGAACGGCCCCCGAGGACGTCGTGGAGCTGTGGCACGCGGGTCCCGGCTGCCAGCGTTCCGCCTCCGCGTTCTCCCAGTCCGAGCGCTGGGACACCCTCGACCTCGACGCCGAGGGCGGCTGCATCCGCTCCGTCCAGCACGCGTACTCCAAGGACGGCGGCCTCGCCGTCCTGCGCGGCAACATCGCGGTCGACGGCTGCGTCGTGAAGACCGCGGGCGTCGACGAGTCGATCTGGACCTTCGAGGGCCCGGCCGTGGTCTGCGAATCGCAGGACGAGGCCGTCGACAAGATCCTCCGCAAGGAGATCAAGGCGGGCGACGTGGTCGTCATCCGCTACGAGGGCCCGCGCGGCGGTCCCGGCATGCAGGAGATGCTCTACCCGACGTCCTTCCTCAAGGGCCGCGGCCTCGGCAAGGTCTGCGCCCTGATCACGGACGGCCGCTTCTCCGGCGGCACCTCGGGCCTCTCCATCGGCCACGCCTCCCCGGAGGCGGCCTCGGGCGGCTCCATCGCGGTCGTGGAGGACGGCGACCGCATCCGCATCGACATCCCGAACCGCTCGATCGAGCTCCTGGTCGACGACGCCACGCTGGCCGCCCGCCACGAGGCGCTGGGCGGCGTCTACGCCCCGAAGAACCGCGAGCGCAAGGTCTCCGCGGCCCTGCGCGCCTACGCCGCGATGGCGACGAGCGCCGACAAGGGCGCGGTCCGCGACGTCAGCCTCCTGGAGCGCTGACCCCGTACGTTCCGCTCCCGGCCCCGCCCGACACCCGTCGGACGGGGCCGTCCGCGTCTCACCACCCGGCGGGATCCCCCGCCGCCACGGCGAACACGCTCCCGTCGGGCGCCGACGCGTACACCCGCCCGTCCCCGACGACGGGCGCGGGCAGACTCGCCGCGAAGGTGGCCTTCCCGGAGCCCATGCGGGGCTTGGTCTGCCCTGCCGGTTTCCCGTCGGTACCGAACGCGAGCAACCGCCCGTCCGGCGCGGTCATGAAGACGTGCCCGTCGGCGACCACCGGCCGGGATGCGCTCGCCAAGCCGGTGTCGATACGCCAGGTCTCCTTGGTCGCGCTTACGGCGGCCAGCGCACCGGGGGCTCCGAAGACGTAGACGATTCCGTCCGGCCCCACTGCTCCCTGAGAGTCGTAGAGCGGCGCCGTCAGTCGCACTCGGGTCACGGCACGCGTACCCAGGTCGACCCGTACGACCGCGCCGGTCCCCCCCACGTCATCGCTGTCCAGCATGTACATCCCGCCTCCCGAGACTCCGATCGGCCGCAACAGCCCGGCTGCCCGGGTCTGCCAGCGCACCGTCCCGCTCGCCGGGTCCACCGCGGAAAGATGCGTCGACTTGCCGTCGGCCTTCGGCGTAGCCCCGTACAGCACGAGCCCGCCGGGTCCGTCCGGTCCGCCCCACCAGACGGAGCCCGGTCCACCGAGCGGCTTCGTCCAGCGGGGGGAGCCCGTCGCCGGGTCCAGTGCCGTGAGCGTTCCGTCCGTCGTCGCGATCAGTACGGTCGCTGCGACGGACACGAGGCTTGAGCCTCCGGGGAGGTCCCGTCGCCAGCGCTCGGTACCGGTCGATACGTCCCATGCCTGGAGTCGCTCGCTGCCCTGCGCAATCGTGAAAACGAGTCCGCCCCCGAACACGGGCGCCTTGCTGTTCGCCGTCGGGGCGCGGGGAGCCGCTGCCGGTACGGTCCACAACGCGGCCCCGTTCGTGGGATCGAGTCGTGCCACGGTCGCTCCGGGCCCGGAGCAGTACAGCGCCAGGGTCTGCCAGGCGCACGCGGCGCCGCGATCCCCGAACCGTACCGACCACGGCATGGGTCGTCCGGGTGCGCTTGCCGACGGGGCGGCGCTTGATTCGGCAGCCTTGCCGCTGGAGCCCGAAGCCGGCCCCGTCCCGTGCTCGGGCCACAGGTATCCGCCCGCGGCCCCGGCCGCCAACAGCAGCCCGAGCCCTGCCGAGACGGCCACCCGGGTCCGCCGCCTGCTTCTGGGAGCCGGGGGGACGATCCGCTCCCGCCGGTGCGTGACCTCCTCGTCGGGCACCGGCTGCCTCGGCCGCGGGATGAAGGCCTGAGTGTCCTGATCCGTCGGGTACGCCACCGCCCGCAGCGCCACGATCAGCGCATCCGCACTCGGCCGCTCCGCCGGATCCTTGGCCAGGCACTGCGCGACCAGAGGCACGAGCCGCTCCGGCAGACCGGTCAGGTCGGGCTCGCTGTGCACCACCTGGTACGCCACGAGGTAATGGCTGTCGGAGTCGAAGGGCCCCCGCCCGGTCGCCGCGTACACGAGCACTGCCCCGAGGGCGAACACATCGGCCGCGGTTCCCACCTCCCGGGGCCGCTGGAACTGCTCCGGCGCCATGAAGGGCGGGGTCCCGATCAGCTTGCCCGTCTCGGTGCGCAGATCGCTGTCCGCCGGCCGCGAGATCCCGAAGTCGATGACCCGCACCCCGTCCGGGGCCATCAGCACGTTGCTGGGCTTCAGGTCCCGGTGCACGACCCCCGCCCGGTGGATGTCCCGCAGGGCCTCCGCCAGCCCGGCCGCGAGCCGCGCCAGCTCCTTCGATTCCAGTACGCGGTCCCGTACCCGCTCGGAGAGCGTGGGGGAGTCGATGAACAACGTGGCCATCCAAGGCCGTTCGGCATCAGGGTCCGCGTCCACCACTGGCGCGGTGAACGCTCCGCTCACCCTTCGCGCGGCCGCGACCTCCTGCCGGAACCGCGCCCGGAACTCGGGGTCCACGGCGTGCTGAGGATGAACGATCTTGACGGCGAGTTTCAGCCCCGACTCGGAGGTGGCCAGGTGGACGACACCCATGCCGCCGGAACCGAGCACGGACTCGAGCCGGTACTGCCCGGCGTACTCCGGAAAGCCCGCGTAGTCCGTCCGCGCTGAACGCACCGCTCACCACCCCCGCCGGAGCCTAGTCGATGGCCCGTGCGATTCTCCAAGGTCCTGCTACCCTGCGCGAGTTGCGCAGGGCAACGCCCTAGGGGGGTTATTCCGTATGTCCGTTGAGAGCGATTCAAGCCAAGTCGAGAGCCTGACCTCGGGGTCGGGATTCCCGACGTTCCCGGTCGCGCCCGGCTATCGGGTGAACGTCCGTAGCGGCCCCGGCACCAATTACTCGGTCACCCGAGTCCTCACGCTCGGCGCGTCCGTCGGCGTCCGCTGCCAGTGCGAGGGGACGACC
The DNA here is from genome assembly GCF_053593795.1 of Streptomyces sp. NPDC002104. Lineage (NCBI taxonomy): Bacteria > Bacillati > Actinomycetota > Actinomycetes > Kitasatosporales > Streptomycetaceae > Streptomyces > Streptomyces sp. NPDC002104. The sequence continues at coordinate 5,470 of NZ_JBSFDF010000099.1, read as the reverse complement.
GTCACCGGGCCGTACGGCACCACGTCCATCTGGGACAACATCGCCAACGGTGAGTTCATCTCCGACGCCTACGTGAAGACGGGCAGCGACGGCTACATCACCAGCCGCTGTGGCTGACCGTGCGGGGGTGGAGAAGAAGATGATCAGCAGACGACGCATGCTCGGCCTGGGAAGTTCCGTGGTCGCCGCAGTACCGGCGATCGTGCTCGCGGGGGCGAGTGGGGCAGCCGCTGCCGGAGGGGGGTCGGGATTCCCGACGTTCCCGGTCGCGCCCGGCTACCGGGTGAACGTCCGCAACGGCCCCGGCACCAACTACGCGATCGTCCGGGTCCTTCCGGCCGGTGCGACCGTCGGGATCCGCTGCCAGTGTGATGGCATGTCCATCACCGGCCCGTACGGCACCACCACCATCTGGGACAACATCGCCAACGGTGAGTTCATCTCCGACGCATACGTGAAGACCGGTAGTGACGGCTACATCACCAGCCGCTGCGGCTGAGACCCACCCGCACCCATCCGGTCCATCTCACGGCCCGCCCCGTGAGACACCCCGGGCCCACCCCGCCCGGCGGGGGATAATCGCTGGTGTGAGCGACGACCAGCGAGACCAGACCCCCGCCGAGCCGGCCCCCGCCGTGCCCACCGGCCCCGAGCCCGAGCCGATCCGGTTCTTCGGCACCACCTGGGTGAACCACGACGGCGGCTACGGCGCGCGCCGCGCCGGTGTGGGCCTGGGTGCGCTGGTCCTCGCCGTCATCAGCGCCTTCCTGCTGCGCTTCTCCTACGAGGGCCTGGAGATCGGCAACGTCGGCGCGTTCCTCAGCATCTCGGTCGTCGTCCTCTTCGCGATCGCCAGCGCCATCGCCTTCGTGAAGACCTGGGAGTCCTTCAGCCGCCGCCAGCCCCCGTCCTCCGACGAGACGGCCCTCAAGGGCCTGAAGGCGATCGGTTTCATCGGCAGCCTCATCGCGTACTTCCTGCGCTGCTTCGTCGAGGCCCCCGGCGAGAAGCTGCGCCGTACCGAGTACGAGCGCGCCACGGCCGAGTTCGCCCGCCGGCGCGGTGCCCGTACCGGCAACCCGGCCGCCCGCCGCCCCAAGCGCAATAAGTAGCCCCGGCCCGCAGCGAGGCACCCGCTCCAGCCTTGCGCCGGGGCACAGCCGGGAGCATTATTCATCACATGATGAATAACCAAGCGGCCGCCGCCGTCCACGCCGACGGCCTCACCGTCCGCCGCGGCACCGGCCGCACCCCCCGCACCGTCCTCGACGGCCTCTCCTTCGACGTCCCCCGCGGCCGCATCACCGGCCTCCTCGGCCCCTCCGGCTGCGGAAAATCCACCCTCATGCGCGCCGTCGTCGGCACCCAGGCCCACGTCACCGGCACCCTCGACGTCCTCGGCCACCCCGCCGGCCACCCGGGACTGCGCTCCCGCATCGGGTACGTCACCCAGGCGCCCTCCGTCTACGACGACCTCACCGTCCGGCAGAACCTCGACTACTTCGCCGCGATCCTCGACCCCGGCCGCGCCGCCGCCGAGCGCCGCCGCGAGACCGTCACCCGCGCCATCGCCGACGTCGACCTCACCACCCACACCACCGCCCTCGCCGGCAACCTCTCCGGCGGCCAGCGCAACCGGGTCTCCCTCGCGGTCGCCCTCCTCGGCAGTCCCGAGCTCCTCGTCCTCGACGAGCCGACCGTCGGCCTGGACCCGGTCCTGCGCCGCGACCTGTGGAACCTCTTCCACGACATCGCCACCACCCGCGGCGCCACGCTCCTCGTCTCCTCCCACGTCATGGACGAAGCCGAGCGCTGCCACGACCTCCTCCTCATGCGCGAGGGCCGCATCCTCGCGCAGGACACCCCCGAGGCACTGCGCACCCGTACGAACGCCGACACCGTCGAAGAGGGCTTCCTCCGCCTCGTGGACGCCGCCAACGCGGAAGCCGCCACCAGCACGGAAGCCGCCACCAGCACGCCCCACGGGAGCACCCGATGAGCACCGCCCGCACCGCCGCCACCGCCGCCCGCGTCCTGCGCCAGCTCCGCCACGACCCGCGCTCGATCGCGCTGATGCTGCTGGTCCCCGTACTGATGCTGGTCCTGCTCCGCTACGTCTTCGACGGCAGCCCGCGGACCTTCAACGGCATCGGCGCGTCCCTCCTCGGGATCTTCCCCCTCATCACGATGTTCCTGATCACCTCCATCGCGACCCTGCGCGAGCGGACCTCCGGCACCCTCGAACGGCTCCTCGCCATGCCGCTCGGCAAGGGCGACCTCATCGCCGGCTACGCCCTCGCCTTCGGCGCCATGGCGGTCGTCCAGTCCCTGCTCGCCACCGGCGTCGCGCTCTGGGTCCTCGGCCTCGACGTCGTCGGCTCCCCGTGGCTGCTCCTGCTCGTCGCCCTCCTCGACGCCCTGCTCGGCACCGCACTGGGCCTCTTCGTCTCCGCCTTCGCGGCCTCCGAGTTCCAGGCCGTCCAGTTCATGCCGGCCGTGATCTTCCCCCAGCTCCTGCTGTGCGGTCTCTTCGCGGCCCGCGACACCATGCAGCCCGTCCTCGAAGCGCTCTCGAACGTGCTGCCCATGTCGTACGCCGTCGACGGCATGAACCAGGTCCTCACCCACACCGACATGACCGCCGACTTCGTCCGCGACGCCGTCGTCGTCGCCGGATGCGCCCTCCTGGTCCTCACCCTCGGCGCCGCCACCCTCCGGCGCCGCACGCCCTGACCGGACGGCCTGACCGCAGTCCGGACAGCCCGTCGCCGTTCCGTGCACGAGTGCAAGGATGAGGACGCAAACCATGCATGCGTGCACGAACAGTTCGGCGAGGTGAATCGGGCATGACCCAGACAGTCGCAGTCCTCGGTACCGGCAAGATCGGCGAGGCCCTGCTCAGCGGGATGATCCGCGGCGGTTGGCCCGCCGCCAAGCTCCTCGTCACCGCCCGCCGCCCCGAACGCGCCGAGGAGCTCCGCACCCGCTACGGCGTCGAGGCCGTCACCAACGCCGAGGCCGCCAAGCGCGCCGACACGCTCATCCTCACCGTGAAGCCGCAGGACATGGGCAAGCTCCTCGAAGAGCTCGCCCCGCACCTCCCCGCCGACCGCCTGGTCATCAGCGGCGCGGCCGGCATCCCGACCTCCTTCTTCGAGGAGCGCCTCGCCCCGGGCACCCCCGTCGTCCGCGTCATGACGAACACCCCCGCCCTCGTCGACGAGGCCATGTCCGTCATCTCCGCCGGCAGCCACGCCACCGCCGAGCACCTCGCGCACACCGAGGAGATCTTCGGCGGCGTCGGAAAGACCCTGCGCGTCCCGGAATCCCAGCAGGACGCGGCCACCGCCCTCTCCGGCTCCGGCCCCGCGTACTTCTACTACCTCGTCGAGGCCATGACCGACGCCGGCATCCTCCTCGGACTGCCCCGCGCCCAGGCGCACGACCTCATCGTCCAGGCCGCCGTCGGCGCCGCCGTCATGCTCCGCGACAGCGGCGAACACCCGGTCAAGCTCCGCGAGGCCGTCACCTCCCCGGCCGGCACCACCATCAACGCGATCGTGGAGCTGGAGAAGCACGGCGTACGGGCGGCCCTGATCGCCGCCCTCGAAGCGGCCCGCGACCGCAGCCGCGAACTCGCCTCCGGCAACAGCTGACACCCGCCGACCGCTACGGGGCTGCGCACGCAGCCCCGTAGGGACCGGCCCCACCCCCTCAGGGCTCCAGCAGCCCGATGGCCCGGTACGCCGCGTCGACCACGGGCCGCGCGATCGCCCGCGCCCGCCCGGCCCCCGCGCGCAGCACCGCCTCCACCGTCCCCGGATCGGCCGCGAGCTCCGCGTGCCGTACGCGGACGGGCCGCAGCAGTTCCACGACGGCCTCGGCCACGTCCCGCTTGAGCGCCCCGTACCCGGTGTACCCGTCGGCGAGCGCGGCCGGCTCGCCCCCGGTGCAGGCGGCGAGGACGTCCAGCAGGTTCGCGACCCCCGGACGCCCGGCCGGGTCGTAGACCACCCCGCCGTCCCCGCTGTCGGTGACGGCCCGCATCACCTTCTTCCGTACGGCATCGGGCTCGTCGAGGATGAACACCACCCCGGGCCCCGCGTCGCCGGACTTGCCCATCTTCGACCGCGGATCCTGAAGGTCCATGACCCGCGCCGCCACCACCGGATGCGTGGCCCTGGGCACGGTGAAGGTGTGCCCGTACCGCTGGTTGAACCGCACCGCCAGATCCCGGGTCAGCTCGACGTGCTGGCGCTGGTCCTCCCCGACGGGCACCTCACCGGTCCGGTACGCCAGGATGTCGGCGGCCATCAGCACGGGATAGGTGAGCAGCGACAGCCGTACCCCGTCCCCCGCGGCTTGCGCCTTCGCCGCCTTCTCCTTGTACTGCACCATCCGCCGCAGCTCCCCGTCCGAAGCGGTGCACTCCAGCAGATAGGAGAGCCGGGCGTGCTCGTCCACGTGGCTCTGCACGAAGAGCGTGCACTTCTCGGGAGTCAGCCCGGCGGCGAGCAGCAGCGTCGCCGCCTGCCGGCTGAGCCGGCGCACCCGGGCCGGATCGTGCTCGACGGTCAGGGCGTGCAGATCGACCACGCAGAACAGCGCCTCGTCGGGCTCCTGCTCGGCGGCGACCCACTGGCGTACGGCCCCCAGGTAGTTCCCCAGCGTCAGATGCCCCGTCGGCTTGACCCCGCTGAAGATCCTCGTCATGTCCCTGCTCCCTGTTCGTGTCGGTGTGGGCGTCGACGCCACCGCGCCGGGCGGCCGGGCCACTCCCGGGAGGGGAGAAACGAAAAACGGCCGCCGGGATCGGCGGCCGTCGAGCGCGTGCGTGCTCGCGTGGTCGGTCGGCCGCCGTCAGGCGGCCCACCAGCGGAGGTCGAGCGTGAGCGCACGCGTAGTCATGGGGGAGAGGCTAGACCCTGAGGGGTGAGGAGGGCATGAGGTTTCCGCGCTCCGCGGGGCGGGTCAGCCCGGGGTTGACACACCTGTGCCGGATCCGTAAGGTTCTTCGAGTTGTCCGAAGTGAGCAACCGACCCCGGTCGGTCCCCGGACAGCCATCCCGCACTACACATTCGAACGAACGACTCACTTTGTCGTCCCGTTTTCATGCGTATTTGCGAATGAGGAATCCGCGTTCACGGACGCGGCCGCCGATTAGGTTCGGGGGCAAGGAATCCGCTACTGTCTCACTCGTCGCAAGGGCCCAACAGCCCGAACGGCAAACCCCGTTGACTGGGAGTCAGGCCCGAAAGGATCTGATAGAGTCGAACTCGCCGGAAAGGGAAAACGCGAAAGCGGAGGACCTGGAAGGCGGAAAACAAGCGAGACAGACTCTGATAGAGTCTGAAACGCAAGAACAGAACAGAATGAAAGCCCGGAGGAAAGCCCGAGAGGGTGAGTACAAAGGAAGCGTCCGTTCCTTGAGAACTCAACAGCGTGCCAAAAATCAACGCCAAAAAGTTG
>NZ_JBSFDF010000098.1:0-12540 GCF_053593795.1 Streptomyces sp. NPDC002104 | reverse complement strand
GCCGACCACGTGGGAGTGGGGGAACTACACAGAGGCGTGGACCACCGGCAACATTAGCCGTACGGGGCTTCGCGCGAAGCCCCGTACGGCGCCCCGCAGGCTCGTCCGGCCTCTTCTCACGCCCCGAATCCCGCGCGGATCCGGGGCGTTCGCATGGCCGGCGCAGGGAGGGACCAGGAGGGCCCGGGAGGGTGAACCTTCGAACGCGCTGCCGTGCCGAATCGTTTCCTCGGGCCGGTCCGCTCCTACGCTGCCCGCGGATGCCGACCGGACCTGGCATCAGAGGAACCCGAGGAACCCGAGGAACGGACCCCCCCATGCGTCTTCGCACCACCGCCATCGCGCTCACGGGCGCCCTCGCGCTCGTCCTGCCGGCCGCAGGGCTGTCGTACGCCAACGACCACGACGACCGCGAGCACCTCGGAACCCTGCACTACCGGTACACCGACGACGACGGCGACCGCCGCCACGGGCAGATCCGCCCGGCGGACAACGACACCTGCTACCGGCTGACGCACACCTCCGAGCACCGCCCGGCCTTCGAGGTGACGAACGAGACCGATTCCCTCGCGGTGGTCTACAGCAACCGCAACTGCGGCGGGGTCCCGGAGGCGGAGCTGGAGCCGGGCGAGCGGCTGCGCAACACGGAGGTGGCCTCCGTCTACTTCAAGCCGGTCGACGACGACCACCACCACGGCGGCCGCCACGACGGGCGCGACGACGACCGCCGCGACGACTGGCGCGAGGACGACGGCCGCGACGACCGCCGTGACGACTGGCGCGACGACGAGGACCGCAGCATGGGCGGGCGCGCCGCCGCCGCACCGGCCGACCGGACCTCGCACATCCTCGACTCGGTCTTCCGCTCCATCGGCTGATCCCGCGGACGCGAAGGGCCCGGCTCCCGCGGGGGAGCCGGGCCCTTCACCCGTCCCCCTTCACAGGGTCCGGCGGATCCTCAGCGGCCGGCGGGCCGGTCCGCGCCCGCAGCGCCCGCCGCGAGCCAGTGCACCACGTCCGCGGCCGTGTACGGCTCGGCGTTCGGGGCCAGCTCCGGGAGGAACGACAGGTCCTTGCCGATCGTCACCAGCGGCGGTTCCACCCGGCCGTGCGGCCGGCGCTGGGCCAGCCCGATCGTGGCCAGCAGCCCGTTGCACAGGCACTGGCGGCCCTTGGTGTCGGAGGCCGCGCCGCCCTTGCGGACGTACGCCGCCACCGGCTCGGCCGCGCACCGGTAGACCAGACCGCGCGGACCCCGTACGGGCGTGCGCAGGAACCCGAGGTCGCAGACCCGGCGCCGGGCCTCGGACACCTCCGGCTCGGAGACCGTCCCCGCCAGGTCCGCCACCTTGAACGGGAAGGAGGTCGGGGAGGCCTCGGGGTCGTTGCGGACCGACAGGGTGCCGGCGTGGGCCCGGTCCAGCAGCTCCTCGCGCAGGTGGCGGGCCATGCCCGACTCCTCGCACAGGGCGAAGGCGCTGCCGACCTGGACCCCGGCCGCGCCCTCGGCGAGCGCCCCGGCCACGGCCCGCGGGCTGGCCTGGCCGCCCGCGAGCCAGAACGGCAGCCCGAGCGCCGCCATCTTGGCGAGGTCGGGGTGGTCGCGCGGGCCGTAGACCGGTTCGCCGTCCTCGTCGAGCTTCATCGGCCCGCGCGGCGGCGCGCTGTGCCCGCCGGCCTGGCTGGTCTCGATCACGAAGCCGTCGGGCCGGGTGATCTCGTCCCGGGCCAGGTAGGTGGCCAGCACCGGGAGCGAGACGATGGCCAGCACGTGGGGGCGGCGCAGCGGGCCGGGCAGGTGCCCGGCGAGCAGGGCGGCGGGGTCGAAGAGGTGGTTCAGGGGCTCTTCGTCGCCCTCCACGTGGATCTGGCTCACGCAGCGTTCGTAGCGCGCCAGCCTCGAGGCGAGGGCAGGGATCTGACCGGGGACTCCCGCGCCCACGAGCACGTAGTCGACGCCTGCCAGGATCGCGCCGAACATCGCGGGGGCCGTGGCGAGCTGGATCTTCTCCAGGTAGTTGATGCCGATGACACCGTCATGTCCCTCCTTGGCGAGCCAGACCTCGACGAAGTTGCCGAGGACGGTGAGGATCTCGGCCTGCGATCCGCCCGTCGCCCGCAGCCGCGGGGTGGTGCGCATCGCCGCGCCGTCCGCGAGGCCGTCCGCGCGGAAGTAGAGGTCGAGGGCGGACTGGGCCAGCTCCGGCAGCGGGAAGGCCGCCAGGGCGCGGCGGGCGTGGCCGCCAAGGTCGCCGGTCTGCAGCACGCGGGCCAGTACGACGTCCAGGGCCGTGCCGGAGACCACGCCCAGCTGGCCCTCGCCGGAGACGGCTTTGGCCAGTCGCCAGCCGGAGACTCCGACGCCCATGCCGCCCTGGATGAGCCAGGGGTGCTGCGCGGCGGCGGCGTTCGTGGGGGTCTGCGGCATGGGTCACGTCCTCGGAATCACCCGAACCTACGGTTCCGTAGGTTCGCTGATTTCCACTATGACGCCGCAGCCGCCCGCCGGACGGCGCCAAAGGTCCCGGCCCTGGGGGGAAGTGGACCCGGCCCCGTGGGGGCCAATGGAACAGGGCCGCCCGGGGAGGTCTTCTCCCGGGCGGCCCCGTGATCTAGCGGTTCAGCTCTGGTTCACCCGGCCCCGGTGGGGGTCAGAAGGTGAGCTTCCAGCTGTCGATCTTGCCGGTGTCCGCGCTGGCCAGGTCGGCCACCCGGAGCTTCCAGGTTCCGGCCGCGACCTCGGAGGAGGCGTTGACCGTGAACTGCTGGACGATGTTGTCCGCGCTGCCACCGGTGCGGTTGCGCAGGTTGTAGACGGAACCGTCGGGGGCGACGAGGTCGACCTTCAGGTCACCGACGTAGGTGTGGACGATGTTGACGTCCACCTTGAGCGTCGCCGGGGCGTTGCCCGTGCGGTTCACCGCGATCGGGGACTCGACCGTGGCGTTGTCGGCGATCGCGTAGTCGGTCGTGTTCTCGAAGACCGTCTGCTGCGAGGTGCCGACCGTCCAGACGAAGGACGCGGTGCCGGTCTTGTTCGCGGAGTCCGTCACCGTGACCGTCACGTTGTACGTGCCGGCGGTGGAGGCGGTCCCGGAGATCAGGCCGTTCGAGGCGTTGATCGACAGACCGGTCGGCAGACCCGTGGCCGCGTAGCTCAGGGCACCCGCGTTGGTGCTGGTGGCCTGGACCTGGAGGCTGACGGCGCTGCCCGTGATGGTGTTCTGGTTACCGGGGTTGGTGACCGTGACACCGCTCACGATGCGCGGACCGACATTGATGCCGGCCCAGGCGTTGGCCACGTTGTTGTACGTGGTCGAACCGGCGCCGTACAGGTCGGCGGCGGCCTGCAGGGTGGCGGTACGGGCGGCCGCGTAGTTGGTGTTCGACTTGAACAGACCGGTGGTCAGCGCGCGGAACCAGATCTTGGACGCCGCGTCACGGCCGATCGCGGTGACCGGCAGGCCGTCCGAGGTCGGCGAGTCGTAGCTGACGCCGTTGACGACCTTGGCGCCGGAGCCCTCGGACATCAGGTAGTAGACGTGGTTGGCCGGACCCGAGGAGTAGTGGACGTCGATGGAGCCGATGCCCGAGTACCACGCGTCCTTGGAGCTGCCGTCCTTGCTCGGCTTGTCCATGTAGCGCAGCGGGGTGCCGTTGCCGTTGATGTTGATCTTCTCGCCGACCAGGTAGTCGCCGACGTCCTGGGCGTTGTTGGCGTTGAACTCGACGGCCGCCGCCATGATGTCGGAGGTCGCCTCGTTCAGGCCGCCGGGCTCGCCCGAGTAGGTCATGTTGCCGGTGACCGAGGTCAGGCCGTGGGTCATCTCGTGCGCGGCCACGTCGATCGAGGTCAGCGGCTTGGTGTTGCCGGAGCCGTCGCCGTAGGTCATGCAGAAGCAGGAGTCGTCCCAGAACGCGTTCACGTACGCGTTGCCGTAGTGGACCCGGCTGTACGGGGCCACGCCGTCGTTGCGCAGGCCGTTGCGGCCGTGCACGTTCTTGTAGTAGTCCCACGTCAGCTGGGCGCCGTAGTGGGCGTCGGCCCCGGCGGTCTGCCGGTTGGAGGCCGCGCCGTTGCCCCAGGTGTCGCTGGTGGCGGTGAACAGGGTGCCGGTGCCGCTCGACCCGCCGTTGAGGTCGTAGGTCTTGTGGCCGCCTCGCCCGGCGTCGGTCAGCGTGTAGTTGCTGCCCGACTGGGAGGTGCCCAGGGTGACCTGACCGCTGTACAGCGTGTTGCCGATGCCGGTCTCGATCGCCTGCCACGAGGTGATCTTCGCGCCGGTCCTGGCGTTGGTGACCACGTGCAGCTGGCTCGGGGTGCCGTCGTGCTGGAGCCCGCCGACGACGGTCTCGTAGGCGAGGACCGGGGCGCCCTCGGCGGCCCAGATCACCTTGCGGGCGCCCTTGGCGGCCTTGGCGTCCTTGGCACCCGCCGCGTTGGCGGACTTCACGGCCACGCCCTCGGCCGAGGCCGGGGTGACGGTGGCGGTGGTGTCCGCGACCTTGATGTCCGCGTTGGTGGCCCTGGTGACGCTCTTGGTGACCCCGTCCTTGGCGTGGATGGTGAGGTCACCGCCGAGCACCGGTATGCCGTTGTAGGTCCGCTCGTACGTGGTGTGCGTGGTGCCGTCCGCGTCCTGCACCACATCACGGACGATGAGCTTCTCCGAGCCGGCGAGGCCGAGGGCCTTGGCCGCCTGCGCGGTGGTGGAGTTGGCCTCGGCCAGGAGCGTCGCACGCTCCGAAGCGCTGAGTGCGCGGTTCGCCGCGCCGGGGTTGGCCTGGGCGACCGATGCGGCCTTCGACGCGGTGGCGTCGGCGGTGGCTGTTCCGGTCTGGATGCCTACGGCGAGGAGAGCGGCCGCGGCAACAAGCGCGCCGGCCGTGGTGGCACGCCGCTGGGGGGTGGGACTCAACGCAGACTCCTTCTGCAAGGGGGGTTCCGGATGGCTGGGTGGGCCTCCGGGCAGATCGGGCTGGTGCGAAGAACGGTCGAAGAGTGTCACTTGAGCGCCGTGATGTCAGGGCCGCGTCAAAAGGTTGGCCGGAAATCGTTCGTTGTCCGAAGAGACGTATCCGGTATGCGGAACATTCACTTTGGGATGAGAAAGAGGCCGTCCGGAGGCGGAGCGCGGACCCCCGGCCGCTAACGCTTGGGCAACAAGATGTCCGGTTCCCGGAAACGGCATTTAACGTACGGGCGTTTGTCGTACTGTTTCCCGGTGCGTCTGATGTCCGCTGCCTGGGGAAGCCGGGGACTCGCGCCACCGTCTGAAGACCACGTGCCAGGGGGGCCCATGAGGCATGTCCATATACCTGTGCAAAGAGTGGCCGGTGCGGCCCGGTTGTCGGCTCTGCCGGCCCGGGGCCTCGGCGACAAGGCCCGCTGGTACCTGCCTGCCGCGATAGCCGCGGACCTGATCGGCGCGGGAGTCCCCGTCGGCCTGGTCTTCGGCGCCGCCGAGCAGGCCAGGCCGCTGTTCTGCGCGCTCGGCGCGGCCCTGGCCTGGACCGGCGTGCAGCTGGTGCGCCGGCGCTACGCGGGCCGCGTGCTCGGCGAATCCCGGGGAGTCCTGCCGGTCGTACACGACTGGCTGATTCTCATCGGTGTGCTCGCCGTGGCCCGCGTGGTCACGGGGGAGAACACCCCCCGGCTGTCCGCCCTCGGCGCCCTCGTACCCGCCCTGCTGCTCACCGTCGCCTGCCACAAGCTGACCTACCGCCACCTCTCCGCAGCCCGGCGCGAGGCCCAGGCGGTGAGCCGGGTGCTGGTCGTCGGCGAGCCCGCCGCGGCCGAGTCCGTCATCGGGCACCTCGCCGCGCGCACCGACCACCCCTACGTGGTGGTCGGCGTGGTCCCGGTGGGCCCCGGCGGACTGGACAGCGGGGTCCCCGTGGCCGCGCGGCTCGGCTCCGCGATGGCGCAGACCCCGAACGGGGACTCCGCCACCGTGCTCGGAGCCGTCGCCACCCACCGCGCCGACCTGGTGCTCGTCGCACCGGGAGCCCGGCTGGCGGGGGAGCGGCTGCGCCGGATCTCCTGGGCCCTGCACGACGCCGGGCTCGAACTGGCGGTCTTCCCCGGACTGGTGGAGGTCTCCGTCAAGCGGCTGGAGACCCTGTCCGCGGGCGGCCTGGCCATACTGCGGGTGGCGCCGCCGGTGAACCGCGGCATGCAGCCCCTGTTGAAGTCCGTACTGGACCGGGCGGGCGCGGCGCTCGGACTGGTCCTGCTGTCCCCGGCCTTCCTCGCGATGGTCCTGGCGATCCGCTTCGGCTCGCGCGGGCCGGCCTTCTACCGGCAGCGGCGCATAGGCCGCGACGGGGTCCCCTTCGTCATGTGGAAGTTCCGCACGATGGTCGTGGACGCCGACGCGCGCAAGGCCGAGCTGTCCGGGGCCAACGAGAACGACGGCCTGATGTTCAAGATGCGCCGCGACCCCCGCGTCACCCGCGTGGGCCGGCTGCTGCGCCGCACGTCCATGGACGAACTGCCCCAGCTGATCAATGTGGTGGCGGGCAACATGTCCCTGGTCGGCCCGCGCCCGCCGCTTCCGGAGGAGGTGGCGCAGTACGACGAGGTCGAACTGCGCCGGCTCGCGGTACGGCCGGGGATGACCGGGCTGTGGCAGATCAGCGGGCGGTCCGACCTCTCGTGGGACGAAACGATCCAGCTCGACCTGCAGTACGTGGACAACTGGTCGTTCACCAGTGACGTCGACGTGATGGGCCGTACGCTCCGCGCCGTCGTCGACGGCCGCGGAGCGTACTGAGGCACCGGGGAAGCCCGCTTGGGACCGGCTCGGCCGGGATCAGCTCCGCGCGCCGCCGCCCTGTGCGCCGCCCTGCTCGCGCCACCAGGCGTAGGTGGACGCGATGCCCTCGCGCAGCGGTACCGCGGGCTTCCAGCCGAGCCCGGTCAGCCGGGTCACGTCCAGCAGCTTGCGGGGCGTCCCGTCGGGCTTGGAGGTGTCCCAGGCGAGCCTGCCCCGGAAGCCCGTCACCTCGGCGACGGTCTCGGCGAGGGCCTTGATGGTCAGGTCCTCGCCGCAGCCGATGTTCACCGGCTCCGCGCCGTCGTACTCGCGCAGCAGCACGGCGCAGGCGGCGGCGAGGTCGTCCACGTGCAGGAACTCCCGGCGGGGCGTGCCCGAACCCCACAGCGTGACCTCCTCGCGCCCCTCGGCCGCGGCCTCGTGGAAGCGGCGGATGAGGGCGGGCAGGACGTGCGAGGACTCCAGGTCGAAGTTGTCGCCCGGGCCGTAGAGGTTCGTGGGCATCGCGGAGATGTACGAGGCCCCGTACTGCTTGCGGTACGACTGGACCTGCACGATGCCGGCGATCTTCGCCAGGGCGTACGCCTCGTTCGTCGGCTCCAGCGGGCCCGTCAGCAGGGCGTCCTCGCTGATGGGCTGCGGGGCCAGCTTGGGGTAGATGCAGGAGGAGCCGAGGAACAGCAGCCGGCCGACCTCCGCGGCGTGCGCGCCGGCGACGACGCTCAGCTGGATCCTGAGGTTGTCCTCCAGGAACTGCACCGGGAACGTGCTGTTGGCCATGATCCCGCCGACCTTGGCGGCGGCCAGGACGACGGCGTCGGGCCGGACGTCCCGCAGGTACGCCCCGGTCGCGGCGGCATCGCGCAGGTCGAGGTCGGCGCGGCCGCGGGTGAGCACCTCGTACCCGTCGGCGGTGAGCCGGCGGACGACCGCGGACCCCACGAGGCCGCGGTGACCGGCGACGAAGACACGGGCGTTCGGGGGCAGGAACGGCGAACTTGTCATACCGCCGATGATGCCAGTCCGCCGTCCGCGGCTTCACGGGGGAGCCCCGGCTCCGGTCCGGTGCCGGCCCCTCCGGTCCCGACTCCGGGGGCGGCCCCGGCCCCGGTCCTCGAACGCCGGACGGCTGGGCCGGTGCGGCCCGGACCAGGAAGGCTCGCAGGGCAGGCGGATTTGGGGCGGCACCGGCCAGGCCGGTACATACCGCCCCGCAAGGGGGCGAGGGGGCCCGATCCGGCGGGAGGGGCTCCGGGCGGAGCGTGTACGGTACCCATCCGGTACCCGTCTCCAGCCCCCTGGCGGCGGACCGCGCAGCACTCCGGGCCCGGCCCCACTCCGCATCCGGCGGCCGGCCCGAAGACCGGGGCACGGCTCCGGGCCGCACTCCCGGTCCGGACCCGCATCCGCTGCCCGGGCCCGACCCGTATCCCGGGTCCGAGCCCGACCCGGACCCGGTGCCCCGCACCGACCCGTACGACGAGGCGTGATCCCGGACCGCAGCCGGGGCCGCGCCCCGAGCCACACCCGGGGCGTCCGCCCCGAACCGAACGGCTCCGGCCCGCACCCCGGGGCGCAGCCACGACCGCACCGCAACGATCCCCAGGGGGACCCAATGGGCAAGACCGCGCTGATCACCGGCGTCACCGGGCAGGACGGCTCGTACCTCGCAGAGCTGCTGCTCTCCAAGGGCTACACGGTGCACGGGCTCGTGCGGCGGTCCTCCAGCTTCAACACGGAGCGGATCGACCACATCTACCAGGACCCGCAGACGGCGAACCGTTCCTTCGTGCTGCATCACGCCGACCTCTCCGACGGCGTCGCCCTGGTGAACCTGCTCCGCGAGATACGCCCCGACGAGGTCTACAACCTCGGCGCCCAGTCGCACGTCCGCGTCTCCTTCGACGCCCCGCTCTACACCGGCGACGTGACCGGCCTCGGCGCCCTGCGCCTGCTGGAGGCGATCCGGGCCAGCGGCGTGGACACCCGTATCTACCAGGCCTCCTCCTCGGAGATGTTCGGCGCCACCCCGCCCCCGCAGAACGAGGCCACCCCGTTCCACCCGCGCAGCCCGTACGGCGCCGCGAAGGTGTTCGCGTACTGGACGACGGTGAACTACCGCGAGGCCTACGGAATGTTCGCCGTCAACGGGATCCTCTTCAACCACGAGTCCCCGCGCCGCGGCGAGACCTTCGTGACCCGCAAGATCACCCGCGCGGTCGCCCGGATCAAGGCCGGCCTCCAGGAGAAGCTCTACCTCGGCAACCTCGACGCCGTCCGCGACTGGGGCTACGCCCCGGAGTACGTGGACGCCATGTGGCGGATGCTCCAGCAGGACGAGCCCACCGACTACGTCGTGGCCACCGGCGTCGCCGCCACCGTCCGCGAGTTCGTCGAGGCCTCCTTCACCCACGCCGGTCTCGACTGGAACGACCACGTGCGCTACGACCCCAAGTACGAGCGCCCCAGCGAGGTCGACGCCCTGATCGGCGACGCCTCCAAGGCCCACGATCTGCTCGGCTGGAAGCCGACGGTCCTGGTGGCCGAACTGGCCCGGATCATGGTGGATTCCGATATCCGGCAGGTCGAGGACCAACTGGCGGGCGCCGGCGTCCGCATTGACCGCTGAGGCCTTATATTTCGCCTACGATTTGCCGTGTCCCGGTCATTCGCGCAGCTAACGGCGGGTGTGACCGGGTCAAATCTGCCGTATGTCCGTAGTGCTCCATCCACACCGGACCCGTTGATTCCAAGTTGGTATGCAATGGGTCAAGCGTGGTGACCAGGCCCTCGCGTGAGCCCTAGTCTGCGCCAGTACATATGGCTGATCCGATAGATGCCGAACCAGCCATTCAAGCCGGGCAATTGCCCTGGGGGGCTCATGCGTAGATCCAGAGGGCTGACTGCTGCCCTCGCCCTGTCACTGGCCGGTGCCGGCACCGCGATAGGCCTGGTGCTGATACCCGAGGCGTCGGCCATCACGCAGCCGGTGGCCTTCACCGCCGACAACCTGCCGACGTGGCAGCCCAACGGGATCGTCTGGGCCATGGCCGAGGCCAACGGCACCGTCTTCGCCGGCGGCACCTTCTCGGCCGTCCGCCCGCCCACCGGCGGCGCCGGCGCCGAGCAGGACGCCGTGAACTTCGTCGCGCTCGACGCGGCGACGGGCGCCCCCACCTCCTGCAAGCTCTCCTTCACCATCGGCGACGGCAGCGCCACCGTGCGCGCCCTCACCGTCTCGAAGGACAAGAAGACCCTGTACGCGGGCGGCTACTTCGGCGCCGTGAACGGGATCCCGGTCAACAGCGTCGCCGCCATCGACATCGCGACCTGCGCCCCCAAGGCCTCGTTCCACCCGAAGTTCGCCTCCACCGTGCGCGCGCTCGCCGTCACCGACGGCGGCACCCTGTACGCGGCAGGGGACTTCAGCACCGTCGAGAACGCGACCCGTGAGCGGTTCGCCGCGGTCAACGCCACCTCCGGTGCGCTTCTGCCCTTCGTCGCCAACGCCGACGAGCCCGGCCGTGCGCTCCAGATCAGCAACGACGGCAAGAACCTCCTGATCGGCGGAGACTTCTTCACCGTCAATGGCTCCCAGAGCCACGCGCTCGCCGTCGTGAACGCCACCACCGGAGCCGTCGCCAAGACGTACGGCACCATCCCCTCGATGTCGGTCGTCAAGTCCATCACGGCCGACTCCACGGGCTACTACACCGGCGCCGAGGGCACGGGCGGCTTCGACGGCCGCGTCGCGCTGGCCACCGACTACAGCGAGAAGTGGCGCGACCAGTGCCTGGGCGCCACCCAGGCCGTGCTGCCGTACGACGGAGTCCTCTACAGCTCCTCGCACGCGCACAACTGCAATTCCGAGGGCCAGTACCCCGACGGCAAGCGCCACTTCCTGCTGGCGCAGCTGACCGACTGGGCCAACGGCGAGGCCCCCGCGGCCGTGAACGGCTTCGTGCGCAGCCCGGCGAAGCTCGGCTGGCACCCCACCGCCAACGACGGCCTCGGCGAGGGCATCGGCCCGCGCGTGATGGCCATCGCGGAGAAGGACTCCACCAAGTACATGTGGGTCGGCGGTGAGTTCACCCTCATCAACGGCAAGGAGCAGCAGGCCCTGACCCGCTTCGCCTCCACCGGCGACGTCGGCGCCCCGACCACCCCGGTCTCCAGCGTCTCCAGCGTCAAGCCCGGCGAGGTCCAGGTCCGCTGGCGCGCCAGCTACGACGCGGACGACAGCAAGCTGACCTACCGCATCTACCGCAACGGCTCCGCGACCCCGATCGCCACCGTCAGCGCGAGCTCCCTGGAGTGGCTGCGCCAGCAGGCCTCCTGGACGGACACCACGGTCAAGGCCGGCGCGTCCTACAGCTACCGGGTCACCGCCACCGACGCGGCGGGCAACACCAGCGCCCTGTCGGCCACCACCTCGGTCTCGGTCCCGACCGCGGTCAGCGCGTACCCGAACCAGGTCCGCGAGGACGGCGCCAACCTGTACTGGCGCTACGACGACGTCGTCAGCCCGTACGTGGCCGACTCCTCGGTCTCCGGCAACACCAGCGGCATCCAGCTCAACGCCCCGGCGCTGCGCCAGACGCCCGGCGCGGTCACCGGCGCCAGCACGGCCATGGGCTTCAACGGCACCAGCCAGCAGGTGTACAGCGACCACCGCCAGACGGTCGGCAGCAGCTACACGCTGGAGACCTGGTTCAAGACGAACTCCACGCGCGGCGGCAAGCTGATCGGTTTCGGCAACAACCAGGACCGCAACAGCAGCGCGTACGACAAGAACATCTACATGACCAACACCGGCCGGATCTTCTTCGGGGTCAACCCGGGCTCGCCGAAGACCGTCTCCACCGGCCTGTTCGACACGTTCAACGACAACAAGTGGCACCACGTCGTCGCCACCCAGGGCCCCTCCGGCATGGCGCTGTACGTGGACGGCAAGGCCAAGGACTCCAACGGCACCACCGGCTCCCAGGCCATCGAGGGCTACTGGCACGTCGGCGGCGACAACCTCGCCGGCTGGTCCTCCCGGCCGACCAGCAACTTCTTCGCCGGCCAGATCGACGAGACGGCCGTCTACCCGAAGGTGCTGACCGAGACCCAGGTCAAGAACCACTACACCCTGGCGAAGGCCGCCACCGACACGGTCTCCAAGGTCACCGCGACCGAGGACACCTACATCAACCAGGGCGCCCCCAGCACCGCCTACGGCACGTCCACCTCGCTGGCCGTCCGCGGTACCGGTGCCTACGAGACGTACCTGCGCTTCGACATCCCGGCCGCTCCGGCCGGCACGGTGCTGAAGTCGGCGTCCCTCCAGGTCAAGACCACGACCGCGGCGAGCGCCGGCACCGCCGACACCGTCTCGGTGGTCCCGGTCACCGGTACCTGGAGCGGTGCGGGAACGACCTTCAAGAGCAAGCCCACCCTGGGCACCACCCCGGTCGGCTCGTTCGCGGGCGTGCCGGACGGTTCGGCGGTCCAGAGCACGCCGCTGGACACCGCCGCGCTCTCCGCGGTGCTGGGCAGCAGCTACAGCCTGGGCCTGACGAGCACGGGCACCGACCCGCTGTGGATCTGGTCCTCGGAGTCCACGGCCGTGGACGCCAAGCCGCAGCTGACCCTCACCTTCGGCGCGAAGTAACCGCTTGACGGAGTACGGGGCCCGGCCCTGCGCACCGCCCCGCGCGACGCCCTGATCTCCCTGGCCGCCGCGCCCGAGGAGCGGGGCCGGGCCTTCGGCGTCCAC
>NZ_JBSFDF010000097.1:0-12637 GCF_053593795.1 Streptomyces sp. NPDC002104 | reverse complement strand
ACGACCAGGCCGACGATCGCCAGGAGCGAGCCCACCCCGGAGTGGCCCTGGAGCTGGTGCACCGCGTCGCTGACCACGTCCCGCGCCGAACCGGGGGCGAGTTGCTGCAGGTTGTCCAGGACCTGCTTCGTCGCCGACTCCCCGGCGATGCCCAGCAGCGACACGAGCACCAGCAGGGCGGGGAAGAGCGCCAGGACACCGTAGTAGGTGAGCGCCGCGGCCCGGTCGGCGAGTTCGTCGTCCTTGAACTCCTTCACGGTGCCGCGCAGCACCGCCTTCCACGACCGCTTCGGCAGCTCGGTGGGCCGGTCGGGCGCCCGCTCCTCCACCTGCCGGTCCGGTCCCGCCGTGCTCCCGGTGCCGGTCTCGCCGTGCGTGTCGTCCTCGGCCGGGCCCGGCTTCGATGTGCGTGTCATGCCCTCCCGCCTGTCCCGTACCGCCCCACTCATGTCATCGAGGACGCGCGTACCGGTCCGGGACGCGGGCAGCGGCGTGACGACCAGCCGGGTCCCGTTTCCGTTTAGCCGCCACGGCTGGGGTAGGAGGGCCGCATGTTCAAGCACCGACGTGTTCGTACCACTGCCGTACTCGCCATCAGCTGGGCGGCCCTGACCGGCGTCGAGCGCGCGAGCGAGGGCGCGTCCTGGGGGCGGGCCCTCCTCAGCGGGCTGCTGTGGGGGCTGGTGATCACCGGCGCCTGGTGGTTCGGCGAATGGACACAGATCGGCCGCCGCACCCGGAGTGACCGCCCGGATCCGGCTGCCGCCCGACAGGACCCGAACGCAACGACAGGGAGCACCACATGACAGGCCGACGCCACCGCGTCCAACCGTCCGCGCCCGGTCCCCGCCTCCTCACGGAGGCCCTCGGCGTCATATCGCGCCGCGTGCTGCGCCACACCCGTACCTCAAGCACCACAGCCGTCTGCGCGTCCGCCTCCGGGCACCGGTCGCACCCCGGCAGGCGGGGCGGGTCCGCAGGGGCGGCCCCGGTCCCCCAGCCCCGGCACCGCGGCACCTTCACGGGCGCCACCGACCCTCACGCACGCGCCCAGGAGGTCGTCGCGCTCCATACCGCCGGCCCCGGCGAGCTGTCCTCGCTCCTCGACATGCTGGGCCTGCGGCCCGGGAAGCCGTAAGGCGCTCCTTCTGCCATTGAGCCGACACGTTGACGTTTGTCGGATCATCAGCCTGTCGCGCGTCCGTCCTTCGCCGCCTGGGTCATGCTCCCCTCGTCCGACGTCTCGACTCGAGGAGTGATGGCAGTGCACGCAGTGCTCAAGACGGTTCGACGAAAGCGGCTGACGGGTCTTCTCACCGTGCCGATGACGCTCTCCCTGGCCCTGATCGCCGCTCCGGCCGTCGCCGCGCCGGCTGCGAACGCGGGCACGGGCGCGGTCCGGTACGGCGACTGCTCCGACACCCGTTCCGTGCCTCAGGGGGCCCGAACAGCCAAGGGCAAGTCGGCGAAGACGCTCAAACGGCTCCCCGCCAAGGGCTGCACCGGACCGCGCGGCCCCCAGGGCCCCAAGGGGCCGAAGGGAGACCGGGGACCTGCCGGTCCGGCCGGACCGGCCGGGCCCTGCATCGACGTCGACGTGGTGGCGGGAGCCGCCGTGGGCAGCGAGTACAGCGCCGCCATCACCCGCGGCCGGGCCTTCGTCGGCTACCGGCCCTCGCTCACCGGGGCGCCCATCTGGCGCGACCTCACCGGCGGCGTCACCCCCGGATATCCGCGCAACGCCTGCAGCATCGCCGTGAAGCTCGCCGGCGGACGCGTCTACGTCAAGGTGCTCACCACCGCCGGCGACCTCTACGAGACCTCCTGCACCGCCCCCGCGCTGGCCTGCACCGTGGGATGGGCCGCCGTCGTCAAGCCCTGACCCGGGACGAGCCACGACTCAGGGAGTGTGGTGACGCCGCCGACCGCGCTCGGGCCCGTCCGGCCCGGGCGCGGGGGCACCCGGGGACGCGGGACCGGATCGCGTGCGGGCGTGCGTGCGACCCGGGAGCGGAGCCTGGGAGCGGAGCCTGGGACTCATGACCGGCGCTGAGATGGCGACCGTTGCCGGTCCTTCGTGGTTCTAGGATGACAAGGGTGACGGCAAGAACCACAGACATCGAAAAGGCGGCCGGTGTGCTGCGCGCCGGCGGCCTGGTGGCCCTCCCGACCGAGACCGTCTACGGTCTCGGCGCCAACGCCGAGGACCCCGCCGCCATCGCACGCACCTTCCAGGTCAAGGGGCGTCCGCCCTCCCACCCGCTGATCGTCCACATCGCCGGCGCGGAGCACCTGGACGACTGGGTCAAGGACGTGCCCCGGGCGGCCCGCCTGCTGGCCGAACACTTCTGGCCGGGGCCCCTCACGCTGGTCCTTCGGCGCGGTCCGCGCGTACCCCTCGAAGCCACCGGTGGCCTGGAAACGGTCGCCGTGCGCGTGCCCGGCCACCCCGACGCACTCGCCCTGCTGGCGGCCTTCGGCGGCGGTGTCACGGCCCCGTCCGCCAACCGCTTCGGCTCGGTCAGCCCGACGACTGCGGACCATGTCCGTGCGGAGCTCGGTGACGCCGTCGACTTCGTGCTGGACGGCGGAGCGTGCGAAGTCGGCGTCGAGTCGACCATCGTCGACGCCACGGGTGATGCGCCGGCCATCCTGCGGCCCGGCGGAGTGACGCGTGAGGACCTCGAAACGGTGCTGGGCCGCCCCCTCGCGGTGCCTTCGACCAGCCACGTCCGGGTACCCGGCCAGCATCCGTCCCATTACGCACCGCGTGCGCGGGTCGTCCTCGTCGAACCGGAGCGGGTCGTCGTCGAAGCGGAACGCGCTCAGGAGCTGGGCCACCGGGTGGGCCTCCTCCTGCCTCCCCGCGTCGCCGGCGCCCCGGTGAAGGCCCACGCCGTGGTGCCGGTCCCCGCCTCGATGGCCGCCTACGCCCGCGGGTTGTACGGGTTCCTGCGCGAACTCGACCAGCGGGGCTGCGACCTCATCGTCGCGTCCTTGCCTGCGGATGAGGGTCTGGGACTGGCGATCGCCAACCGGCTCCGCCGCGCCGCGGGGCCCCGGCCCACCGTGTGACCGGCGCCGGCGCCCTGCCCCACTGCGGCCTCATCAGCGAGGCAGGGCGCCGTCCTCCGGCCGGGAACCGCCGCCGGGGCGGTCAGGACGCGAGCGGAACCGCCGTATCGAGGCCGCGGGACGCGACGAGCTGTGCACTGCCGTCGGCCAGCCGGTAGGACAGCCCCACCATGCCGAGGCGGCCGGAGGCCACTCGCTCGGCCAGGACGCGGGAGCGTTCCAGCAGCAGGTCCACGGTGTTCTCGATGTGCTCGGCGAGTATCTCGTCCGCCGTCTCGCGTCCGGCGGCGCGGGCCGCCAGCACGCTCGGGGTCACCCTCTCGACGACGTCCCGCACGAAGCCGCCCGGCGTCTGCCCGTCCTCCAGGGCGGAGCAGGCCGCGGCGACGGCGCCGCACGAGTCGTGGCCGAGGACGACGACGAGCGGCGCGTCGAGGACGCTCACGCCGAACTCGATGGAACCGAGTACCTCGGCACCGGCGACGTGCCCCGCGGTGCGCACCACGAACAGGTCACCCAAGCCGCGGTCGAAGATGATCTCGGCGGCCAGCCGGGAGTCGGAGCACCCGAACAGCACGGCGAAGGGCTGCTGGGACGGTGCGGTCTCGGCGCGGCGGACGGCGTCCTGGTTCGGATGCTCGGAGGCGCCCGATACGAAGCGCTGGTTGCCCGCCATGAGCAGGTCGAAGGCGTCACGGGGCGACGGGGTCTGGATCTCGTTCATGGCCGCAGCCTACGATCCGGCACCAGCCGTCGCATCGCCTGGTCCCACTGGTCCCGTACGGCGATGTTCACCACAGATGCCGCTCCGGCTGGAGGACCTGCCGTCCCCGCCGATCGTGGCCGGGGCGGGGCGGGGCGGGGTCGGCGCCGCGCGCCCGGGCCCGGTGCTTGGCGCGAGGTACCAGGGGTAAGCGCGGACCACTGCCCGCGAGTGGAGGAGGACCCCATGTCTGTCCGGTCCGTCCCGGATTACGGAGTACCGCCTCTGCGCGACACCGTCCTGGGCGGCCGTTACCGGCTCCAGGGCTCCATAGGCGCGGGCGGAACGGCGGACGTGTTCCGCGGTGTCGACGAGGTACTGGGCCGCGAGGTGGCCGTCAAGGTGTTCCGCGCGGGCACGGACACGGTCACTGCCGACCGCTTCTGCGACGAGGCCCGCACACTGGCCCGCCTTTCCCATCCCGCCCTCGTCACCGTCCATGACGCCGGCCGGCACGACCAGGGCGCCTTCATGGTCATGGAGCTGATCCGCGGCGTCACCCTGCGCACCCGAATGGACGCGGGCCTCCTGGGCTGCGTCCAGGTCTTGCGGATCGGCGCCGACATCTCCTCAGCCCTCGACCACGTGCACGCCCACGGCGTCATCCATCACGACGTGAAGCCCTCCAACATCCTCCTGAGCCAGGAGGGGTCGCCCCACCTGGCCGATTTCGGGCTCTCACGCACCGTTCACGACCGTTCCCACAGCGCGCCCGACACCCTCATCGGGACCCTCGCCTACATGGCCCCGGAACAGTTCCTGGGCCAGGGCGCGAGTACGGCCAGCGACATCTACGCCCTGGGAGTGACCCTCCTGGAGGCCCTCACCGGCCGGCGCGAGTACCAGGGAACGCCGATGGAGATCGGCACCGCCCACCTCCTGCGCCGGCCCCACATACCCGAAGGGCTCCCCAAGGAGCTCGCCCGCCTGCTCGAACGGATGACCGACCAGGCCCCTGCGGCACGCCCCGACGCCGCCGCCGTCCACCAGTGCCTGCACGACATGGCGCACGCGCCGCGCCCCCGCAAACCGGCCGGCGCGGTGCTCGACGGCGCCCCCACACATCGCTCTCCGTTCCTGCCTCCCGCCGCTGCCGCTGCCGAAGCTGCTGCCGCCGCGCGAAGGCCCGGGCTGTCATGGCCGGGAGCCACCCGCGGGCGCCTTCCGCTCCGGTGGGGCCTGGCGGCGGCGAGCGTCGCGGGCAGCTGCGCGCTGGTCATGGGCGGCATCTCCCTGGGCGAGAACCCACCCGTCACCGCTCCCCCGCATGAGCGGCCCCCGGCATCGACGAGCGCCGGGGAGGCAGCCCCGGCGCGGTCCCTTCCGGCCGTGCCCGCGCCATCGCCGCCCCATGCCGCGGCGTCCACCCCGCAGCCGGCGGCCGCAGCAGCCTCCACTCCTCAGCGACTCCGGGCGCCCACCACCCCGTCTTCCGCCGCGCGGCCGGTCACTGACAGCCCGCCGAAGGCTCCCGGAGCGGCGAAGACGAAGGAGACCACCGGGAAGGGCAAGGGAAAGAAGGACAAGGGACGCTGATCGACCAGGCCCTCGCCCACACGGCCACGACCTCCGTCCTGGCCGGTCGGCGTTTGCGTGCCCTGTGGCGGGTAGGTGCCATGGGAGCCGGTTGGCGGTTCGGCTGTACGGGTATCCGGCGGGGCCCAGTATTGTGCTGTTCGGGCTGTGTCCGCAGGTCACGTTGGCGTTCGGAAGGGGTCGGGGTGAGATCGGTGCGGGCTTTGGCGACGTTGGACGAGGTCGAGCTCGGTGACCACGTCTGCTGGCGCGTGGACCCGGCCGACGCGGTTGCCTCCGCCCGTTCCTATGTGGCCGATGGCGCTCTGTACGGAGACAAGGTCGTGGTCATCGGTTCTCCCGGTACTGCGGTGATCCGGCGTGACCGGGTCCGTGCCGCATCGGTGATCCTCGACCTTCCGGACCGCGCGGATTCGGACGTCATGCTGGCCGCGGTGCGCCGGGAGGCCCGTGAAGCGGTGCGCGAGGGCTTCCGGTCGGTGCGCGTCCTTGCCGAGCGGACTCCGGTCACGGCGCCCGGTGACGCCGAGGAACTGCTGGCACGGGAGCTGAAGCTCGACGAGTTCGCCTCGGAGAGCGGCGCGATCGTGGTGTGCGCGTTCAGCGCCGCACAGTGGGAAGCGTCCACCCTGGAGCACGTGGCCTGTGTGCATCCGCAGGAGATGGGCACACGCGCTGCGCGTCCGGCTTTCCGGATGTTCAGCACGGGCACCGACAGCTGGAGCGTGGACGGAGTGGTCGACTCGGAGGGCGCGATGGCCTTCAACGCCGCGGTACGCGCCGCGACCCGGCGCACCTCCACGGTGAAGCTGAGGTTCGACGCCGTGGAGATGATCGACGCCGCCGGCATGCATGCCTTGATCGACGCGGCCCGTCACCTGCCGGATCGCCGGATCATCGTCGAAGGCGCCAACGAGATCGTGCGCCTGTGCTGGGACCTGGCCGGCTACGCCACCGAAAGCGTGCCGGTGGTGATGGCGGCATGACCAGTACCGTGCCGACGCGGCCCCCCGGCGGCGAGCCCGCATTCCGTCACGAGCTGTACTCCTATCGCGGGGAGGACCAGTTCCTGGCCGGGACGCTGAGCTACATCCACGAGGCCCTGGAGGGCGACGAGGCGGTGGTCGTCGCCGTGCCCTCGGAGAAGACCTCGCTCCTGCGCGGCGAACTCGCCGACGAGCCCGCGGTCACCTTCGTCGACACGACGGCGTCCGGCCCGAATCCCGGCCGGCACATCGCCGCCTGGTCGGAGTGGATGAGCCAGAGCGGCGAAGGCGGCAGGCCCGTACGGGGCATCGCTGAAACCGCGTGGCGCCAGGTGCGCAGCGCCGCGCACCTCTCGGAGCTCCGCTACCACGAATGGCTGCTCAACCGGGCCTTCGCGCACAGCGCCGCCTGGTCGATGCTGTGCCCCTACGACGCGGCCGACGAGGACCACGACGCGCTGCGTTCCCTGTCCCGCTGCCACCCGCAGATCCTCCGCGACGGGCAGCACACGGCCAACGAGGACTACCTCACGGGCGAGGAGTACGTTTTCGACGCCCTGGCCGAGCCCGGCGACGCGTTCCAGGAGCTGAGCTACAAGCACGGCGACCTGGCCACGATCCGCTCGAGGGTCTCCCAGTGCGCCGCCGAAGCCGGCGTTCCCGACGCCCAGCTGCCGAAGCTCGCCGTAGCGGTCACCGAAATCGCCACGAACAGCATCCGGCACGGCGGAGGCCACGGCACCCTGCGCACCTGGGCCCAGGACTCGACCTTCCTCTGCGAACTGCGCGACTCGGGCTACATCCCCGACGTGACGCTGGGCCGCACCCGCCCCGAACCGGCCCAGATCGGCGGCCGTGGCCTGTGGCTGGCGCACCAGCTCTGCGACCTCGTCGAGATCCGCTCCACCCGCCGGCAGGGCACCACCATCCGCCTGCACATGGACACCGCACAGCGCTGAGGGCGGCCGGGATCGCGCCGGCAGGGCCCGGCCACAGGGTTCGGCGGGAATCGGCGGGAATCGGCGTCAGAAGGCGTACCGGATCCGCAGCCACGGCGCGTGGGTGGCCACGAGCGTGCGCATCGTCTCCACGGCCGCGGCCTTGGCCCCACTCCGGTACCGGACGTTCCAACTGCCGTTCTCGGAGCGCTTGGGCTGCTGGAGGTCGGGCCGCCACAGGACGTCCTCGGCCCGCGGGTGCCAGCCGAGGTTGAGGTCATGCAGGTCCTCGTTGTGCGTCAGCATGATCACCTCCGCCGCCGCCTGGTCCTTGACCGGGCCGGGCAGGACGTCGTCCAGCTGCCGCAGGAGCAGAGCCCAGTCCCTGTCCCAGCCCGGGCGCAGTACGACGGGCGAGAGGTTGAAGTGGACCTCGTACCCCGCTTCCAGGAAGTCGCCGGCAACGGCGATCCGGCTCTCCACCGGACTGGTGCGGATGTCCAGCAGTCTGGAGTCCTCCGGCGGCATCACGGAGAACCGCACGCGGGTCCGGCCGCGCGGCTCCAGCAGGAGGAGGTCCGGGTTGACGAATTTGGTGGCGAAAGAGGCCTTGGCCGTAGGCCACCGGGCAAAGGCTCGGATCATGTCGCCGACGTTCTCGCTGATCAGGGCGTCTACGGAGCAGTCGCTGTTCTCGCCGATGTCGTAGACCCACGCTGTGGCGTCGCACTGGTTGGCCTCCGTCTTGGGGCCGAGGCGCGCGAGGTGCCGGGAGAGGTGGGCGATGATGCGCTCGATGTTGGTGAAGACCGTGATCGGGTTGGCGTACCCCTTGCGGCGCGGTACGTAGCAGTAGGCGCAGGCCATGGCGCAGCCGTTGGCGGGGCCGGGCGCGATCCAGTCCGCGGAGCGTCCGTTGGGCCGGGTGGTGAGCGTCTTCTTCTCCCCCAGGACCAGGACCTCGCTCTTGATCCGCACCCAGCGGTCGACGTTCCCCGCGTTGCCGTGCAGGTCCGGGATGCCCCAGTGCGAATCCACGGGGACGACCTCCGCGTCCGGGAAGCGGGCAAGGATCTGCCTGCCGCGCGGGGAGGCCGCGGCGGCGGGCTCGGCGCGGATCTCCCGTACGGACAGCAGTCGGCGGGCGGCCGGGGAATCCCGGAACAGCGGACCGAGCATCGCCGGCGCGTGCCTCTCCCACCCCGTGTCGAGGTCCTCGAGCCCGAACAGGGCGTCCGCGTGACCGTGATCCGGTCGGCCCCGTTGGGGCTGGGCGCCCATGAGCGGCTCCTGCGGTGTCTGGGCCCCCGGCGGGTTTGCCGTGAGGGGGCGGACCGGTGCGCGATGCTCCCGGGTGACCTTCCACTGTAGGC
Organism: Streptomyces sp. NPDC002104; assembly: GCF_053593795.1. Classification (NCBI taxonomy): domain Bacteria; kingdom Bacillati; phylum Actinomycetota; class Actinomycetes; order Kitasatosporales; family Streptomycetaceae; genus Streptomyces; species Streptomyces sp. NPDC002104. The sequence goes on along the minus strand of NZ_JBSFDF010000097.1, from coordinate 3,966 downwards.
GGACGGTGTACCGGTACGGCCCGACCGGCGCAGGCGGATCAGACGGCGCCGCGCCAGGAGCCGGTCTCCCGGCCGCGGTCCTCGATGTACTCCTTGAACCGCTTGAGATCGCCCGAGACCTTCCGCTTGACGAAGCCCAGCTTGTCGCCGACGTTCTCGGCGAAGCCCTCCGGGTCGTAGTCGAGCTGGAGCATCACCTTGCACCTGGTGTCGTCGAGGCGGTGGAAGGTGACCACTCCGGCCTGCTTCACCTCGCCGGCCAACGTCGTCCAGGCGACCCGCTCGTCGGGGATCTGCTCGGTGATCTCCGCCTCGAACTCCCGCTCCACACCGGCGACCTTCGTCACCCAGTGCGTCATGGTGTCGGTGCGCTGGTCGATGCGCTCCACACCGTCCATGAAGTGGGGGAACGAGTCGAACTGGGTCCACTGGTTGTAGGCGGTGCGTACGGGAACATCGACCTCGACGGACTCTTCTACCTTCGACACGAGCCGATCCCTTCTGTTTCCGGCATCCGGCATCCGCATCCGGAGCCGGCCTCGCCGCGGGGGACCTTCCCCGCAGCATCGCGCCTGCCCGCTCCCGCCCGCTTCATGACCGGCAACCGGTGGCGGACCACACCGACGCCGGCCTCCGACCACGTCACAACAGGTCCCGCGCGTGCGTGAGCGCCGCAGGGGCAGACGGACCCCGGGGAGGTGAGGCGTCGTGCCGATGCGGCTCAGCGCACCGGGAGGAATTCCGGAACGGGCGAAGGCGGCGGCCGCGCGGGCCGCCGGGTTCGCGTGGCGTGCCGTACGGACGCCGGGCAGTGAGCGGGACACCCTGCTCCTGGGGGCGAAGACCGTCGTGGCGGCCATGGTGGCCTGGACGGCCGCCCGGCATTTCCTGCCGCCCGCCGTGGCCACGTTCGCGCCGTACACCGCCATGGTGGCCTTGCAGGCGACCGTGTACCGCTCGCTGCGCGACTGCGCCCAGTACGCCCTGGCCATGGCGGTGGGCGCCGCGCTCGCCGCCGCCCTGGCGGCCACCGCAGGCATCCACGGCTGGACCTTCGGTCTCCTCACCCTGGTCGCCCTCGGCCTCGGCCGCGCGCGACGGCTGGGCCAGCAGGGCGCCCAGGTCGCCATCGTGGGATTCTTCGCCTTCTCCTCCGGGCAGGGCCGGATCGACTACATCGGCCACCTCGCCGCGTCGGTGGCGATCGGCGCGGTCTGCGGGCTCACCGCCCACCTCGTCCTCGCCCCCGCCCGCCACGCCCGCCACCGGCAGACGGCCGTCACCGATCTGTACGCGGAGCTGAGCGAACGGATGACCGGCCTGGCCGACACCTTCGAGGCGACGGCTCCCGACGCCGACCGGGTGCGGCAGTGGCGGCATGACTGGCGCCGCCTCTCCCGCGACTGCGAGGACCTTCACCGCAGCATCGAGACGGAGGAGGAGAACGGCCTCCTCAACCCCCGGCGCAGCTTCGAGGGCGCCGCCGGGGCCCTGCCCCGGACCCGTGCCTCGGTCACGATCGCCCAGCGCTCTCTGGACCACCTGCGCTCCATCACCCGCACGCTGGACCACGCCGTCGACAGCCGGGAGATCGAGGACCTGCCACCGGCCTTCCGCACCGGCCTCGCCACCGTGCTCAGGACGTCGGCCGAGGCGATGGACGAGATGGGACGCACCCCCCGCTCCGACGACAGCCGCCTGAACCGCACCATCGAGGAAGCCTCGGCCCAGCTCGACGAGGTCCACAGGGACTCCCAGAGCCATCCGGAAGCCCGGTCGGCGGCCCCGACCCTCCAGGGGACCCTGCTGACGGACGCCGCGCGCCTCCTGGCCGATCTGCGCACCGGCCGGCAGAACCTCAGCCACGCCTGAACCGGCCGCCGAGGACTCCTCAGGGGTGCTCGCCGGGGCCGGACAGCCGGGTGGTGAGCGGGGTCGGGGAAAGGTCCGCGGTCTCTTCGCCGGCTTCCAGGAGGGTGTCGGCGGCACCGACGATGAGGGAATCGGGGATCCCGACGGCGTCCGGGTCCTTGTTCGTGTAGTCCAGCCGCCAGAGCAGATGCCGCATGGCCTGGAGCCGTGCCCGGCGCTTGTCGTTGCTCTTGACCACGGTCCAGGGGGCGTCGTCGGTGTCGGTGGCACGGAACATGGCTATCTTGGCCGCCGTGTAGTCGTCCCAGAGGTCGAGGGAGGCGAGGTCGGTGGGCGAGAGCTTCCACTGGCGGACCGGATCGACGCGACGGATGGCGAAGCGGGTGCGCTGCTCCGCGCGCGAGACGGAGAACCAGAACTTGACCAGGTGGATTCCGTCCTCGGCGAGCATCGTCTCGAAGGAGGGGCATTGGGCCAGGAACAGCCGGTACTCCTCGTCCGTGCAGAACCCCATGACCTTCTCCACGCCCGCGCGGTTGTACCAGGACCGGTCGAAGAACACGATCTCCCCGGCGGCCGGGAGGTGGCCGACGTAGCGCTGGAAGTACCACTGGCCCGCTTCGCGCTCGGTGGGTTTGTCCAGGGCCACGACCCGGGCCCCGCGCGGGTTGAGGCGCTCGGTGAACCGCTGGATGGTGCCGCCCTTGCCCGCGGCGTCCCGGCCCTCGCACACCACCACGACCCGGGCGCCGGTCTCCTTCACCCACTTCTGCAGCTTGAGCATCTCGATCTGCAGGATCCGCTTGGCACGCTCGTACTCCGCGCGCCGGAGCTTGCGCTCGTACGGGTGGTTCTCGCGCCACGTGCGGATCGGCAGTCCGGCGCCGTCGAGCAGCACGGGCTGTTCGGGACGGCTCGCATCCACCCGGAGTCCGGACAGGAGCTGTTCCTGGTGTCCCGCGTCTGCCTGATCGGTCATCCCGCACACCGTCCTCTCGGGGCCGCCACGGCGTGGGCCGCCGCGCAGTGCCCGAGCCCCGCCTACCCCTGGCCGGTGCCGCCAATCGGTCCGCGGGAGCACGAGGGCGTTCACGGCACGGCCGGTGCGGGGGCGGGGATGAAGGTGAACAGGCGCCTGGTGGCGGTGAGGTCGAAGACATGTTGCGCCTGGTCGGGGGCGCCGGCGAGGTGCAGCGTCCATTCCTCGTCGATGGCGCGGGCGCGCAGCGCGAGCAGCACATGGAGGGCGCAGGTGCCGATGAACGTGACGTGGGCGAGGTCGAGGACCAGGATCCGTTCGGTCAGTACGATCCCGTCCAGGACACGAGCCAGCCGGGAGCAGGTCTCGTAGTCGAGGTCGCCGCTCACGGACACGACGGCCCGCTGAGGCTGCTCGGTGACGCCGACGGCAAAGTCTTTGAGGCCCATGGCGCATCCGCCGTTCATGGGAGCCCGTCACGGCCGCACCCCTCGCAAACGCGGTACGGCCGCCAAGCGCGCGACGGGTGCCGCGCATGGCCCAGCGGGACCGTCCGTACCCGCCACGCGCCACGGAGCGTGGCCACCGGGTACGGCGAGGTCTCCACCGGGCCAGGCTGATCGTTGCTCCGCGCCTACCCCGGGCCGCGCTGCCGCAACCGGGGCGGCATCCCGGCCGGTGGTGGTCGTTCATACGCGCTGGGCGCGGTGGAGGAGGCCATGGAGCCCGTGGGAGCGCAGGGCGGCGCGGGCGGCGTTCGCGCCGGGAGCGCCGTGGACGCCTCCGCCCGGGTGGGCGGCCGCGGAGGCGAGGTAGAGGCCCTTGACGGCGGTCTCCGGGCGGCCGGTGCCCGGGGTGGGGCGGAAGACCGCCTGTTGGTGGAGGGCGGTGGTGCCGTTGTTGATGGCGCCGTTGTGCAGGTTCTCGTTCATGGACTGCAGGGTGGTGGGGGCCAGGATCCGGCGGGCGCCGATCAGTGCGCGAAAGCCCGGGGCGAAGCGCTCCACCTGGGCTTCGACCCGGTCGGCCATGGCTTCCTGTTCGCGGGCGTCCCACGCCCCGGTGATGCGGTCCGGGCCGGCGTCGCCGGTGATGCGCTGCGGGAGGTGGGTGTA
>NZ_JBSFDF010000096.1:0-12667 GCF_053593795.1 Streptomyces sp. NPDC002104 | reverse complement strand
CGAACGCGAAGGCGTTGATGAGGACTCCCGACACCGGCATGGGGCGCAGCCCCGGGGGGCGGGCGCAGCCCCGGGGGGCGGGCGCAGCCCCGGGGGGCTGCGGGGCAGGGCGGAGCCCTGGGAACGGTGGAAGGGTGGGTAGGGGACCTCGCTCCGCGCAGCGGTGCACCCGGCGGGGGCCCAGCCGGCGCGGCCTCCACCCGGCTTGCTCGCCCGTATGAGCGGGCATCGCCAGGGCGGGTTCACGCCGGAGTGGCCGCCGCGCGTTTGGGGCGTCGGGTCGCGTGCCAGGGATGGGGACATGTCACAGCACACAGCATCCGAACACACGACGCCTTCCGCTCCACCGGTCCTCTCCGAGGAGGTGCGCGAGGCGCTCGACCGCAAGCGGCCCGTCGTGGCACTGGAGTCCACGATCCTCGCCCACGGCCTGCCCCGCCCCCGCAACCTCGCAGTGGGGCTGGAACTGGAGGAGCTGGTCCGGGCGGAGGGGGCCGTCCCGGCGACCGTGGCGGTCATCGACGGGGTGGCGTGCGCCGGGCTGGACAAGGCCGGGCTGGAGCGGATCGCGGGCGGCGAGGGCGTGCGCAAGCTCGGGCACCGGGATCTGGCCCCGGCGCTCGCCACGGGCGCGACGGGCGCGACGACCGTTTCGGCGACGGCCTTCCTCGCCGCGCGGGCGGGCCTGCGGGTCTTCGCCACCGGCGGGCTGGGCGGCGTACACCGGGACTGGACCCGGTCGCAGGACGAGTCGGCGGACCTCGCACTGCTGGCGCGGACCCGGATCACCGTGGTGTGCGCCGGGGTGAAGTCGATCCTGGACGTGCCCGCGACGCTCCAGCGGCTGGAGACGCTGGGGGTGGCGGTCCTCGGGTACGGGACGGATCGTTTCCCCGGGTTCTACCTGGCCGATTCCGGCGAACCGGTGGACTGGACGGTCCACCGCCCGGAGGAGGTGGCGGCCGTGATGGCCGCTCAGGACCTGCTCGGCGGCGCCGAGTCGGCGCTCCTCGTGGCCCATCCGGTGGACCCGGCGCAGCAGCTCGATCCGGAGCTGCACGACCGGGTCCTGGCCGAGGCTCTGGCGGAGTGCCGGGAGCGGGGCATCACGGGACAGGCGGTGACACCGTTTCTGCTGGGGTTCCTGGTGCGTGCGACGGGCGGCGCCTCCCTGGAGGCCAATCTCGCGGCCGTACGGGGCAACGTGCGCCTCGGGGCCCGGATCGCGCGGGCCTGGGCGGCGCGGCCGTGACCGCGGCGCCGGCCGCCCCCGTCGCTCGGCCGGGGGCGCTGCTGGTCGTCGGGGACGTGGTGACGGACGTCGTGGCGGTGCATGCGGAGCCACTGGCTCCGGGTACCGACACCGCGGCCGGGATCCGCACCCTGCCGGGCGGCGCCGGGGCCAACGCGGCCTGCTGGGCCGCCCGCGCGGGCGCCGCGGAGGTACGTCTCCTCGCGCGGGTCGGCGCCGACTCGGCCGGGTGGCACGAGCGGGCGCTGCTCGACGCCGGGGTGCGGCCGAGGCTGGTGGTGGATCCCGCCGAGCCGACCGGGACGGTCGTCGCCCTGGTCGGCGGGGACGCGGAGCGGACCTTCCTGACCGACAGCGGGGCCTCGCTGCGGCTCTCCCCCGCCGACTGGGAGCCCGCGCTCCTGGACGGAGTCGCCCATCTCCACCTGTCGGGCTACCTGTTCTTCGCCGACGCCGGCCGGGAACTGGCCCTGGTCGCACTACGGGAGGCCCGTGCCCGGAACGTACCGGTGAGCGTGGATCCGGCGTCGGCGGGGTTCCTGGCCGCGCTGGGGCCGCGGCGGTTCCTGGCCACCGCCGCGGGGGTCGGCGTACTCCTGCCGAACGAGGACGAGGCACTCCTGCTTGCGGGGTCGCCCGGTGGGCGGACCGGGGCGGACGGGGCCGCGGCGGTCGCGCGGGCGGCGGCTGCGCTGAGCCGGCGGATTCCGCTGGTGGTGGTCACCCGTGGCGGCGCCGGAGCGCTCATCGCCGAGGACGGCCGGGTGACGGCCGAGGTCGCGGCGGAGAGCGCCGAAGCGGTGGATTCCACGGGCGCCGGGGACGCCTTCACCGGCGCCTTCCTCGCCGCCCGGCTCGCGGGAGCGGGCTCGGCGCGGGCCGCCGGGGCCGGCTGCCGGGCGGCCGCCCTGGCGGTGACCCGGCTGGGCGGGCGCCCGTAGGGGACCCGGATCGGCGACAGCTGCGGGGAGCGGGTCAGGAGGTGTACTGCTGGTCGAGGGAGTCGATGACGCCCGCGGCGTCGAGGTGGTAGCGGAAGACGCGGCCCTGGTTCGGGTGGGCGATCAGCCAGTCGATGAGCTGCTGGAGCGTGATCGGCTGGCTCACGGTGCTCGCGACGATCGGGGTGACGGCCGTGATCTTGGCGTCCTCGGCGATGTTGAGGAAGGTTTCCTTGCCGGTGGTCTCGAAGGGGGCCGCGTCCGCGCCGGGGGCCGCGCAGCCCCAGTTGCCGTGCTTGACGATCAGGCTGTGGACCCCGCCCTCGGGGGTGTAGCGGTAGACGGCAACCTCGTCGGGCGAGATCGGCATCTTGTGGTCGCAGGTGGAACCGGGCGCCGGAGGCTTCTTCGTCCCCGCCGGGGAGGCGGACGAACTCGCGCTCGGGGCCGGCTTCTTGGACGGAGCCGAGGACGGTGACGCCGGCGCCTGCGCGGAGGACGACGCGGAGGCCGACGCGGACGCGGTGCCCGTGGCCGGCGCGCTGACGGAGGGGCTCGCGGGGGTTCCCGCCGCGCCGGCCTCGTCGTCGCCGTTGCACGCCGTGAGGGCCAGGGTCCCGCACAGGGCCAGCGCGGCGAGCGCCGCCTGCGTGCGCACCCGTCTCTCGTTGCGAACGTTCCGAACCGCCGTGCCGTGTCCGCGCATTGCCTTCTCCCTCTGCCAAGGCGCCACCGGGGTGGCCGCCGTCGAAGCGTGCCGTCAACGTAGCGCGCGGTTCAGGCCGGAGCGATGGCCGGAACCGATCGTCACCGTGCCGGAATCCCCCTGTTGCGTTTCCCGGACCTCCGTGACCGCGCGGGGGTACGCGAAGACGCGCGCGGCGCCCCTCGGAGTCAGCCGGCGCCTCCCGCGCGCACCCCCGTCCAGGCCGGGTGGCGCGGATCGTCGGCCCGCACCAGGGCATCGGCGCGGTCCGCCGGGCCGGTCTCGGCCTCGTAGCGCGCGAAGGCGGGGAGGGTCCAGCGGGTGGACTCCTCGGTGCGGCGGGCCAGTGCGCCCGGGGAGAGGCCGATGTGAACGGTGAGGTCGAAGGGGAACCAGTGGCCCAGCAGCAGGGGGCCGTGCACGATCAGCACGCCGCCGGGCGGGAGTTCGGCGTAGGGGCTGCGGGTCGCCCGGTCGGTGACCGGGTCCCAGAGGTCGGGCAGCACCCGGCCCGTGCCGCCGGGGTCCGTCGGGCCGAAGACCTCCCGCCAGAGCGCGGCCGTGTCGTACCAGCCGTCGAGGTAGGAGTCCACGTCCTCGCGGCCGAATTCGAAGCGCAGCGAGGCCGGACGCAGGAAGCCCTCGGCCGCCACCACCAGGACCGGGCGCCCGCGCAGGCGCAGCGCGTCGGCGAGTTCCGCCGCGAGCACGCCGGTGCGGGCGGCGGGCGCCCCGTCGACGGCCACCCGCGTCCAGCGGCCCCGCGGACCGCCCCCGGCCCCGCTCCGGGCCCCGCTCACGCTCCCGCTCCCGTCACCGCTTTCCCCCCGCTCCCCGTCCTCGCCGCCGCCCTGCTCGTTGTCCTCGAGGTGACCGGCGAGCCGCTCGGCCATCCGCTGCCATGTGATCGCTTCCAGCTGCACCAGCCCATTGTCAGTGGTGGCCCCTACCGTTTTTCGAGAGGGATCACCGGCGCACAGGGGGCCGGCGGCCCGGCCTTGGGGAGGGGTCTGTCATGGCTCGGGAGACGACGTATCTGGAGCTGTCCCAGGAGGACGGCGGTGCCCACAAGTTCTACGAGGTCACCGTCGACGGCACCTCCGTCTCGGTGCGGTACGGACGCATCGGCGCGGACGGCCAGCTGCAGAGCTCCTCCTTCCCCAGCGTCGAGAAGGCCCGGGCGGCCGCCGCCAAGAAGGTCGGCGAGAAGGTCCGCAAGGGGTACGCCCCGGCGGTGCGGGGAGGCCGTGCGGCCCGGTCGGTGACGCGCCGCCAGGTGACCTCGACCCCGTCCACCGCACGCGCGGTGGCCCCGGTGCTCTGGCGGTTCCGTACGGGGTCCTCCGCCTTCGGCATCCACGTGGACGAGGACCGCTGCTGGGTCGGCAACCAGGCCGGAGACGTCTACACCGTGAGCCACGACGGCGAGGTGCTCGCCCGGTACTCGCTGCCGGACGGGGTGAAGTGCCTGGTGGCGGACGAGTTCTGGATCTACGCGGGCTGTGACGACGGCACGGTGTACGACCTGTCCTCGAAGGTGCCGTTCGGGGCGTACGACATCGCGGCCGACGTGGACATCTTCTGGCTCGACATCCGCGAGGGCGTGCTGAACGTGGCCGACCGCAACGGCGGGCTGACGGTCATCGACCACGAGGACGAGTTCCAGTGGTCGCGCCGCTCGGCCGGGGTGAACGCGTGGATGGTGCGCGCGGACGAGCGGGCGGTCTACCACGGCCACGGGAAGGGGGTCACGGCCTACGCCCCGGACGGTGGCCGGGAGTTGTGGCACACGCAGACCGACGGAGCGGTGCTGTTCGGCTGGCAGGAGGACCACGCGGTGTACGCGGGGACCGGCCGCAACACCGTGCAGCGGCTGTCGAAGGCCACGGGCGCGCTGGAGGCCACGTACCGCTGCGACGCGGCGGTCTACTCGTGCGCGACCTCGCCGGACGGCCGGCACGTCTTCGCCGGTGACCTCGCGTCGTCCGTGTACTGCTTCGACGCCGACGGGCAGCGGCTGTGGAAGCTGGGCACCGGCAGCGGGTCCGCGCTGTCCATGCAGTATCTGGACGAGCGGCTCTACCTGGTGACCACGGACGGTTCGCTGGTGTGCGTCGACGCGAGCGAGGCCGCGATCGCGGCCGCCCGGGAGGGTTCGGTGCCAACGGCCGTGGACGTGAAGTCGGCGGCCGCCCTGCCGGTCTTCACCCCGGCCGCCTCCCCCGCCGCGGTGGCGACGGTGTCCGTGTCCTCGGTGCCCGCGGGCGGTGTGGTCGTGGAGTGCGTGCAGCAGGGTCAGCGGATGCGCGTGCAGGTGGTGTCGGGCGGCTTCGAGCCCTCCTGGAACGTGCAGTTCCCGCGCGGGATACGGGAGCCCGGCGCCCGGTACGTGGTGGACGGGCTGCACCCGGCGGCGGGAGGCTTCTACCGCGTGCGCGGGGAGATCCGCCGACTCGTCTGAGCGGCGGCCCTGTTCACGGGCGGGGCGGGCTCACCCCGCGCCGGACCCCGGCACCCCGGACCCCGGCACCCCGGACGGCAGCGCGTCGGACGGCAGCGCGTCGGACGGCAGCGCGTCGGACGGCAGCGCGTCGGACGGCAGCGCGTCGGACGGCAGCGCGGCGGACGGCAGCGCGGCGGGCTTCTGCGCGGCGGCCCTCACCGCGTCCGCGCGGGGCAGGCGCACGGCGTGGCCCCGCGCGGGGCCTCGGCGGGCAGGGCGAAGGGGTCGCCCTCGGCGAGGGCCGCGGTCACGCAGAGCACGACCCGCTCGCGGCCCAGGTTGCGGCCGAGGTGGACGTGGCGCCGCCCGGCCGGCTCGACGAAGCTGGCGCCGGTGTGGTGCACCTCGACCGTGCCGTCGCTCAGGATCCGGGTCAGCGTGCCGGACTTGACCACCGCGATCAGCGGAACACGGTGGTAGTGCCAGCCGGTGCAGCCACCGGGCTCTATCGCGACCTCTCTCACCACGAGGTCGGAGGCCACCTCCGCTTTCGGGCGCCGGACCGCGGTCCTCGGGCGCCCGGCCGTCGCCTGCCGTCCAGCCATGTTTCCCTCCTCCATGGACCGGCCGCGGCCCACTCGGGTCACGTTAGGAGGACATCCTGAGGTCAGGGAAGACTCTGTGAAACCGCAAGTATCCATTCCTACAAGGTGATATACGGCCTGAATGGCGGTATCACTCCGACATGAGCCTGGTCGTTTTCGAGTCGACGAAGCAGATCCACTGCGCGGAGTGCCGGCAGGGACCGCTGCGCCGGCTCGTCCGCGAGGCGGGCGTACCCCGCTGCCTGGACTGTGCCGACCTCGGACACCTCGTCTACCTGCCGCGCGGTGACACGGCCCTCACGCGCCGCGCCCACGAGGCCAGTTCACTGTCCGCCGTCGTACTCCGCTTCCACCGGCGCCGCCGCCGCTACGAGCGACTGGGGATCCTCGTCGAGGACGCCGCCCTGGCCCGCGCCGAGCGCGCCTGCCTCGCGGACGCCGAGGCGCGGGCCCGCCGCCGGGAGCGCGACCGGCTGCGCCGGGCCGCCGAGGACACCCGGTTCACGGCGGCCTTCGCCGCCGAGATCCTGCGCCTGTTCCCCGGATGCCCGGCCGACCGGGCCCAGGCCATCGCCGCGCACGCCTCCGTGCGCGGCAGCGGACGGGTGGGCCGCAGCGCGGCCGGCCGGGCCCTGGACCCGCCCGCCGTGTACGCGGCGGTTCGGGCGGCCGTGCGGCACCTCGACACCGAGTACGACGCCCTGCTGATGCAGGGCGTGCCCCGGTTCGCGGCCCGGGCCCGGCTGGCGCCCCGGATCGACGCGATCCTGGACGGCTGGCGGGCGGGCGCCGACCGTTCCGCGCGGGCTAGTTGAGCCGGAACCGGCGGTAGAGCAGCACTCCGCCGAGCAGCATGGCACCGCCGCCGGACAGCAGGTAGCCGACACCCTCGGACCCGGTGTGGGCGAGCGCCGAGGGGTGGTTGCGCTGCGGGGCCGGCGGGGTGACCGGCCGCACGGCGACGGGCGGCCGGACCGGAGGCTGGACGGGCGGCTGGACGGGCTTGCCGACGACCGGGGGCCGGCCGTTGACGGAGGTGTTGCCCACGGAGGAGTTGCCGACACCGACGACGCTCACCGCGTTGCCGCTGACGTTGAGCGGTACCTCGACGGGGAGCTGGAGACCGTTGCCGGACAGCAGTCCCGGAGAATCCTTTCCCCGCCCATCGGCCACCGCACCCCGGCCGGGCCCGCTCTGGCCGCCGTTCCCAGAACCGTTCCCCGCACCGTTTCCGGCACCGGGTTTCGAGGGGTGCGAGGGACCCGGCCCGGGATGGCCCTGCTGCCCCGGATTCCCCCCGCCCTGGGAGGCGTTGACGCACCGGTTCCCGGTGGCCGAGTTGAGGACACCGACCACGCTCACGGTGTTCCCGCACACGTTCACCGGTGCGTGCACGGGCAGTTGCAGCAGATTCCCCGACAGCACACCCGGCGAACCCACGGCCTGTCCGCCCGCCTCCGCGTCGGCGAAGGCGAAGGCGAAGCCGCCCGCACCCGCGACCGCGAGTCCACCCCCCGCAACCACCGCCGCGATCAAGCCATTCCGACGACTGTGACGCATCAGATTTCCTGCCTTCCGGAAGGGTCCACGGGCGTTGCACCCGTACCGGAAACAACGCCGTAACCCCATTCGGGTTATAGCGCCGGTAGGCATTTCACTCCATCGTGTACTGGGTAATCCCTACTTCATGACTCGCCCGCTGCTCCTCCTCGACGTGGACGGCCCCCTCAACCCGTTCCGGTCCCGCCTCGCGGGCCTGCGCGGATACACCAGCCACCGGATGCGTCCGAGCATCTGGCTGTCCTACCGCGCACCGGAATCCCGCAGCGCCCGCCGCGGCCTGCGGGTGCGCCTGCACCCGGCCCACGGCGCCCGGCTGCTGGCCCTGCCCTACGAACTCGCCTGGGCCACCGCCTGGACGCACGAGGCCAACACCCTGATCTCCCCGCGCATCGGGCTACCGGCCGATCTTCCTGTCATCGACTGGCCGGAGCCCTTCGCCCGCGACCCCGACGGCCTCTTCTGGAAGACCCGCCCCCTGCTGGAATGGACGGCCGGCCGCCCCTTCGCCTGGGTCGACGACCTGATCACCCCCCGGGACCGCACCTGGGTCGCCACCCACCACCCGGCCCCGGCCCTGCTCCTGCGCATCCACCCCCGCCACGGCCTGCGCCCCCAGGACTTCACCACCCTCGCCCGCTGGGCGGCCGGGCTCAGCCCCGCAGGGCCGTGACCGGGTCCGGGGAGGGGTGGTGGGCCGTGGGCCACCAGTCGTCGTCGCCCTGGCGGTTCTCGTAGGAGTACCAGAGGCCGTCCCGGCCCAGCCGGAGCTGGCGGGAAGGGCTCGTGAGCCGGTTGCGGTCCGGGCGGAACGCGTCCCGGACGGCGGCGAGGAGGGCCGGGCGGGCCCGGTCGAAAGGGCCTGCGGGCGGGTCCCAGGGCTCCTCGAGGGCGAGCAGGGCGGGCAGACCGCCCTGCCGCCAGGCGGCGGCGCCCCGGGCCAGGTCGGTGGTGCTGCGTCCCGTGGCGCGGGCCAGGTCGCGGTAGAGGGTACGGGCGGCGCCGGTGAGCCCGGCCGTGGGGTGGGCCGAGGCCAGCCGGACGGCGTCCTGCCAGCGGCTCAGCCCTGCCATCGGATCCTCGCCGGTGCGCAGGAGCGCCAGGGCGCGGGCGGCCGCGTCCGCGGCGAGCTGGTCCAGGGCGAGCGGGTCCGGGGCCGCCGGGTCGGCCGGGTACGCGGGCGGCATTCCGGCGGCGGACGGCGCCGGCAGGGCGGCGGGCAGCGGGGGCAGGACGGTGCGCACGAGTGCGGCACGGGCGGGAACGCCGGGGAAGTCCGGTGTCCCGTCGGGCTGTTCGCGCGCGGCGTGGGCGGCGTTGCGCCGGGTCAGTTCCTCCAGCAGCTCCCGCTCGCCGCGGCCGCGCAGCAGGAGGAGGACGAAGGGGTCGGCGTCCAGGAGCCGGGCCGCGCGGTAGCACAGGGCCGCGGCGTGCTTGCAGGGCGGACGGGCCACGTCCGGGCAGGAACAGCGCGGTACGAGCTCTCCCGCACCGGGCAGGACCGACGCGGAGAGCGACTCCGGGACCTCGCGCTCCAGGAGCGCGGCGAGCGCCGTCGGGTCGGCGACGACCGATTCCAGCAGCTCGCGCCACTCGGCGTCCGAGAAGGCGGGCAGGGACAGTTCGGTGCGGTACGGCCGCGGCCGGCTGCCCCGTACGTAGGCCACGATCCGGCCCGGGGTGATGGTGACGGCGTCGACGTGGCCCTCGGCGGCGTACGTCCTGCCCCGGGTCAGCCGGGCATCGTCGCGGGCCACCGCCTCCAGGGCCGACACCCAGGCCCGGCCCCACCAGCTGACCGCCTCCACCCCCGGCGGCACGGTCTCGAAGGTGCGGCGGCGGTCGTCGCGCGCGGTGATCATACGGGCCTGCGCAGGGAGACGAGGTCGTCGAGCTCGCGGTCCGTGAGCTCGGTCAGCGCGGTCTCACCGGAGCCGAGGACGGCGTCGGCCAGGGCCCGCTTCGCCTCCAGCATCTCGGCGATGCGGTCCTCGACGGTGCCTTCGGCGATGATGCGGTGGACCTGGACGGGCTGGGTCTGGCCGATGCGGTAGGCGCGGTCGGTGGCCTGTTCCTCGACGGCCGGGTTCCACCAGCGGTCGTAGTGGATGACGTGCCCGGCGCGGGTGAGGTTGAGGCCGGTGCCGGCCGCCTTGAGGGAGAGCAGGAACACGGGCACCTCGCCCGCCTGGAAGCGGTCCACGAGCTCCTCGCGGCGCGGAACGGGCGTGCCCCCGTGCAGCAGTTGGTGGGAGATGCCGCGTGCGGTGAGATGGCGCTCGATGAGCCGGGCCATCGTCACGTACTGCGTGAAGACCAGCACCGAGCCGCCCTCGGCCAGGATCGTGTCGAGCAGCTCGTCGAGCAGGGCCAGCTTCCCGGAACGGTGCGCGATCCGGGGCTCCGCCTCCTTCAGGTACTGGGCCGGGTGGTTGCAGATCTGTTTGAGCGAGGCCAGCAGCTTCATGATCATGCCGCGCCGCTCGATGCCCTCGCTCGCCCCGATCACCGCCATCGACTCGTCGACCGCGGCCTGGTAGAGCGAGGCCTGCTCGCGGGTGAGGGACACGGGGTGGTCGGTCTCCGTCTTCGGCGGCAGTTCGGGCGCGATCCCGGGATCGGACTTCTTGCGCCGCAGCAGGAACGGCCTGACCAGCGCGGCCAGTCGGGCGACCGCCGCCTCATTGCCCCCGTCCTCCTCCGTCTGGTGCTCCACGGGCCGGGCGTGCCGGGCCCGGAACGCGGTGAGCGGGCCGAGCAGTCCGGGCGTGGTCCAGTCGAGGAGCGCCCACAGCTCGGAGAGGTTGTTCTCCACCGGGGTGCCGGTCAGCGCCACCCGCGCGGGCGCCGGGATCGTGCGCAGCGCCTTCGCGGTCGCCGAGTGCGGGTTCTTGACGTGCTGGGCCTCGTCCGCGACGACCATGCCCCAGGGCTGTTCGGCCAGCCGGGCCGCTCCCGCGCGCATGGTGCCGTACGTGGTGAGGACGAATCCCCCGCCGCCCGGGCCGGCCAGCCCTTCGAGGCTGCGGCCGGCGCCGTGGAAACGGCGCACCGGCGTACCGGGGGCGAACCGCTCGATCTCCCGCTGCCAGTTGCCCAGCAGCGAGGCCGGGCAGATCACCAGGGTCGGCTCGGGGCGGTCGCGGTGCAGGTGGAGCGCGATCAGGGTGACGGTCTTGCCGAGCCCCATGTCGTCGGCGAGGCAGCCGCCGAGTCCGAGCGAGGTCATCAGGTCCAGCCAGGCCAGCCCGCGGGCCTGGTAGTCGCGCAGGGTGGCCTTGAGCCCGGCCGGCTGGGGCAGCGGCGCCAGCTCCCCGGTCAGCCGGTCCCGCAGGGCGGCCAGCGCCCCCACGGGCACCGCGGCCACCGGCTCCCCCTCGACCTCGGCCGTCCCGGTCAGTACGGCCGCCAGCGCGTCCACCGGGTCCAGCAGGCCCAGCTCCCTCTTGCGCGCCTTGCGCACCAGCTCCGGATCGACCCGCACCCACTGGTCGCGCAGCCGCACCACGGGCCGGTGGGCCTGCGCGAGCGCGTCCATCTCCCCCGGGGTGAGCCGGTCCCCGCCGAGCGCGAGCTCCCAGGAGAAGGCGAAGAGGTGCTCGGCGTCGAAGAACGCGGTGCCGTCGGTGGCGGAACCGGGCGCGGTGGACCGTACGACCGCGGTCGCGGAGAGCGTACGAGCCAGCTCGCGCGGCCAGTGGACCAGGACCCCGGCCTCCGCCAGCCGGGTCGCGGCGCGGCCCAGCAGGTCCTCCAGCTCGGGGTCGGAGAGGGCCAGCACGTCCGGGACCGGCTGGTCCAGCAGGCGCAGCAGCGGTGGCCAGACCCGGGCCGCCCGGCGCAGCGCGAGGACGGCGTCGATCCGGGCGCGGGGCCCGAAGCCGGCCCCGGCGGCGCCCGCCCAGAGCATCGAGGCGTCCGTGACCAGGGTCGGGTCGGCGAGGCTGTGCACCTGGACGACGGCGGCCCCGGCGCGGCGCACGTCCTGCTCCGGCTCCGTGCCGCTCTCCGCCTCGTCGAAGAGCCGGAAGGAGGACAGGTCGAGGCGCAGCGAGATCCCCACCCCGGTGTCCGCGCCCGAGGCGACCTGCGCCGCCCAGTCCCGTATCCCCGGGACCCGCTGCGGCTCGCGGGCCGCGAAGGGGCGGCCCGCGGCGAAGGCCGCGGCAGGGGTCCGGGGCAGGCTGTCGGCGACGGCGTCCAGGAACGCCCTGACCAGCGCCTCCGGTTCGGGGAGCTGCAGCGGACGGCGTCCGGCGAGCGGGGTGGCGTACCCCTCGTGGGGCAGGGCGGCCGCGACCGCGCGCAGGTGCGCGATGTCCCCGGCGTCCAGGGGCCCGGCCCGCCAGGCGTCGACCCCGTCGGGCGTCAGCCCGGGCAGCAGGCGGCCGCGCGCGACGAGGGACAGCGCCTGGACCGCGGCGGTCCCCCAGGCGCGGGTCGCGGGATGCGCGACGGGCCCGCGGGCCGCGTGCAGCAGCACGGGCAGGGCGGCGGTGACGGTCAGCGTGACGGCGGGCACGGTGCGGGTACGGACACCCTCGCCATGGGGCCGGACCACCTGGAGGGTGTCCGCAGTGCCTGCGCCGCCTTCGGCGGGCAGGGTGTTCCCGTCGGGGGCCCAGAAGGCGATGCGGCTCTCGCGGGGCACGGCGGCGGGCAGGAACACGGCGGCGTGCCGTGGCAGAGCGGACCCGATGCCGCCCGGCTGCGCCGGCGCGCGCGATGTCGTCGACCTGTCCATCGTGATCCCCCTCTCCCCCTCGCTGCTGCCGCCCTCACCTCCGCGGCCGGACGAATCCCATCCGTCACCGAGTCTAGGCGCGCCCGCTGACAATCCCGCTGAGCTGCACCTTTCCCGAGCCCGGGAGCCCGGGAGCCCGGTGGCCCGGTGGCCCGGTGGCCCGGTGCGGGTGGCCCGGTGGCCCGGTGGCCCGGTGCCCCGGTGCCCCGGTGGCCCGGTGCGGGTGGCCCGGTGGCCCGGTGGCCCGGTGCCCCGGTGCCCCGGTGGCCCGGTGCGGGTGGCCGGCCCTGCGGGGCGAGGTCCCCTACCCGCCCTTCCACCGTTCCCCGGGCTGCGCCCGGACCCCTCCTGGGGCTCCGCCCCAGACCCCGCCGTCGTACAGCCGTCCGGACAGGAACATCGGCAGGGATTCGGAC
>NZ_JBSFDF010000095.1:0-12858 GCF_053593795.1 Streptomyces sp. NPDC002104 | reverse complement strand
TCAGGCCGACGAAGACGATCGGCCCGCAGGCGGCGGTCGCGGCCCCGCACAGCAGGGTGATGGCGGCCATCGCGCCGATCCGGGTCCGCGTCAGGGCCAGGAGGGCCAGGGTGGCGCCGGCCAGGCCCGGGGTGAGGCCCCTGGGGGTGAAGATGCAGGAGAGGGTGTGCGTGTTCCGGGGGATGTCCAGGGCGACCAGGCCGTGGAAGCTCTTCACCGGGGCCGAGCACCGCCAGCCGGGGACGGCCGTCATGGCGAACACGGCGGTGCCGGAGGCCCCCTGCGGGAGGGTGGCCTCGATGCTGTGGCCGCCCGCGGTGACGCGGGTGGCGCCCGTGGCCGTGAGGCGGCCGACCGTCGTGGCGAGCGCGGCCCGGTCCAGGCAGCCGACGGGGTGCGCGCCCGCGGTGCCGCCCCGGGTACGGGTCCGTACGGTCACGTCGACCCGGCCGGAGGCGGGGACCTCACCGAGGCGCAGGACTCCGGCCGTGCGGTCCCCCAGGGGCTTCTCGGCGCCTGCGAAGGCGACGGTGCCGTACAGCCGGGGGGAGTACCAGAAGGCCTCGGAGCCGGGCGCGCACGCGGCGGTGTAGCGCTGCTTCGCGGCGCTGCCGCCCCGGGTGACGGGCGGGACCCGGTAGACGGTGGCGCCGAGGACCCGCTCCTGGTGGGCGTAGACGCTGGCCGGGGGATTGGGGGAGGCGTACGGGGCGCTGCGGACGGTGACCAGGGGCGGGGTGGGGAAGGTACGGGCCGTCCAGCTGTCCTTCTCCGGGCCGGGTTCGGCGCGGGCGCCGATCGAGAAGATCGCGTCCAGGACAGGGTTGTCGGCGCCGAAGAAGGTGCGGCCGTCGTTGGTGTAGCCGTAGCCGAGGGGTTCGAGGGCCTTGTACGTGCTCTCGGGGAGGTAGCTGCTGTAGTACTGCGGGCCCTCGGCCCGGAGCGCGAGGGTGTCGTTGTACGAGGTCTGCGGGGCGCCGGAGTCGGTCCGGTAGGCGGGCCAGCCCTCGACCGAGCGGACGGCCTCGAAGTGGTTCGTGATCGACCTGCCGGAGGTGGCGATCGGCTTCGCCCAGCGTTCGCGGGCGCGCCGGGCGTCCGCGCCGGCCGCGGCGGCGGTGGATTCGGCGAAGACGGCCCCGGTCATGAGGACCGCGGCCAGGGGGATCAGCAGCCGGTGCTTCCCGCCGTGGGCCAGCAGGAGCAGGGCGAGGAGGGACACCGCGCCGCCGCCCAGGACGGCCGCCCAGGTGGCGCCGCCGAAGTCATTGGTGTGGCGGAGCACGTAGGCCGCGGTGACCAGCAGGGCGGCGGCACTCGCCAGGTGCGCCGGGCGCGGCCGGTTGGCCAGCGAGAGCCAGGCGGTGATCACGACGATGCCGCTGAACACGAAGGTCTCGCGGTACGGATTGCCGTTCGGGACCGCCAGCCCGTGCCACACGTACTGGGTGGGCGGGAACTGGAAGGAGAGGGCGACGAGCAGGGCCGCCCCCGCCCACACCAGGCGGGTCCTGCGGGCGACGGCCGTGTTGAGGAGGAAGGAGCCGGCCAGGATCAGGCCGAGCGAGGCCACGTACAGCCTGGGGCGGCCGCCCCACAGGTGGGTGGCGGGGAGCATGCCGGTCAGGAACACCTCGATCCGGACGGGATCGAAGGCGGCCGCCCGGGTGGGCTGGGAGGCTCCGCTGGAGAGGAACGAGGGCAGCAGGAGGGGGAGCGTGAGCAGGATGCCCGTCGCGGCGGCGGTCCCGGCCCGGGCCACGGCGCGCAGCGGCTGGGAGCGGGCCGGGCCGAGGAGGATCAGGCGGACGCCGAGCAGCACGCAGGCGCCGATCGTCGCCATCATCGCGGTGTAGAAGTTCCCGGACCAGGCGAGGGCGACCAGCAGCGCCGCCCCCGGCCAGCGGCGCCCCTCCAGGCACCACTCGGCGGCGATGCCCAGGAGCGGGAGCGCGACCAGGCCCCACATCCACATGGGGATGTACGAGGCGTCGCTGAGGGCCCAGCCGCAGAGCCCGTAGACGGCTCCGAGCACGCCCCGCTGCCACCCCGGGCCGGGCTGCAGCTTGCCGAGGTAGACGGTCATCAGGGCGGCGGCGGTGCCCATCGTGACCGGGGTGACGGCGAAGACGGCGAGGTCCACGTGGGCCCGGGGGACCAGGACGGCCAGCCAGGAGAAGGGGTTGCCGAGGTAGGTGGCGTAGTCGGACAGGAACTGCTGGCCGAAGCCGCCGCGCCAGGTGAACAGGAGGTCGCCGGCGGACTGGCCGTGGACCAGGTCCCACAGGGCCCGGTGGAACGGAACGTACTGGTTGGCCTGGTCGTTGATGGCCCGGCCGGTGGTGCCGAAGGGGAAGGTGCCCCGGGCCGCCCAGGACGCGCAGAAGGCGCCCGAGGCCATGAGGAACGCGAGGAGCGGACCGTAGGAGCGGGTGGGGCGGCGCACTGCGGGCCGGTCCTGGCCGGGAGGTGGACTGCTCTGCGTCGAGGGCTCGATGGCCAAGATCCCCAAGGGTGTGCTCCCTGCTGGTCTGCTGTCCGATTAGTGGTGCATATGGCTGTTTTGTCGGACTCGTCAGTTTAGGTTCGGGGCGGCTCCGGAAGGCGGTGCGGCGGTGCGGTGTCGCGCCGGTTCCTCCCGGGCCCGCCGGTCCGCCGTCGCCCCGGATGGACCGGGCGCCCCGGGCGGACCCGGCCCCATGGTGTCGCGCGGCCGCTCCGGTTTCGGCGGCGGTGCGGAGCGGCCCCGGGGGAGCGGGGCCCGTCGCGCGCACCCGTCCTCCGGGTACGGGGCCGGGTCCGGACGGGTGTGCGCAGGGTGCGCCCGCCGGCTCCGGGGAGGGGGGTTCCTCCTTTCGGTGGAGCGCGGGGGCGCGGTTGCCGGCCGGAGCTGCCGGAGTCGCCGGACTCGCCGGGGCGTCCGGAGTGGCGCGGCCCGCCGCACCGTTCCGGGAGGCGCGGCCCGCCCCGGGCGACGGGGGAGAGGGGGCTCCGCTTAGCACATGCGCACCACGGGCGCACATCGAAGGGACTGCATCCCGGCCTCGGCCTTGTGGCGACTGGGCCGGAGGCCCTTCGGGCTTCCGGGTCAGGGGCTTTTGTTTTGACCGGAGTGGATGCGATGGGTACGCTCAGACCTTGTGCCTGGGGTGTGCCTGGGCTCCTGTGCGTGTCCATCAACCGCACCTGAGCCGTACAAGCCGCCGCGATTCATGCGTTTCCACGCTTGCGTGGAGGTCCGCCGGATCCGACACACCCGACCGCGTGGGTCGGCAAATGTTCCAGGTTAGCTTCACTACACGGCACACAGAAACCGGAGAAGTAGTGCCTACGATCCAGCAGCTGGTCCGTAAGGGCCGGCAGGACAAGGTCGAGAAGACAAAGACCCCCGCGCTTGAGGCTTCGCCCCAGCGTCGCGGCGTCTGCACGCGAGTGTTCACGACCACCCCGAAGAAGCCGAACTCGGCGCTGCGTAAGGTCGCGCGTGTGCGTCTGACCTCTGGCATCGAGGTCACCGCTTACATTCCGGGTGAGGGACACAACCTGCAGGAGCACTCGATCGTGCTCGTGCGTGGTGGCCGTGTGAAGGACCTGCCGGGTGTTCGTTACAAGATCATCCGCGGTGCGCTTGACACCCAGGCTGTCAAGAACCGCAAGCAGGCCCGCAGCCGCTACGGCGCCAAGAAGGAGAAGTAAAAAATGCCTCGTAAGGGCCCCGCCCCGAAGCGCCCGGTCATCATCGACCCGGTCTACGCATCTCCTCTGGTGACGTCGCTCATCAACAAGATCCTCCTGAACGGCAAGCGCTCCACCGCCGAGCGCATCGTTTACGGCGCCATGGAAGGCCTCCGCGAGAAGACCGGCAACGACCCGGTCATCACGCTGAAGCGCGCGCTGGAGAACGTCAAGCCGTCGCTCGAGGTCAAGTCCCGCCGCGTCGGTGGCGCCACCTACCAGGTGCCGATCGAGGTCAAGCCGGGCCGTCAGTCGACCCTCGCGCTGCGCTGGCTCGTGGGTTACTCCCGCGCCCGCCGCGAGAAGACGATGACCGAGCGCCTCATGAACGAGCTGCTCGACGCGTCGAACGGTCTTGGCGCTGCCGTCAAGAAGCGTGAGGACACGCACAAGATGGCCGAGTCCAACAAGGCCTTCGCGCACTACCGCTGGTAGTCCGAACCCACATCGAGACCGAGAGAAGACTGAGCCGATATGGCTACCACTTCGCTTGACCTGGCCAAGGTGCGCAACATCGGCATCATGGCCCACATCGACGCGGGCAAGACGACCACCACCGAGCGCATCCTGTTCTACACCGGTGTGTCTTACAAGATCGGTGAGGTCCACGACGGCGCTGCCACGATGGACTGGATGGAGCAGGAGCAGGAGCGTGGTATCACCATCACGTCTGCCGCTACCACCTGCCACTGGCCGCTCGAAGATGTTGACCACACCATCAACATCATCGACACCCCGGGTCACGTCGACTTCACCGTCGAGGTGGAGCGTTCGCTCCGCGTCCTCGACGGCGCCGTCACCGTCTTCGACGGTGTGGCCGGCGTCGAGCCGCAGTCCGAGACCGTCTGGCGTCAGGCGGACCGCTACGGCGTGCCGCGCATCTGCTTCGTCAACAAGCTGGACCGCACCGGCGCCGAGTTCCACCGCTGTGTCGACATGATCAAGGACCGCCTCGGTGCGGTTCCGATCGTCATGCAGCTCCCCATCGGCGCCGAGATGGACTTCCAGGGCGTTGTCGACCTGGTCACCATGAAGGCGTTCGTCTGGTCCGCCGAGGCGACCAAGGGCGAGATGTACGACATCGTCGACATCCCGGACACCCACAAGGAAGCCGCTGAAGAGTGGCACGCCAAGCTGGTCGAGACGGTCGCCGAGAACGACGACCAGATCATGGAGCTGTTCCTCGAGGGCGTCGAGCCCACCGTCGAGCAGCTGCACGCCGCTGTGCGTCGCATCATCATCAGCTCCAAGGGTGAGGGTGGCGCCACCGTCACCGCGGTGTTCTGTGGCACGGCGTTCAAGAACAAGGGCGTTCAGCCCCTGCTCGACGCCGTCGTCCGCTACCTCCCGTCGCCCCTGGACGTCGAGGCCATCGAAGGCCACGACGTCAAGGACGCCGAGGTCGTCGTGAAGCGCAAGCCCTCGGACGACGAGCCCCTCGCGGCGCTCGCGTTCAAGATCATGCGCGACCCGCACCTCGGCAAGCTCACCTTCGTCCGGGTTTACTCGGGCCGCCTGGAGGCCGGCACCGCGGTGCTGAACTCCGTCAAGGGCAAGAAGGAGCGCATCGGCAAGATCTACCGCATGCACGCGAACAAGCGTGAAGAGATCGAAGCGGTGGGCGCCGGTGACATCGTCGCCGTCATGGGCCTGAAGCAGACCACCACCGGTGAGACGCTGTGTGACGACAAGAACCCGGTCATCCTGGAGTCCATGGACTTCCCGGCCCCGGTCATTCAGGTCGCCATCGAGCCCAAGTCCAAGGGTGACCAGGAGAAGCTGGGTGTCGCCATCCAGTCTCTCGCGGAGGAGGACCCCTCCTTCCACGTTCACTCGGACGAAGAGACCGGCCAGACCATCCTCGGTGGTATGGGCGAGCTGCACCTCGAGGTGCTGGTCGACCGTATGAAGCGCGAGTTCAAGGTCGAGGCCAACGTCGGCAAGCCGCAGGTCGCTTACCGCGAGACGATCCGCCAGACGGTGGAGCGTCACGACTACACCCACAAGAAGCAGACCGGTGGTACCGGTCAGTTCGCCAAGGTGCAGATCGCGATCGAGCCGATCCTCGAGGCCGACGGTCCGGCGTACGAGTTCGTGAACAAGGTCACCGGTGGCCGCATCCCGAGGGAGTACATCCCCTCGGTCGACGCGGGTGCGCAGGAAGCCATGAAGTTCGGCATCCTCGCCGGCTACGAGATGACTGGCGTCCGCGTCATCCTTCTCGACGGTGGCTACCACGAGGTCGACTCCTCCGAGCTCGCCTTCAAGATCGCCGGTTCGCAGGCCTTCAAGGAGGCCGCGCGCAAGGCTTCTCCCGTGCTCCTCGAGCCGATGATGGCCGTCGAGGTCACCACGCCGGAGGAGTCCATGGGTGACGTCATCGGTGACATCAACTCCCGCCGTGGCCAGATCCAGGCCATGGAGGAGCGTCACGGTGCGCGCCTCGTGAAGGGCCTCGTGCCCCTCTCGGAGATGTTCGGCTACGTCGGAGACCTCCGCAGCAAGACCTCGGGTCGCGCCAGCTACTCGATGCAGTTCGACTCCTACGCCGAGGTTCCCCGGAACGTCGCCGAGGAGATCATCGCGAAGGCCAAGGGCGAGTAACTCTTCCGAGTACACGCTTTAGGCTTGTCACCGGAGCCTCTGGGGCAACAGGAGTAACCCTCCCGTTGCCCCGGGGTACCGGCTATCCAGCAAAGATCACCTGGCGCCGATGAGCAAGGCGTACAGAACCACTCTCCAGGAGGACCCCGTGGCGAAGGCGAAGTTCGAGCGGACTAAGCCGCACGTCAACATCGGCACCATCGGTCACATTGACCACGGTAAGACGACCCTCACGGCCGCCATTACCAAGGTGCTGCACGACGCGTACCCGGACCTGAACGAGGCCTCGGCCTTCGACCAGATCGACAAGGCTCCCGAAGAGCGCCAGCGCGGTATCACCATCTCCATCGCGCACGTCGAGTACCAGACCGAGGCGCGTCACTACGCCCACGTCGACTGCCCGGGTCACGCGGACTACATCAAGAACATGATCACCGGTGCCGCGCAGATGGACGGCGCGATCCTCGTGGTCGCCGCCACCGACGGCCCGATGCCGCAGACCAAGGAGCACGTGCTCCTGGCCCGCCAGGTCGGCGTTCCGTACATCGTCGTCGCCCTGAACAAGGCCGACATGGTGGACGACGAGGAGATCCTGGAGCTCGTCGAGCTCGAGGTTCGTGAGCTCCTCTCCGACTACGAGTTCCCGGGCGACGACCTTCCGGTCGTGCGCGTCTCGGCGCTCAAGGCGCTCGAGGGCGACAAGGAGTGGGGCGAGAAGCTTCTCGGCCTCATGACCGCCGTCGACGAGGCCATCCCGACCCCGCCGCGTGACACCGAGCTGCCGTTCCTCATGCCCGTCGAGGACGTCTTCACGATCACCGGTCGCGGTACCGTCGTCACCGGCCGTATCGAGCGTGGTGTCCTGAAGGTCAACGAGACCGTCGACATCATCGGTATCAAGGAGACCAAGACCACCACCACGGTCACCGGTATCGAGATGTTCCGCAAGCTGCTCGACGAGGGCCAGGCGGGCGAGAACGTCGGTCTGCTCCTCCGTGGCATCAAGCGCGAGGACGTCGAGCGCGGCCAGGTCATCATCAAGCCCGGTTCGGTCACCCCGCACACCGAGTTCGAGGCCCAGGCCTACATCCTGTCGAAGGACGAGGGTGGCCGTCACACCCCCTTCTTCAACAACTACCGTCCGCAGTTCTACTTCCGTACCACCGACGTCACGGGTGTTGTCACCCTGCCGGCCGGCACGGAGATGGTCATGCCGGGCGACAACACCGAGATGACGGTCGCGCTGATCCAGCCGGTCGCCATGGAGGAGGGCCTCAAGTTCGCCATCCGTGAGGGTGGTCGTACCGTGGGCGCCGGCCAGGTCACCAAGATCACGAAGTAATTCGTGTTCTGACCTGGTAGCTCGCCGACGCGGGCACCATGTTTGACAGGAGGGCCCCCGCCCCGTCGTTCACGCGACGGGTCGGGGGCCCTTCGTCGTACGCGCCTGCGTGCCGCGGGCACGCGAAGAGGGCCGCACCCTGGGGGTGCGGCCCTCCTTCCCTGCGCCGCCGCGTACGAGGCTCCGTGCGCGGCGGTCACCTCACCTCACTTCACGCGCAGCGACTCCGTGAACTCGATGCAGGCGGCGTAGTCCGGCAGCAGCCCCGACGCGGCGGCGTCGGCCAGCGAGGGGGCCGCGTCGTCGCGGGCGGACAGCAGCGGGACGTCCGCCGGCCAGTCGATGCCCAGGTCGGGGTCGAGCGGGTGCACCGAGTGCTCGGCCGTCGGGTTGTACGTCTCCGAGCAGATGTAGGACAGCGTGGCGTCGTCCGTCAGCGCGCAGAAGCCGTGGCCCATCCCCTCGGGGAGGTAGACGGCACGCCGGTCCACGTCGTCCAGGCGGACGCCCTCCCAGCGGCCGAAGGTCGGGGAGCCGACCCGGATGTCCACGATGATGTCCAGCACGGCGCCGCGCACGCAGGTGACGTACTTGGCCTGGCCGCGCGGGACGTCGGCGAAGTGGATGCCCCGGACCACGCCGCGCTGGGAGACCGAGAGGTTGGCCTGCGCCAGGTTCAGGGGGTGCCCGACGACCTCGGCGAGGTGGTCGAAGCGGTACCACTCCATGAACATGCCGCGCGGGTCACCGTGCTGCTGGGGCGTGATCTCGAAGACTCCCTCAATGGAGAGTTCACGGAACTTCATCGTGCGGCTTCCTCTTCGAGCAGACCGATCAGGTAGTCGCCGTAACCGCTCTTGGTGAGCGGCTCGGCCAGTGCGCGCAGCTGCGCGGAGTCGATGAGGCCCGCCCGCCAGGCGGCCTCCTCGATGCAGCCGATCTTGAATCCCTGGCGTTCCTCGATGACGCGCACGAACTCCGAGGCCTGCACCATCGAGACGAAGGTGCCGGTGTCCAGCCAGGCCGTACCGCGGTCCAGGATGGTGACGTTCAGCTCGCCGGCCTGGAGGTACGCGTCGTTGACGGCGGTGATCTCCAGCTCGCCGCGGGCGCTGGGCTTCAGGGCCCGGGCTATCTCCACGACGCGGTTGTCGTAGAAGTACAGACCGGGCACGGCGTAACGGGACTTGGGCTTCTCCGGCTTCTCCTCGATGGAGATGGCCTGGCCGTCCGCGTCGAACTCCACCACGCCGTACGCCGACGGGTCCGCCACCGGGTACGCGAAGACCCGGCCGCCCTTGGAGCCGGTGTGCTGCGCCAGGCGCGTGCCGAGGCCGCTGCCGTGGAAGATGTTGTCGCCGAGGATCAGCGCGACGGAGTCGTCGCCGATGAAGTCGGCGCCGAGCACGAAGGCCTGGGCGATGCCCTCGGGGCGTTCCTGGACGGCGTACTCCAGCCGGATGCCGAACTGCGAGCCGTCGCCGAGCAGACGCTCGAACTGGTCGCGGTCGTCCGGGGTGGTGATGACGAGGATTTCGCTGATCCCGGCCATGACCAGAGTCGAGAGCGGGTAGTAGATCATCGGCTTGTCGAAGACGGGCAGCAGCTGTTTCGACACTGCCCGCGTCAGCGGCCAGAGTCGGGATCCGGTGCCGCCGGCCAAGAGAATTCCACGCATGGTGACAACCCTATGCGAGAGGCCGGGACAGTTTTCGATTCCCACCGTGCCGAACGCACCACACGGCTACTGTTCGGATCATGCGGATCCTGGTGAGGGGCGGATTCTGGCCCAGACGGAACGACGGGTTATCGGACAAGGGCATTCCGGGGTACGGCCAAGGGGAAGCCGGCCACGGAAGGGCCCCGCGGGCCGGGCAGAAGGCGGCACCGCAGCAGTGAGGGGGGACGGGGGGAAGGGCCGCTGGCTCGTCACGGGCGCGGCCGGGATGCTGGGCCAGGACGTACTGGCCGAACTGCGGCGCCACGGAGTCGAATCCGTTGGCCTGGGCCGCGCGGAGCTCGACATCACCGATCCGGCGGCCGTCCGGTCCGCAGTCGAGGGCGCCGCGATCATCGTCAACTGCGCCGGCTGGACCGATGTGGACGGCGCCGAGACGGCCGAGGAGGCCGCCACCGCCGTCAACGGCACCGGCGTACGGATCCTCGCCGCGGCCTGCGCCGCGGCCGGCGCGCGCCTGCTGCAGATCTCCACCGACTACGTGCTCCCCGGGGACGCCGCGGAGCCCTACGCCGAGGACGCGGCCACCGGGCCCGTGAACGCGTACGGCCGCTCCAAGCTGATCGGCGAGCGGGCCGTGGCCGAACTCCTGCCGCAGGACGGCTACGTGGTCCGCACCGCATGGCTGTACGGCGAGCACGGCCCCAACTTCGTCGCCACGATGCTCGGGCTGGCCGCCCGGCGCGACACCCTGGACGTGGTCGACGACCAGCAGGGCCAGCCCACCTGGTCCGTCGCGCTCGCCCGGCAGCTCGTCGCGCTCGGTCACGCGGCCCTGGACGGCCGGGCCCCCGCGGGCATCTACCACGGCACGTCGAGCGGGGCGACCACCTGGTTCGGGCTCGCGCGCGAGGTCTACCGGCTGTCCGGCCTGGACCCCGAGCGGATCCGTCCGACCACGTCCGAGTCCTTCGTCCGGCCCGCGGTCCGCCCCGCCTTCAGCGTCCTCGCCCACGACCACTGGGCCCAGGTGGGCCTGGCCCCGATGAGCGGCTGGCGGGAGCAGTTGGCCGACGCCCTGGCCACGCCCGGTTTCGCCGATCTGGCCCGGACCGCCCGGGAGGGCCGGGCGCTCTGAGGACCCCACTGGACAACGCGCCGTGTGTGTGATCGTTGCCTGCGGTCCAGCTTCGGGGTGCCCGAACTCGCTATGCTAGAAGGCCTGGGGCCCCGACACACGGCCGACGTGAGCGGCCCGGACTGAGTGAGTTCGGAGACGGCAATGCCGGATGGCGACCTCACACCGATCACTGAGCACTCGTACGTGCCTCGTTCCGTTGGAGCTACCGTGTCCGAATACGACGATGTCTGGCTGGTCATACCCGCCTATAACGAGGGTCAAGTGATCGCCGGCGTGGTCGAGGCGGCCCGGAAGACCTTCCCGAACATAGTCGTCGTCGATGACGGCAGCACGGATGATTCCGCGGAGCACATCGCGACCACCGGTGCCCATCTGGTGCGGCATCCGGTCAACCTCGGCCAGGGCGCGGCCCTTCAGACCGGCCTCACCTACGCACTCGCCCAGCCCGGCGCACGGTACTTCGCGACGTTCGACGCGGACGGTCAGCACCAGACCAAGGACGTCGAGACGATGGTCGCCGTCCTGCGCTCCGGTGACGCCGACGTGGTGCTCGGCTCCCGGTTCATCGAACAGAACGGCCAGGTGCCGTGGATCAAGCAGGTCGTCCTGCGCACGGCCGCCGCCGTCAGCCCCACCGCGCGCAAGCTCAAGCTCACCGACGCGCACAACGGTCTGCGCGTCCTGGGCCGTGAAGCCGCCGAGCGGCTGAACATCACGATGAACGGAATGGCCCACGCCTCCGAACTCGTCGCATTCCTCGCCGGCTCCGACCTGCGGGTCACCGAGATACCCGTCGACATCCTCTACACCGACTACTCGCGCGCCAAGGGTCAGTCCCTGATCAACGGCGTCAACATCGTTTTTGACATTTCACTGCGGGAGCGTGGGCGTCGATGAAGTACTTCTGGATTCAGCTGCTGCTGATCGCGGGCTCGGTGTCCATGGCACTGATGTTCATCCGGACCTGGAGCCAGGCCCAGAACCGCGCGTGGAAGCGCATAGCCTTCTCGGCCTTCGTCGTCGTCAACGTGTACGCGGTGCTCCGCCCGACCGACGTCACCTGGGTCGCCCAGCACCTCGGCGTCGGCCGTGGCACGGACCTGGTGCTGTACGTGATGGTCCTCGCGATGGGCTTCCTCACGCTCAACACCTTCCTGCGCTTCCGCTCGCTGGAGAAGAAGATCACCGACCTCGCCCGGACCGTCGCCATCAACGAGGGCCTGCGGCACAACGACGTCCGGCTCGGATCGGGCGGCGACGCCCCCGCGGCCACCGGCGTTCCCGCGGCGGCCGGCGCCCCCGCGGCCACCGGCGCCGAGTCCTCCTCCGGCACGGACTCCGTGAAGGTCTGACGCCCCGTGGGGTCCTTCGACTTCATGCTCCCGTACTACGGGGACGTGGGGCAGATGCAGGACGCGGTCCGCAGCGTCCTGGCCCAGACCGACCCGGACTTCCGGCTCGTCGTGATCGACGACGGCCGGGAGCCGGAGGTGCCCGGCTGGTTCGAAGGGCTGGGCGACGCGCGGGTGCGGTACCTGCGCAACGAGCGGAACCTCGGCATCACCAAGAACTTCCAGAAGTGCGTCGAGCTCTCCGAGGCCGACCACGTCGTCATCATGGGCTGCGACGACCTGCTGCACCCGCACTACCTGGAGACGGTCCGCGCGATCCTCCGCGACCACCCGGGGATCGGCATGGTCCAGCCCGGCGTCGAGGTGATCGACGGCGATGGCCGGGTCACGCGGGGCCTGCCCGACGCGGCCAAGCAGTGGCTGTTCGCCCCGCGGCTCGGCGGCCGGGCACTGATGTCCGGCGAGGAGCTCGCCGCCAGCGTCCTGCGCGGGAACTGGCTCTACTTCCCCTCCATCACCTGGCGCGGACCGGCCCTGCGCCGGGTGAACTTCCGCGACGGCTACTCGGTGCTCCTGGACCTGGCCCTCGTCGTGGACCTGCTCGAAGCCGGCGAGCGGATGGTCGTCGACGCGACCACCACCGTCTTCCAGTACCGCCGGCACGCGGCCAGCGAGTCCTCCGTCCAGGCCCTGTCCGGCACCCGCTTCACGGAGTCCGAGCGCTACTTCTCGGCCGTCGCCGAGCGGATGGAGGCCCGCGGCTGGCCCCGGGCCGCCCGCGCGGCCCGGCTGCGCCACGGCTCCCGCCTGCACGCCCTGCGCATGCTCCCCGGCGCCCTGCGCCGCGGGCACGGGGCGGCCGTACGCACGCTGGCCCGGCACGCCTTCGGTACCGGGCGGGGCTGAGCGGCGCGGAGCCGCGCTACGCGAGAACGGCCTGCCCCCGGGGCTGGGCGCGCGCGCCGGGCCGGGGGGCCTAGGGCGCGGTCGTGGGCGCGGCGTGAAT
>NZ_JBSFDF010000094.1:0-13963 GCF_053593795.1 Streptomyces sp. NPDC002104 | reverse complement strand
CCGTCCGCCCCGTCTTCGGTCCGCCGCGGCACCCCCGCCCTCCCCGGGCCGCCCGCGTCTCCCGGCCCGCCGCATCGGCCCACCCACGGCTCCGTGGGCTCAGGCGACCGCCTGGACCCCCAGGCCGCGCGCGATCAGCATCCGCTGGACCTCGCTCGTGCCCTCGCCGATCTCCAGCACCTTGGCGTCGCGGTAGAAGCGGGCCACCGGGTAGTCGTTCAGCGCGCCGTAGCCGCCGAAGATCTGCGTGGCGTCGCGGGCGTTGTCCATCGCGGCGGCGGAGGACACGAGCTTGGCGACCGAGGCCTCCTTGGCGAAGGGCTCCCCGCGGAGCATCTTCGACGCGGCCTGGTAGTAGGCGAGACGGGCCGACTGGGTCCGGACCTCCATGTCGGCGATCTTGAACTGGATCGACTGGTTCGCGCCGAGGTTGCGCCCGAAGGCCCTGCGCTCACGCGCGTACCGCACGCTCTCGTCCACGCAGCCCTGGGCCACACCGGTACCCACCGCGGAGATGGCGATCCGGCTCTCGTCCAGGACGGACAGGAACTGCGCGATGCCGCGGCCCCGCTCACCCAGCAGGTTCCCGGCCGGCACCCGGCAGTCGGTGAAGGTGAGCCCGCGGGTGTCCGAGGCGTTCCAGCCCGCCTTGGAGTACTTCGGCGCGACCTCGAAGCCCGGGGTTCCCGAGGGCACCACGATGGTCGAGGCCTCCTGGCGGCCGTCCGCGCGGACCCCGGTCACCGCGGTCACGGTGACCAGCCGGGTGATGTCCGTACCGGAGTTGGTGATGAACGACTTCGCGCCGTTGATCACCCACTCGTCGCCGTCGAGCACCGCCGTGGTGGTGAGCCCCGAGACGTCCGTGCCGCCGCCGGGCTCGGTCAGGCCGAACGCGCTGAGCGCCTCACCGGCGCACAGCTGCGGCATCCAGCGCTCCTTCTGCTCCCGCGTGCCGAAGCGGTGGATGGGCATGGCACCCAGCGACACTCCGGCGGACAGGGTGATCGCGACCGACGTGTCGACCCGGCCGAGCTCCTCCAGCGACAGGCACAGGCCGAGGAAGTCGCCGCCCGGCGTGCCCCCGAACTCCTCGTCGAAGGGAAGGCCGAACAGGCCCATCCGCCCCATCCCGGCCGTCAGCTCGTAGGGGAACTCGTCCCGCTTGTAGAGCTCGCCGATGACCGGCGCGACCTCGGTGCGTGCGAACTCCTCGACGCTCTTGCGCAGGACCTCGTGCTCTTCGCCGAGCCGGAAGTCGATCACTGTCTTTCTCCTTGGGACGGTCGGTGCGTCGGTCGGTGCGTCGGTCGGAACGTCGGCCGGTCAGGCGGGGACGGAGCCCGTGAGGCCGCCGTCGACGACGAACTCCTGACCGGTGATGTACGCGGCCTTCGGCGACAGCAGGAACAGGACGGTCTCGGCGATGTCGTTCGGGGTGCCGAGCGTGCCGAGCGCCACCTGGCCGCGGAAGAACTCGCGCACCGGCTCCACCGGGGCGACCATGTCGAACATCTCGGTGCGGATGTGACCCGGCGTCACGGCGTTGACGCGGATGCCGAATTCCGCGAGGTCCGGCGCCAGGGTGCGGGGGAGGTTGAGCACGGCGGCCTTGCTCGCCGCGTAGACCGAGCCGGCGCCCATGCCGCGGTGGACCAGCCACGAGGCGTTCAGGACGATCGAGGAGCCCTCCGCGAGCAGCGGCAGCGCCTTCTGGACGGTGAAGAACGAGCCCTTGAAGTTGGTGCCGACCACCTGGTCGAAGTCGGCCTCGGTGACGTCCGCGGTGCGGGCGTTGAGACCGATGCCGGCGTTGGCGAAAACGCCGTTCAGGCTGCCGAAACGCTCGCGCACCTGATCGATGACGGTGTCGAGGTCATCGGGGCGCGCGACGTCGGCGGTCACGGTCAGGACGCGCTCGCCGGCGTCCAGGTCCTTCGCCGCGGTGGCGAGGCGCTCGGCGTCGCGGCCGACGAGGACGACGTTGGCGCCCTCTTCCAGAAGACGGCGGGCCGTGGCCAGGCCGATGCCGCTGCCGCCACCGGTGACCAGGACGGTCTTGTTCTCGAAGTCAGTCATGCGGTCAGATTCGGGGCTCGTGCCGAGCGGGCGCATCTCCACGATTGCGATGTGCCCGCCCGGGCCCGGCCGCGGGCCCCTGGGCTCGCGGGATGGCTGATACCGGACCCCATCGCAGCAATATGGAAGATGTCGTTCAGGGCCCCGGAGGGAAAGGCTGGTGACGGACGAACACGACCGCCAAGTCCACGGCGGCGGACAAGACACCGGAAGGAGAGCCACCATGGCTCAGTACGCGGTTTTCATCTACGAGGCTGAGATCCCCGGCGGCTGGGAGAACGCCCCGGCGGAGCTGCTCGCGGCCCACGAGGCGTTCCCGGGCAAGGTCGAGGAGCTCGGCGGCAAGATCCTCAACGGTCTGGCCCTCCAGCCGGCCGGCACCGCCAAGGCGATCCGCGGCGGCGAGGTCTTCGACGGCCCGTTCGCCGACGCCAAGCAGGCCCTCGGCGGCACCTTCGTCCTGGAGGCCCGTGACATCGAGCACGCCCTCGAGGTCGCGAAGGTCGTGCCGGTCCACGACGGCGGCGTCGAGGTCCGCCCGCTGTTCGAGGCCCCGGAGAACCCGGAGGCCTGATCCGGCCCCCAGCACCGGAACAACCCCTCTTCGCGCACCATCCGAAAGGCCGACGGACACCTTGACCGACAGCACGAGCACGAGCGAGCTCAGCGTGACCCGCGTCTTCGACGCACCGCGCGCGACCGTGTACCAGGCATGGACCGACCCGGGGCAGTTCGCCCGGTGGTGGGGTCCGGTCGGGTTCACCACGGACCCCGCGAGCGTGGCGCTCGACGTCCGGGTCGGCGGATCCTGGAAGGCCACCATGGCAGCCGAGGGCATCGGCGAGTTCCCCTTCACCGGCGTCTACCGCGAGGTGGTGGAGAACGAGCGGCTGGTGTTCACGCTGGTCGACCCGAACGACGAGAGCATCGCCGAGCGCGCCGCGCGCGGGGAGGCCGAGGAACTGACCACGGTCACTTTCGCCGACATCGACGGCTCCACGGAACTGTCGTTCCAGCAGGTGGGCGAGCTCGACGCGGAGAAGACCGAGGAGGCCAAGGCGGGCTGGAACAGCTTCCTCGACTCCCTCGGCGGACACCTGGCGAGCGTCTGAGAGAAGCCGAAGACGGGGGGCGGCAAGGGCCTGGGGAGGTTCCTTGCCGCCCCCGTCGGCTTGTCCCGCCCACACGCGCCGGCAGAGCCGCGGACCACCCCCGTCCGCCCCCGCCAACACCGCAATCCGAGAGATGCAGCCCTGATCGGGCGCCCCGAAGCTGGTCAAGTCTCTTCGATAATCAGGGGGTTGGACCGTGGCTACGACCACAACCAGGCCCTCCGTGGATGCAAGCCGTCCCCGCACCACCGAGCGCCGGTTCTTCCCGGAGCTTGAGGGCATGCGCGGGCTCGCAGCCATGGGGGTGCTCACCACGCACGTCGCGTTCAGTTCCGGCATGGTCGGATTCATGGACAAGGAAGCCAACGGCTTCCTCGGCGTCATGCTCCAGCAGCTCCACGTGAGCCTGCCCATCTTCTTCGTGCTCTCCGGCATGCTGCTCTACCGGCCGTGGGTCCTCGCCACCCTCGCCGGCACCCGCAAGCCCGCCATCAAGCCGTACCTGTGGCGCCGTGCGCTGCGCACCCTGCCCGCGTACTGGGCCCTGGTCGCCGTCGCGATGACCTTCCTGAACCGCGAGAACATCACCGGGGTCTGGCAGGTCGCCCGGGCCGTGCTGCTCCTGCAGGTCTACCAGCTCGACGCCCGCCTCGTGGGCCAGGGCCTGGAGCAGACCTGGACGCTCGCCACCGAGGTCGCCTTCTACGCGGTGCTGCCCCTCATGGCCTGGGCCCTGCACAAGATCGCCGGCAACTCGGCCGACATGGGCGTGCGCCTGCGCCGCATCCTCGCGGGCCTGAGCTCGCTCGTGGTCATCGGCTTCGTGTTCGCCGCGTACACCCACCTGCCCTCCCTGGGCCAGTACCCCGTCCAGAACGAGTGGCCGCCGAAGTGGGTCGGGTTCATCGCCGTCGGCATGGCCCTCGCGGCCCTGTCCGCCGCCGCCGACATCTCCCCGTCCAGCGTGCCGGCGTTCTACCGGTGGGTCATGAAGAACCCCCTGTGGTGCTGGGCCTCCGCGGCCGCCGTCTACGTCATCGCCTGCGTCCGTCCGATCGGCCAGCCCGGCCACGCGGACTACCCCTCGATGGCGGGCGGCCTGACCGAGCAGGTCCTGTACATGCTCTTCGGCCTCCTCCTCGTCGCCCCCGTGACCGTCCCGCGCGACCGCTCCCGCGCCGTCATCGCCGTGATGAGCAACCCGGTGATGCGCTTCCTGGGCCGCATCTCCTACGGCCTGTACCTGTGGCACATCGCCGTCATCTACTTCTGGCACGGCAGCCTCTTCCAGGCCGGCGGCTTCTGGGAGCTGTACGGCGTCACCCTCGGCGGTTCGATCGTGCTGGCCACCGCCAGCTTCTACCTGATCGAGAGCCCCGCCATGAAGCTGCGCGAGCGGCTCGGCAAGGCCTCCACGGGTCCGAGCGTCGAGACGATCCATTCGTGACCTGGCTGCGCACGCTGCGGACGGCTCCTCCCGGAGCGGCCCGCCTGGTGTGCCTCCCCCACGCGGGAGGGGCGGCCCACTCCTACCTCCGGCTGGCCGAGGAGATCGGCCCCGGGGTGGAAGTGCTGGCGGTGCAGTACCCCGGCCGGCACGACCGCATGAGCGATCGCCTGATCGGTGACCTCAAGATGATGGCGGGTCACATCGCGGCAGCCCTCAGCCCCCTGCGGGACGCGCCGACGGCGATTTTCGGCCACAGCCTGGGCGGACTCATCGGCTACGAGGTGGCCGCCCGGCTGGAGACGGTCGGAGCCGGCCCCGTCCATCTCTTCGTGTCCGCCATGCTCGCCCCCTCGCGCCACCACCACGACGGCCTCCACCTGAGGAACGACGAGGAGATCCTCGCCGAACTCGCCCGGCTGGGCGGCACCCAGACCCTCTCCGAGGCGGAGGAGATGTTCCTGCGCCTGCTCCTGCCGGCCATCCGCAGCGACTACCGGGCGTTCGAGACCTACACCGATCCCGGACACCGGCTCGCCTGCCCCGTCACCGCGTTCCTCGGAGACGAGGACCCCTTGGTGACGGCCGAGGAGGCCCGCGCCTGGGCGGAGCACACCGCCGGGCCGGCCGACCTGCGGCTGCTCCCGGGCGGCCACTTCTACCTGACCGATCCCGGGAACACGGCGAAGATCGCGCACGAACTCTCCGGACGGCTGACGGGCGCCACGCGCCGGCCCCGCCACCCGGTGTCCGCCCATCCCTCCTGAAAGGACGCGCACATGACCGACCAGACGACCCTCACGCCCGTCACCGAGCACCTCGACGCCTTCGTGAAGGCGCCGGCCGACCGGCTCGAGGCGCAGTTCCTGCGCCTGGCCGGCGCGGTCTGGGGCCAGGAGGACTCCGCGTCCGCCGCCGTCACCGCGGCCCCGGCGCTGATCTCCCTGCTCGACACAGTGGACGACCAGCGCAAGGGGTACGTGGCGGTCCTGCTGGGGCTGCTCGCCGAGACCGAGCATCCGGCGACCGACGGCCCCGTGCTCACCGCCGTGGCCGAAGGCACCGGCCGCTACCTGGAGCTCCTGGCCGCCGGTGGCGGGGGCACCCCCCTGACGACCGCCCTGCTCTACCTGCTCTCCCACTTCCCCGGGCACCGCGAGGCCATCCTGGCCGCGGCCGCGACGGAGGAACTGGCGCTCGACGCGAACGACCTCACCCGCCTGGAGCGGACGCTGCGGGCGCTCGACTTCGACGACCCGGACCTCGGCCGCTGCTGGCCCTCCCCGGCGGCCTGGCAGCTCAACGAGGACGAGGTCGGGTTCGACAAGGAGTGGATCCGCGCCCTCAGCCCGGAACAGGCCACCTCCAACTGGGACAACGACACCCGCACGGTGCTCGCCTACTCCGGCATGAAGGCCTACTGGGCCGTGCGCCACGGCATCGCCGTGGAGACCGCCTACCCCATCGCCTCCGCCGAAGGGACCGGCCAGGCCTCCCACCTCGGTGGCGCCGACTTCGCCCGGCACTCCGACGCCCTGCGCTGCCCGTCCTGCTCCGGCTCGCTCGACTTCACCGACGACGGCGCGAGCTGCGACGCCTGCTCGGTCTCCTTCCCCCTCGCCCGGGGACTCCTCGACCTTTCCGGCGGGGCGACCGGCTCGCAGGCGACCGAGGAGGACGACACCGCCGACCTGCTCCAGAAGCTCGCCGCCATGCCCAGCATGGGCGTCTACTACGAGTCGGTGCTGCGCCCGGCGTTCCTCCGCGTCGCCGGCCTGAACTGGGACGACGCCGTCACCCCGGAGTTCGAGGACGCGTACCTCACCGCGCACACCCGCCCGGTCGACGGGCCCGTGCTCGACCTGTGCGCCGGCGCCGGCCGCTGGACGGCCGTCCTGGACCAGGCCGTCGGCACCGAGCGGCTCATCGCGCAGGACCTGGGCCTGCCCATGCTCAACGCGCTGCGCCGGGCCCTGCCCGAGGTGCCGGCCGTCATCGCCAGCGCCCTGACGCTGCCCTACGCGGATGCCACCCTGGGCGCCGTCAACTGCTGGAACGCCCTCCAGGCCTTCCCGGAGCAGGCGGACATCGCCATCTCCGAGATCGGCCGGGTCCTCAAGCCCGGCGGCACCTTCACCCTGCTGACCTTCCGCTGGGCCGACGACCCGATCGACCGCTACTTCCAGGGCTCGCACTACTTCCCCAGCCGGCCCGCGGGCATGCTCCTGTTCGAGCTCGACGAGATCAAGAAGTGGCTCGCCGACGCGGGCCTGAGCGTCACCGAGGAGTCCGGCAGCGGCTCCTTCGTCTTCATCACCGCGGAGCGCACCGCGTAACGGAGCGCCCGGGCAGCCCGGATCCCGCGCCCGGCCCCCGTGCCCGGCGCGGGATCCGGGCTGCCCGCGTGGCTGCGCACACCAGGAGATGCCGTCGCACCGGGCCGCGTACGAGGCTGGTCGGGCGCCTGGGCGCCCGGGCAGTCCCGTCTGATCAGCGTGTTGGAGGAACCTCACCCATGACCACGGTCAACGAGTCCCCGGCGGACACCGCGCACCGCGGCGACCCGTCCTACGCGGCGGCCACCCAGGTGTTCAACCTCTTCGCACCGGTGACCCCCGCCGCCGCCGTGACGGCGCACTGCGTCGACGAGGTTCGCTCGGCGATCCGCCGCGCGCGGGAGCAGGGCCTGGGAGTACGGGTGCACGCCACCGGGCACGCCTCGGCGACCGCCCGCCCCATGGACGACGACCTGCTGATCCGCACCGGACTGAGCGACGGTGTGGAGATCGACGCGGAGCGCCGCGTGGCCCGGGTACCCGCGGGCGCCCGGTGGGGCGCCGTCGTCGAGGCGGCCGCCCGGCACGGGCTCGCCGCACCGCACGGCTCCTCGCCCACGGTCGGGGTCGTCGGCTACCTCCTGGGCGGCGGCCTGAGCATGTACGCGCGCCACACCGGCCTCTCCGTCAACAGCCTTCGCGCCGTCGAACTCGTCACCGCCGACGGCGAACTGCGGCGCGTGGACGCCACCGAGGACCCCGAACTGTTCGACGCCCTGCGTGGCGGCGGCGGCGGCCTCGGCGTCGTCACCGCGGTGGAGGTCGCGCTCTTCCCCGCCGCCCGCGTGATCACCGGTGCCGCGTTCTGGCCCGCCGCCGACGCGGCCCGGCTGCTGCCCGTGTGGCGCCGGTGGGCCGAGACGGCCCCCGAGGCGGCCACCACCTCGATCCGTGTGATGAACCTGCCCGAGCTCCCGGAGATCCCGGCGGTGCTGACCGCCGGGCCCGTCCTGTGCCTGGACGGCCTGGTCCTCGCCAGTGACGAGGACGGCCTGGAGGCCATGCGCCGGCAGGCGCAGGAGCTGCTCGCACCGCTGCGCGCCCTGTCCGAGCCCCTGATGGACACCTGGCACGAGGCCGCCCCCACCGCCGTGCCCGAGACCCACATGGACCCCCCGGAGCCCGTACCGGTCCTCGGCGACCACATGCTGCTCGGCGAGCTCGGCGACGCGGGCATCGAAGCCTTCCTGAGCGTGACCGTGGACCGGCCCGACTCGGCCCTCGTCGTCGCCGAACTGCGCCAGCTCGGCGGCGCGCTGGGCCGCCGCCCCGAAGCCGGGGCGGGCGCGCTCGGCCACCTGGACGCCCGGTACGCCTACTCCGGCGCCGGAGTGCCCGGCGGCGGCGCCACCGAGCAGGAGATCCGCGAGCACTGCGCGCTGGTCCGCGAGACGCTGGCCCCCTGGGACACCGGCCGGACCGCGCCCACGTTCGTCGCCTCCCTGGAACAGCCCCAGGGCCACCTCGACCCGCAGGGCGTGCGCGCCGTGGACCGGGTCCGGCTGCGGGTCGACCCCGAGGGCCTGTTCCGCGGCGACATCGCGCCGGGCTGCTCCCTGCTGGTCTGAGCCCGGCCGGTAAGACAGCGGAAGGCGCCGCCACCGACGGACACGGTGGCGGCGCCTTCGTCCCTGCAGACCGGGCGGGTCAGGCGGAACAGCGGGTCAGACGGTTCAGCGGGCCACGGCCAC
The DNA here is from genome assembly GCF_053593795.1 of Streptomyces sp. NPDC002104. Classification (NCBI taxonomy): domain Bacteria; kingdom Bacillati; phylum Actinomycetota; class Actinomycetes; order Kitasatosporales; family Streptomycetaceae; genus Streptomyces; species Streptomyces sp. NPDC002104. The sequence continues at coordinate 5,298 of NZ_JBSFDF010000094.1, read as the reverse complement.
CGTGCCCGTGTGCGGGGGAAGGGCCCCGTCGATCAGGGAGCGGTAGGCGGCGGCCAGCGCGTGCGGGCCGGCCACCCGGTTGACGGTGAGCCAGGACAGCGCGGCCTCGACGAACGCGTCCTCGGAGCGGGCGTAGCGGGCCCGGTACTGCTCCTCGCCCTCCTTCTCGATGAGGCGCTGTTCCTCGGACGGGGTGAAGAAGATCCACGGCTCGGGGTCGGTCAGCCCCGGCGGCGGCTCGATCTCCGCACCGGGGTGGGTGTAACCGACGAGCAGCGCGTCCTTCAGGGCCTTGCCGAACCGTTCGTAGACGAGGAACAGCCGGTCCGCCTGGCCGGTGAAGTCGACGAGCACGACCGACTCGGGAACCTCGGCCGTGGGCAGGTCCCCGTAGGTGAGGACCTCGTCGTAGTGGCCGAGCCCGCGGGTGAAGCCGAGGTTGCCCGCGGAGGTCACGCCCACGGTGCGCAGCCCCTCGTGGCCGGCCAGCAGCGCGGCCAGGCCCACGGCGGTCTTGCTGGAGGCGCTGGTGATCAGGACGGTGGTGCCCGGCTCGGCCTCGCGGCCGAGGAACTCGGCGAGGTTGAAGGACGCGGGGTACAGCGGCCGCAGCAGCAGGCGGTGGTCGTCCAGCGGGTCGCGCGCGTCCTGCGCGCCGGGCGCGTCCGGCGACTCCTGCGGCGCCCCGGCGAACAGGTACTCGCGGTACCAGGGGTGCAGGTAGTCCCGCCCGGGAGCCGTGTCGGCGAAGCCCCGCGCGGTCGGGTTCGCGGCGAGCGTGACGTGCGAGGAGAGCGGGATGAAGCCGAAGTAGCGGGTGCCGACGGCGATCTCGGGGTGCCGCGACTCCTCGACCCGGGAGTAACCCCAGGTCGGGACGCGCCCGTGGCCGTCCGGCCCGGGGAAGGCGTCGAAGAAGGGCAGCTCGGACTCGCCCAGCCGGGCGTACGTGGCGGTGATCGCGGTCAGGGCGAACTTCTCCGCGGCCAGACGCACCTCTCCCGGCTCCAGCGGCTGCGCGGACGCCCGGCGCACCTCGCTGTCGGCGAGGTCGTCCCGCCTGACCAGCAGGTCCCACCTGTCCAGATCGGGCACGTGCGTCTCCCCTTCGTCGTCTTCTTCGGCTTCGCCGTCCGGCGCGGAGGCCCGGCCGGTACCAGGTCGGTACCTGGCCGGTACGGCCCTCCGGGGGTCATCGTCCAGGCCGGGCACGGGCGGCGCATCTCCCGGGTTGCGGTCGTGGCACGAGCCCCCGCACCCCCGGAACGGAGCCGCAAAAGCAGCTGGAATTGCGCACGTTGGGAGGTGCGGGGCCATTGCGGCCGGGTGCAGCATTCGCACCGTCCGACGGCGAATTCCGGCCGCGGCCGTAGCCTGCCCTGCTGCTTCTCGAAAAGGTGTGCCTTGACGTCATCGACCAACGGGGACGGCGCCGCCGTCAACCAGCCGACCTCGCTTCCATCGCTGACGAGCCTGCGGTTCATCGTCGCGGTGATGATCTTCCTCTTCCACGCGACCAACTACGTGCTGTTCTCCTCCCCGGGCATGGCCCAGCACTTCCTCGGCCTGACCACCATGGGCGCCTGGGCCGGCATGAGCTTCTTCTTCATGCTCAGCGGCTTCGTGCTGACCTGGTCGGCGCGTCCGAAGCTCGGGACCGTCACGCACTGGCGCCGCCGCCTCGTGCGCATCTACCCCAACCACCTGCTGATGTTCGTCGTCACCGCGGTCATCATGGTCACCGTGCTGAACCAGTCGTTCGACACGCGGGTGGGGCTGCTCAACGTCTTCCTGCTCCAGGCCTGGTCCCCGGACCTCATGGACCGCATCGGCTTCAACTCGGTCTCCTGGTCGCTCTCCGCCGAGCTGCTCTTCTACATGGTCTTCCCGCTGCTGCTGCCCGTCGTCCGCAAGATCCGGCCGGAGCGCCTGTGGGCCTGGACGATCGGCCTGCTCGCGACGATCACGCTGGTCGTGCCGTTCGCCGTGGAGCTGCTGCCGAGCCAGCAGGCCATGCCGTTCCTCGAGCTGACCCCGAACGAGTTCTGGATCCTCTTCCACTTCCCGGCCACCCGCGCGCTGGAGTTCGTCGTCGGCATGCTGCTGGCCCGGATCGTGATGTCCGGCCGCCGGATCCCCGTGGGCTTCGGCGGGGCGATGGCGCTCACCGTCGCCGCGTACGGCCTCGGCCCGCTGTTCCCGCCCGAGTTCCGGATGGTGGCCGTGATGGTGGTCCCGCTGGCCCTGGTGATCGCCTCCGGCGCCGTCTCCGACCTCAACCGCACGCACAAGACCCTGCTCTCCAGCGCCCCGATGGTGCGGCTGGGGACCCTGAGCTACTCCTTCTACCTGATGCACATGCAGGTGCTCGTCCTCGGCGGCTACCTGCTCGGCACCGACAAGCCGGTCGGCACGCCCAAGGGCCTCGCCCTGCTGGCCCTGTTCTTCACCGTCGCGGTCGCCCTGTCCTGGGTGATGTACACCGTGGTGGAGCGTCCGGCCATGCGCCGCTTCGGCTCCCACTCGCGCAAGGGCGCCGTGAAGACGGCAGCGGCCGCCCGGCCCGTCGCCGCCCCGGCCCCGGCCGCCGCCGGCTCCGTCGAGGAGATCCCCGCGCAGGAGACCCCCGTCGGGGTCCGCTGAACCGGCGCCGTCCGGCGGCCGGGGTCGGTGCAGGCCCCGCCGCCGGATCGGCGTCCGCAGGCAGAACGGCAATCTGAGAGTTGCCCGTCCGGATCCGCCGGTGTGAACCTGAATCGGTCATCGGCGCGGTCCGGCACGGCCCCAAGCACCTTCCCATTTGGTTGCGGGACCACGGCGGCAAGATCCGACGGCCCGCTCGACACGAAGGATCGACCGTGGTCCAGAACCTGGAAAGACCCCTTTCGCCGGTGAGAACCGTGCCGTCGCCGTCGCGCCCGTGGTGGCGGCGGCCGTGGATCGCGCCGCTGTTCGTGCTGTCCGTCGCCTACATCGCCGTCACCGCGGGGCCGTACCTCGACAGGCAGACGGCGCCGCTGATGCCGCACGACGGCTTCCCGCAGTACTACCCGATCCTGATCACCCACATCGCGTTCGCCACCGTCGCCCTGCTGACCTCGATCTTCCAGGCGTGGCCGTGGCTGCGCCGCAAGTCCCCGGCGGTCCACCGCTGGGGCGGCCGGGTGTACGTGCTCAGCACGGTGGTCGCGGGCCTGCTCGGACTGGTGATCGTGCCCTTCGCACCGCCGGTGGGACAGCTCGGCGTCGCGGTGGCGACCGTGCTGTGGGTGGCCTTCACCGTCATGGGGTACGTCCGGATCCGCCAGCGCCGTTACGCCGAGCACCGGCGGTTCATGCTCTATGCCTTCGCGATGGTCATGAACAACTTCTGGGGCTCGACCATCGTCATCACCGGCACCGTCCTGGCCCTGCCGATCGACACCAATTACTACCTTGAGGCCGCCCGTTGGGTCGGCTGGGTCATCAACCTGATGCTGGTGCAGTGGTGGCTCAACCGCACGGCCGGCCGGCCGGTTCTCTAAACACGTCAAGGAAGGATGCTCGATGCACACGAGCACCGAGAACGACCCGGCCGCCAAGGCGGGCCGCCGGGAATGGCTGGGGCTGCTGGTCCTGGTTCTGCCGGCGTTCCTGCTGGCAGTGGACATGTCCGTGCTGCACCTGGCACTCCCGCACCTGGCCAAGGACCTCCAGCCGAGCAGTACCCAGCAGCTGTGGATCCTGGACATCTACGGATTCATGCTCGCCGGGTTCCTCGTCACCATGGGCACCCTCGGCGACCGGATCGGGCGCCGCAAGCTGCTGCTGACCGGCGGGGCCTTCTTCGCCGTCGCCTCGGTGCTCGCGGCCTACGCCACCAGCCCGGAGATGCTCATCGCCGCGAGGGCGATGCTCGGAATCGCCGGAGCGACCCTCGCGCCGTCGACGCTGGCGCTGATCACCAACATGTTCAAGAACCCGAAGCAGCGCGGCGCGGCCGTCGCCGTGTGGACGAGCTGCTTCGTGGGCGGCGGCGTGTTCGGCCCGATCATCGGCGGCTTCATGCTGTCGGCGTTCTGGTGGGGCTCGGTGCTCCTGCTGGCCGTTCCGGTCATGGCGCTGCTCCTGATCGCCGGACCGATGCTGCTGCCGGAGTACCGCAACGGCGAGGCCGGACGGCTGGACCTGTTCAGCGTCGTGCTCTCCCTGCTGACCATCCTTCCCTTCATGTACGGCATCAAGGAGATCGCCCACGGCATGGCGGCGCTTCCCGTCGTCGCCCTGGTAGTCGGCCTGGTCTTCGGCGTGCTGTTCGTCCGCCGGCAGGGCCAGCTCGCCGACCCGCTGCTGGACCTCGGACTCTTCAAGATCCGCGATTACCGCAGCGCACTGCTGCTCTCCCTGCTGGTCGGCACCGTGACCGGCGGCGCCCTGCTGCTGGTCAACCTCCAGCTCCAGATGGTCGAAGGCCTCTCGCCGTGGAAGACGGGTCTGTGCCTGGCGCCCAGCGCCTTCGCCGTGCTCGTCACCATCGGGCTGGCCACCGGGCTGGCCCAGAAGATCCGCCCCGCGTACCTGATGGCGGGCGGTCTGCTGGCGGCGGCGGCGGGTTACGTCGTGCTGTCCCAGGTGCCCAGCAACGACAGCGTGGGCCTGATCGTGCTCGGAGCGATCCTGATCAACGGCGGCCTCGGCCCGACGGTGTCCCTGGGATACGGCATGGTCACCAGCGCCGCCCCGCCGGAGAAGACCGGTTCGGCCTCGGCGCTGTCCGAGACCAGCGGCGAGTTCGGCGTCGCGGCCGGTATCGCCATCCTCGGCAGCATCGGCACCGCCGTCTACCGCGACCAGATCTCGGTGCCCGCCGGCGTGGCCGCCGACACGGCGGAGGCGGCCCGCGAGGGCATCGCCAACGCCGTGGCCCTGGCCCCGGGAGTATCCGGTCCCGAAGGCACCGAACTGCTCGACTCAGCCCGTGAGGCGTTCACCTCCGGGGTCAACCTGGTGGGCGCGCTGGCCGCCGTGCTGTTCGTGGGTCTGGCCGCCCTCGCCTGGCGCTGGTTCCGGCACATCCCGCCGGTCCCCGCACCGCCGAAGGACACCGCTGAGGCGGCGGACGGTTCGGAGGGCCCGGAGGTCTCGGAAGAGGCGCAGACGGCCGCCGCCACCGCCGTCGGCGGGACGCCCGCGAAGGAGTCCGTCCGCACCTGAGCGGACACCCGCGTACGAGAACGCCGGCCGCCTGCTGGTCAACAGCGACGAACGCCGTGCCCGGCGCATCGCCGACGGCAAGTCGGAGTACCCGCTCAAGGTCAC
>NZ_JBSFDF010000093.1:0-14067 GCF_053593795.1 Streptomyces sp. NPDC002104 | reverse complement strand
GGGCGCCGTCGCGGATCCGGAACCGGGTGACGGGCGTGCCGCGCCGGACCAGTTCTGAAACAGCGGGCCGCCGGGCCGCCCACGCCCCTGGTGCGGGGCGGTGGTGCGGTGTCATCAGATCCCTCGGCGCTTCCAGGACTGCCACCAGAGCCATTCGCGTCCCCGGTCGGCGACGGCCGAGAGAACGAGTGGCTGGAGGTACGGCATCGTGCGGGCCCCGATCCGCCGTCGACGGCGCAGGGCCCCGTACTCGGCGAGCGAGGTGTACTGCGGCAGGCACTCGGCGGCGAAGGCCTCCAGTTCCTCCACCGGGACCACCCCGGTGCGCCCGCGGTCGTACGCCCGGTAGGCGCGCCGCAGCGCGTACCGGGCGAGCCGGGTGCGGGCCGCGGTCGACAGCCGGCCGGCCTCCGGGAGCAGGCCGGCGCACTTCTCCAGTACCGAGTCGAAGGCGACGAGGCGCTGGCGCAGGTCGTCGAGCTGTCCGCCGAAGTCCGTGGTGGACATGTTGTTGCCGTGGACCCGGTAGAAGGCCTGGTCGGCGCCGCGGACGTAGCCCACGTCGGCGTGGGCCGCGAGCCGCATCCACATTTCGATGTCCCCGGCGTGCGGAAGCTCCGGGTCGTAGCCCCCGACCTTGCGCTGGAGGCTGGTGCGCACGACCACCTCGGGCGAGGTGATGCACCCGGTGCCCTCCCGGAAGCGCCGCTCCAGCCACCACCGGCCGGGGTAGACCACGGATCCGGTGGAGCGGGTACGGGCCGCGGGGAGCGGCCCGCCGTGCTGGAACCGCAGCGGCCTGCCGTAGGCGAAGCCGGCTTCCGGGTGGGCGTCGAGCAGGGCCGCGGCGCGCACCAGGGCGCCGGGGACCAGCCGGTCGTCGGCGGAGAGCAGGGCGACGTAGTCCCCGTCCGCCCACTCCAGCAGGCCCTCGTTGTAGGTGGCGATGTGTCCCTGGTTCTGCTCGTGGACCCGGACCTCGATCCGGGGGTCGGCGGCCGCCAGGGCGCGCGCGACCTCCGCGGAATCGTCGGGGGAGGCGTCGTCGATGATCAGTACCCGTACGTCGACGCCTTCCTGCTCGTCCAGGACGCTCTTGACGCAGTCGGCCAGGAAGTGGCCGTACTTGTAGCAGGGGATCACCACACTGACGGTGCTCACTGGCCGGTCACCTCCGTGGATCCCTCGGCGAGCGGGGCCGGCGGCGTGGTGGTGAAGACCGGGCCGACCCAGTAGTTCACCGATCCGAAGGTGTTGTTCGGGAAGACCGTGGCCGCCCCGTACTTGTACAGTCCGTTCCCGGTCGCCGCGGTCCCGCCGTCGGCCGGGGCCACGAGCGGGTAGGAACGGTGCGCGGCGCCGAAGTAGCCGCCGTCCACGGAGTACTTGCCGTTCGGCGCGTGGTACGAGGCCACGTACTCGGTGTTCGCGGTGACGGCCACCGGGGTGGTGAAGTGCAGCTGCTGCCAGCCGGACAGGGTCTCGCTGCCGAAGGTTCCGGTGGCCAGCAGCGTGCCGTCGGCGGACCAGAGGCTGCCGGTGTGCGTGCCGGTGTTCCCGGGGCCCTTGTAGAAGGTGATGCCGGTGACGTAGCCGCCGACCGTGGACTGGAAACGGGTGCCGAGTTCCACGGAGTTGGTGTCATCCCCGACGTTGGCGGTGCTCGGGGTGGCGTTCGGACCCCACAGGGTGCAGGGGCAGTTCACCGCGGGCGGGCTCGTGCTGGTGGTGAAGGTCCAGGTGACCGGCGCGGCCATGGCGTTGCCCCACAGGTCGGCGACCTGGACGGACGCCGTGTAGGTGGTGTTCAGGGCCAGTTCGGTGGACGGGGTGAAGGTGGCGCTGTTGGAGGCGTCGAGGAGCTTGCTGCCGGGGACGGTGGCGCCGCCGGGGTCCTTGACGGTGAACACCAGGGTGTCGGCGTCCACGGCCGTGCTGAAGGTGGCCTTCACGGCCGCGGTGATCGCGGTGCCGGTCGCCGCGGACTGCGGGCTGGTCGAGGTGACCGTCGGGGGCGTCGTGCTGGCGGTGGCGGTGTCCAGGACCGCGTCCACCCAGTAGTTGCTGCCGGAGGAGGCGGTGGAGGGGAAGCCGCCGGTGCCGCTGTAGCGGTAGACGCCGTTGCCGCCGTCGGTGCCGCTCTTGAGCGCGGTGAAGGGGGCCAGCCCGGCGCCGGCCGAGGCGAAGGTGGTGTCGAAGGAGTATCCGCCGTTGGGGGCGAAGTAGGAGGCGATGTAGGTGGTGTTGGCCTTGACGGGGATCGGGGAGGAGAAGTTGAGCTGCTGCCAGCCCGAGGCCGTCTCGTTGGTGAAGGTGCCCGTGGCCAGGCGCTGGCCGGAGCTGGTCCACAGGCTGCCGGTGTGGGTGCCGGTGTTGGCCGGGGACTTGTAGAAGCGGACGCCCGTGATCGAACCGGGCACCGAGGAGCGGATCTTCACGCCGAGTTCCACGGCGCTGCCGTCTCCGGCGTTGACCGTGCCCGGCACGGCCGCGGCGGGCCAGACGGTGCAGGGGCACTGCTGCGGGCCGACGGTCAGCGGCACGGTGGTGGTGGCGCCGATGTTGACGCTGTCGTCCACCGCGCGGACCTTGATCTGCGCGGGTCCCGGGGTGGTGGGGGTCCACTTGTAGCTCCAGGAGCCGACACCCGTGGTGGCCTTCCAGGTGGTTCCGCCGTCGGTGGAGACCTCCACGCGGGCGACGACTCCGCCGCCGCTGTCGGTGGCGGTGCCGGTGATCGTCACGGGCCGCAGGGCGGGCACCGTGGCGTTCGCGGCGGGGCTGGTCACGGTGATGACCGGGCCGGTGTGGTCGGTGGAGGCGGTGGCCGCCACCAGGTTGCTCTGCAGGGACTTGGGCTGGACCCCCATGTCAGCGAAGATGTTGACCGTCGCCTGCTGCATGCGCTTGTCCTCGGTGACCACCGCGTCGTCCGGGTTCCCGGTCGGCATGTTGGTCAGGCCCCAGGACCACTGCACGGTGCCGGAGCCGAAGACCAGGGCGTTCGAGGTCTGGTCCCGGAAGGCGACGAGGCTGTGCGTCGCGGTCCCGTTGCCGTACGTGTTGCCGTAGTCGAGGCGGTACTTGCCGTCGGTGATGTCGACCGTGGTGGACGACATCGCGATCTGCCCGGCCGGGCGCGCGGCGTCCTCCACGTCGCTGTCCCACTCGTAGCCGAGCGTGCCGACGGGGAAGGTGGCGGTCTGGGAGGGGGTCAGGTTGGCGACGGTGGTGCCGCGCCACAGCCGCATCTTGGCGTACGCGCCGGGGACGGTGATCGCGTCGCTGCGGTAGCCGTTCACGGTGAAGAGGGAGCCGGTGAGCTGGTTCTGCGGCTGGTAGGGCCGGCCGTTGGTGGAGCTGGCCGGGTCCATGAAGGTGCCGGTCCAGATCCCGCTGGGGTCGGGGATGCCGTTGGGCTGCGGGAAGGAGAGCTTGGTCTCCTTGTAGCAGACCAGGGTCCGGTTGGCCGTGTTGGCCCCGTCGATGCTGGGGGCCAGGCGGGTCTTCCAGAAGACCTCGTTGCCGGCGAAGTAGGTCTGGTTGACGCCCGCGTGGCGTGCGTTCAGGGCGTTGGTGAACTGGTCCTGGGTCCAGTACTCGTCGTGCCCGGAGGACATGAACACCTTGTGGTTCTGCAGCTGGGTGGCGCCCCGGGTCGACATGTCGATGCCCGACATGTAGCTGACGTCGTACCCGTTGCGCTCCAGCCAGGCGACCATCTGGTACTCGGACCCGTAGATCCCGTTCTCCCCGCCGATGTCCATCGGCCGGTTGTAACTGACCTCGTAGGCACGGCCGTCGGGCGCGGGGCCGGCGCCGTCGTAGAGGTCCTGGCCGCCGTAGTTGTTGTACGCCTGCCAGGTCTGGTCACTGGTCTGCACGACGATGTCGGAGTGGCTGGCGTCGTTGCGGACCACGAACGGGTAGGGCATGACCCCGTTGCCGTCCGCCTGGTCGAAGTTGACGATGTAGAGGCCGGAGACGGCGTCGGAGGGCACCGTCCAGCTCGCGGTGACCGGCCAGTTGCCGCAGTCGACCAGCCCGGTGGAGGCCTTCTTGGTGCAGGCCGCCGGGTTGCCGCTCTGCGGGAAGTTGGCCGGGTACGTCTGGGCGGCCTGCGCGGCGGTCGACATCAGGCGGGCCCCGTCACCGCCGTAGTGGCCGAGCCGGTAGACCGAGACCTTGTAGGCGGTCGGCGACTGGATCTTGAACTGCAGGGTCTCGCCCGCCTGCACGCTCGTCTGGGCCGGGAAGCCCTTGATGTCGCCGTAGGCGCTGGGTGCGAACCAGTCGGACATCGGTGTGCCCGCCTTCGAGTTCTCGCACACGATCGCGTTGGAGCCGGGACCGCACGGGTCTGCCGCGACCGCCACCGATGGCGGCAGCGCCGCCGCCATCAGGGCTGCCACCACGGTGAAGAGCCCGTACCGCAGCAGCCTTGTCCGTCTGTTCATCCGAACCTCATTTGGGAGTGCCTGGGGTGATGCGACGCCTGGCGTCAGCGCAGCGCTGCTGAGAGCGCGTCCACGACCCGCTGCTGTTGTGCGGCGGTGATCTGCGGGAAGAGCGGGAGGGAGAGCATCCGGTCGGCGGCCAGTTCCGCGTGCGGGAAGGCTCCGCGGCCGTGCCCGAGGTGGGCGAAGGCCGGGGTGAGGTGGACGGGGGCCGGATAGTGCACCCCGGCGCCGATGCCCTCCGCGTTGAGCTTGCCGACGACCGCGTCGCGGTCCGCGCCGCTGACCCGGATGACGTAGAGGTGCCATACGTGGACGTTGCCGGGCGCCGTGACCGGCAGGGTGAGCCGTCCGGTGGCCGCCAGGTCCGCGAGCAGTGCGTCGTAGCGGGCGGCGGCGGCCCGGCGGGCCTCGTTCCCCGCGTCGAGCCGGGCCAGCTTGGCCCGCAGCACGACGGCCTGCAGACCATCGAGCCTGCTGTTGAAACCGGCCACGTCGTGCCGGTACTTGGCCACGCCTCCGTGGTTGGCCAGCGCCCGGACCAGGTCGGCGGTCTCCTCGTCGTCGGTCACCACCGCGCCCGCGTCCCCGTAGGCGCCGAGGTTCTTGCCCGGGTAGAAGCTGGTCGCGGCGATCCCGCCGCTGCCGGGGGTGCGGCCCTCGCGGGAGGCACCCTGGCTCTGCGCGGCGTCCTCGACGATCCTGGCGTACGAGGGCAGGGCCGCGGCCAGGGCGCCGGTGTCGGCGCACTGCCCGTACAGGTGGACCGGGACCACCGCGCGGGTGGCCCCGGTGACCGCGTCGAGCGCGGCCTGCGGGTCCAGCAGCAGGGTGTCGGGGAGGCAGTCGGCCAGCACCGGCTTGGCGCCGATCCGGGCGACGGCTCCGGCGGTGGCGATGAAGGTGTTCGCCGGCAGCACGACCTCGTCGCCCACGCCCACCCCGCTGGCCCGCAGGGCCAGTTCCAGGGCGTCGGTGCCGTTGGCCACGCCGACGCAGTGTCCGACCCCGGCGAAGGCCGCGTACTCGCGCTCGAAGGCCCGGACCTCCTCGCCGCCGATGAAGGCGGTGTCGGCCAGGACCCGGTCGAATCCCGCACGTAATTCGTCCGCGACCTCGGCGTGCGCTGCCTTCAGGTCGACGAGCGGTATCTGGTTCATGCGGCTGTGCTCCCCATCCGTGTCTCCGGCCCGCGGCCGGTCTCCAACTCATCGGCCCGGAGCTCGTCGAGCGCCGGGCCCCCCGCCTCGCGCAGCCGGCGGGCGGGGCTTCCGGCCCACACCTCGCCGGCCGGTACGTCGGCCAGGACCGTGCTTCCCATCCCGGTCAGTGACCAGGCGCCGACCTTCGTGTACTCCCGGACCAGTGCGCCGGCGCCCACGTAGGCACCGCGCCCCAGCCGGACCCCGCCGCCGAGGCGGACCCCGGAGGCCAGGGTCGCGAAGTCCCCGACCTCGTCGTCGTGGGTGAGGACCACGTGCGGCATGACCGCCACGTGGGCCCCGACCCGTACCGCGGCCGTCAGGACGCAGTGCGCGAGCAGCACCGTGCCCGGCCCGAGGACCGAGGACCCGGAGAGCGCCGCCGTGGGGTGCACCACGGTGGCGTACCGGCTCGCGGGCAGGGCCAGGCGCCGCACCAGGCGGGCCCGTACCCCGTAGTCGCGGGGGCTGCCGACGCAGACCACCACGCGGGCGTCCGGGCGTTCGTGCACCAGGCCGGTGCCGCCCAGGACGGGCACGCCGTCGACCTCCGTGCCGTGCAGGGCCGGGTTGTCGTCCAGGTGCCCGGCGAGCCGCCGGCGCGGGGCCCGGCCGGCCACCAGGTCGGCGGCGGCCGCGTCCCGTACCGCCTGGGCGGTCTCCCGGGCGAAGCCGCCCGCGCCGACGATCAGCAGTTCCTCGGTCGGCGCGGTGCCGGTCGCGGAACCGTGCGCCCCGCTCATCCGCCGTCGGCCTGTTCGCGCAGCACCGCCACCACCCGGTCCTGCTGCTCCTCCGTCATGGTGTGGAACAGCGGCAGGATCAGCGAGTCGCGGGTGATCCGCTCGGTCACCGGCAGGGCCGCCGCACCGTGACCGGCGTACGCCGGCTCCAGGTGGGAGGCCATGATCCCGCGCCGGGCCGAGATCCCGGCCTCGGCCAGCACCGCGAGCAGCTCGTCGCGGCCGACGGGGAAGTCCTCGGCCAGGAGCACCCAGTACGACTGGAAGTTGCCCTCGCCGTGACCGGGGTCCCGGACCGGGGTCAGACCCCGGACCCCGGCGAGGAGCTGCGCGTACCGGGCGGCGAGGAACCGCCTGCGGGCCACGATCTCGTCCAGTTTGCCCAGTTGCACCAGGCCGACCGCGGCCTGGATGTCGGTCATCCGGTAGTTGTAGCCGACTTCCAGGTAGCTCTCGGCGATCGGCTTGCTGCTCGCGTGCCGCTGCGCCGCGGACACGTTCATGCCGTGCTCGCGCAGCCTGCGCAGCCGTTCGGCCCAGGCGGCGTCGTCGGTGGTCACCATGCCGCCCTCGCCGGTGGTGATCACCTTGCGGGGGTGGAAGGACCAGGCGGCGAGCAGCGCCCCCTGGCCGACCGGTTTGCCTCCGACGGTGGCGCCGATGCCGCAGGCGGCGTCCTCCACCAGGGCCAGGCCCCAGTCGGCGCAGGCGGCGCGCAGGGCGTGCACGTCGGCCGGGACCCCGCCCTGGTGGACGGCGATGACCGCCTTGGTGCGCGGGGTGCGGACGGCGTCCACGGTGGCCGCGGTGAGGTTGCCGGTGGCCTCCTCGACGTCCGCGAACACCGGCTGGGCGCCCACGTAGCGCACGGCGTTGGCCGTGGCGATGAAGGACAGGGAGGGGACGACGACCTCGTCGCCCGGGGCGAGGTCCAGGGCGATGAGCGAGAGGTGCAGGGCGGTGGTGCACGAGCTCACCGCGATGCCGTGCTCCGCGCCCACCCGCTCGGCGAAGGCCCGTTCGAACTCGGCGACCCTGGGTCCCTGGGCCACCCAGCCGGACAGGACCGCGTCGGCGGCGGCCCGTGCCTCGTCCTCGCCGAGCCACGGGATCATGACGGGGATCCGGGCCGGGGCGGCCCCGGCCCCCGTGTCCTCGGCGCTCATCGGCCGGCCTCCGCCGCGGCGGTGGCCTCCGCGGCCTCCGCGCGCTCGGCCCGCCACCATTCGACCAGGTCCCGCAGCCCGCTGCGCAGGTCGATCCGCGCCGTGAACCCGAGGCGTTCTGCGGCCTGCGAGGTGTCCGCGAGCCGGCGGGTCACCCCGTTCACGGCGCGGGCCGGTCCGTGCTCCGGCGTCAGCCCCTCGGCTCCCATGGCCTCCAGGAGGCCGTTGGCGAGCTCCAGCAGACTGGTCTCGGAGCCGCTCGCGACGTTGAACACCTCATCGGTCAGGTCCGATTCGGCGGCCAGCAGGTTGGCCCTGGCGATGTCGCGGACGTCGACGAAGTCCATGGTCTGGGTGCCGTCGCCGAGGATCAGCGGCGGTTCGCCCGCGGCGATCCGCTCCATCCAGCGGATCAGCACCTCGGTGTACAGCCCGTGGATGTCCATCCGGGGGCCGTACACGTTGAAGTAGCGCAGCGCGACGTAGTCCAGCCCGTACATGGCGTGGAAACTGCGCAGCACGCCTTCGTTGAAGGCCTTGGCGGCCCCGTAGAAGGTGTCGTTGTTGTACGCGTGGTGGCGCTCGGTGGTCGGGAAGGACTCGGCCATCCCGTAGACCGAGGCCGAGGACGAGGCGATGACCTTGCCCACGCCGGCGGCCGCGGCGGCCTCCAGCACGTTGAACGTGCCGTCGACCATCACCTCGTTGGCCAGCCTCGGTTCCTCCGCGCACTGGGTGATCCGGATCGCCGCCAGGTGGAAGACGAAGTCGGCTCCCTCGGTCGCCTTGCGCACGGCGGCCACGTCCCGGATGTCGCCCTCGACCAGGTCCACGACCCCGCTCGGCAGGGCGCGGGCCAGGTTGGCGGTGCGTCCCCGTACGAAGTTGTCGAGCACGACGATCTCGCGTGCCCCGTTGTCCACCAGCAGGTCCACCAGGTGCGAGCCGATCGTGCCCGCTCCTCCGGTGACCAGAATCCTCTTGCCTCGTACGCTGCTCAACGCCCTGCCCCTACTGAGTCGGTCATGGTGTTCTCTGCTGTGCCCGGAGCGCCGCACGCGGCGGCCCGGGCGGGATCCTCAACGCTCAACGTCCGGTGCGCAGTCCGACGACGGCGCCCTTGAACTCCAGGCTGCGGGAGGCCGCTTCGAGGATGTCGAGGACCTGGAGTCCCGCCCGGCCGTCGGTGAGCGGCGGCCGTCCCGTCCTGATCGACGCGGCGAACTCCTCGACCATGCTGCGCAGGGCTTCCTTCTCGCCGAGCGCGGGCGCCACCATGTCGCCGGTCCGGTAGGAGACGAGCATGTCGCGGCGTTCGTCCGCGCCGATCTCCTGCGGGGCCGTGAGGTCGACTCCGCGGTCGAACACGGCGACCCGCTGCGTGGGGTTGAGGTCGTCCCACACCAGGGTGCGCTTGGAGCCGCCGACCATGGTGGTGCGGACCTTCACCGGGGACAGCCAGTTGACGTGGACGTGCGCGATGGCACCCGTGTTGAGCTGGAGCGTCAGATAGGCCACGCAGGACTGGCCGGCGCCTATCGGGTCGGCCCCGTGCGCGGCGACGGCGACCGGGTGGACGTTGTCCGGGAGGATGAAGTCGAGCACCGAGAGGTCGTGGGGGGCCAGGTCCCACAGGACGTCGATGTCCTTCTGGACCAGCCCGAGGTTGATCCTGACCGAGTCCACGAACTGGATGTCGCCGAGTTCGCCGGAGCGGACCATGTCCCGGATGCGGGCCACCGCCGGGGTGTAGCAGTAGGTGTGGTCGCACATCAGTGTGAGGCCGCGTTCCTCGGCCTCGTTCACCAGCCGCAGCCCGTCCTCGTAGGTGGCGGCGAGCGGCTTCTCCACGAGGACGTGCTTGCCGGCGCGCAGGGCGGCCAGGGCCACGTCGAGGTGGGTGCCGGCCGGGGTGGCCACGGCGACGGCCTTCACCTCGGGGTCGGCCAGGACCGCCGCGTAGTCCGCGGTCGCCTGGACCGTCGAGTAACCGCCGAGCACCTGCCGGGCCCGGTCGACATTGAGATCACAGAGCCAGCGGAGCCTGAACTCCGGACTCGACTGGAAGTTGCGGACGAGATTGGGGCCCCAGTAGCCCGCTCCGACGACGGCGACCCCTAACGGCTCGGTCCGTCCCGCACCCGCACCTGCGCCCGCGGCGTCCCGCCCGGCGTCCTTCGCGGTGTCCTTCACAGCATTCCCTTTCCTTCCGCGCACGCCCTCAGGCGTGTCGACGACCCAAGGCCGGGACGCGTGCGAAGGAAGGGGGTGCCGCCGGGGGCGTGCCGGGCGCCTGTGCGACCCGCGCATGACCCGCCGACGGTGATGGCCCCCACGACCGATGCCGTACGTGTTGCACGTACTTCCGCCCCCCGGCCGTCCGGCACCCCTCGCGCCGGCCGGCCACGGGCAGGCGGCCTGTTCCCCCAAGCCGCCGAACCCGTAAACCTGCCCCAACTACCCTGCGCCGACTGGACTACAGCGTGGATCACGGCGTTGCCGAAGCACGCCGAATCCGGTCGGCTGGGTTCAATCTAGACCACGGGGCCTACCCCCGGGGAGAGTTGGAGGAATCGGTCGGTACGGGCGTTCGACCATGCATACTTCCGGTGTGACCAGCATCGTGATCCCGGCCCACAACGAGGGGCGGGTCATCGGCCGGCTCCTCGACGCGCTCCTGTCCGAACCGTCCGCGGCCCCGGCCGCCGGACCCGACATCGTCGTGGTGTGCAACGGCTGTACGGACGACACCGCCGCGGTGGCCGCCGCGCGGGGCCCCCGCGTACGGGTGGTCGAGATCCCGACCCCTTCGAAACACACGGCACTTCGGGCGGGCGACGAGCACGCACAAGGTTTCCCCCGCCTCTACGTGGACGCCGACGTGGTGGTCGGCGCGGCCGACGTACGGGCCCTGGCGGACACCCTCGCGGCCAGCCCGGCCCTCCTGGCCGCGGCCCCCGGCCGGGACATTCCGCTTACCGGCTGCGCCTGGCCCGTCCGGGCCTACTACCGGGTCTGGCAACTGCTCCCGGCCGTCCGCGAGGGGCTGTTCGGGCGCGGGGTCATCGCCGTGTCCGAAACGGGGCACGCACGGCTCGCCGCCCTGCCGCCGCTGATGGCCGACGATCTGGCCGCGTCCCTGGCCTTCGCACCGGGAGAACGGCGGGTGGTGGAGTCGGCCCGGGTCGTGGTCCTGCCGCCGCGCACCTGGGGCGACCTGATCAAACGCCGGGTACGGGCGGCGACTTCCTCCGCCGAGCTGGAGCGCTTCCAGGCGGCCACGGCTTCCGCAGCGGCGCAGGCCCCACCGTCCGCGCGCACCGGCACGGGAGACCTGCGGGCGCTGCTCCGGGCCCAGCCGCGGCTGCTCCCCGGGGTGCTGGTGTTCGTCGTGGCGGCCCTCGTGGCCCGCCGGGGGTCGCGCAAGGCCATCCGCAGCGGGGACTTCTCCACCTGGCTGCGCGACGAGAGCAGCCGGCAGGGCTGAGCGGTTCGGGCCGGCCGGCCGGTCGGCCGGTCGGCCGAATGCCGCCGTATCCAGCCCAGTTGGCCCGTACAACGATTAAGGTGCCATTCGCACGTACGACTGGCTCACCGTTCAGTTCAGACGCCGGACCGGGAGTTCGAACAGCATGTACCTCGCGGACCGCTCCGCGCCCGAGGAGGCGAAGACCACCGCCGACGGATCCTCCGTCCACGCACCCGCGGTCGCCTCGACCGTCCTCGCACTGGGCACGGTCAGCCTGATCACCGATGTCTCCTCCGAGATGGTCACCGCCGTCCTGCCGCTCTACCTCGTCGCCGGGCTGGGCCTGAGCCCGCTCGGCTTCGGCGCGCTCGACGGCCTGTACAACGGGGTCAGCGCCCTGGTCCAGCTGACCGGCGGCCACCTCGCCGACCGGATCCGCAACCACAAGCTGATCGCATCCATCGGCTACGGCCTCTCCGCGCTCTGCAAACCGCTGCTCCTGCTCGCCCACAGCCTCGGCCCGGTGGCACTGATCCTGGCCCTGGAGCGCACCGGCAAGGGCCTGCGCACCGCTCCGCGCGATGCGCTCATCTCCCTTTCCACACCACCCGAGTTGCAGGGCCGGGCCTTCGGCGTGCACCGCGCCATGGACACCACCGGCGCCCTGCTCGGGCCGCTCGCCGCGTTCTTCATCCTGAGCCTGACGGTCGACGGGTACGACGCCGTCTTCGGGGTCAGCGCCTGCGTGGCCGCCCTGGGGGTCGTGGTGCTCCTGCTGTTCGTGCCGTCCGGCGCGCAGCAGCGGCCCGCACGCCCGAAAGCCGCCGCTCCCCCGGTACCCGTACCGGCTCCGCGGCAGCCCGCCGCCCCCGAGGCCGCCTCCCCGAAGCCCGACGCGGTGAGCCTGCGCGACGCGCTGGGCCTGCTGCGGCTGCCCCGGCTGCGCGCCCTGGCGGGCTGCGCCGCCCTGCTCGGGCTCGCCACCGTCAGCGACGCCTTCCTGTACCTGCTGCTCCAGGACCGCACCGGCATCGGCGAGCGCTGGTTCCCGCTGCTGCCCCTGGGCACCGCGGCGGTGTTCCTGCTGCTGGCCGTCCCGGCGGGCGCCCTGGCGGACCGCATCGGACGCCGCACGGTGTTCCTCGCCGGGCACGCCCTCCTGCTGGCCGGTTACGGGCTGCTCCTGTGGGCCCCCGGCCTGCCCGCGCTCCCCTACCTGGTCCTCGCCCTGCACGGCATGTTCTACGCCGCCACCGACGGGGTGCTGCCGGCCGCCGTGGCCGCGACCGTCCCGGCGAAGCTGCGGGCCACCGGCATCGCGCTCGTCGGTACCGGCCAGGCCCTGTCCCGCTTCGGCTGCTCGCTGGCCTTCGGCGCCGCCTGGACGGTCCTGGGCTCGGGCCCCGCGCTCGCCATCGCCGCGGCCGGCCTGTGCTGCTGCGCGGCCGTCGCCGGTTTCGTACTCCGCCCCACGGCCCCGGACGGCGCCGCCGCCGGGGCCCCGCACCCCCGACGCCCCCGAGGAACCCGATGACCCGCTCACGCCGGCTGCTCGTACTCGCCCTGGCCGTGCTGCTCCTCGGAGGCGTGGCCGGCGTGCTGGTGGTGCGCTCCGCCGCCCGCGCGGAGCAGACCCGCGCGGGCGACCCGAAGGCCGCCACGGGCGAGGTCGCGCTCGACCGGCCCGGCGGCCTGGCCTTCCTCAACGGCGCGAAGGGCCCGCACCGCGGCGCCCTCGTCTCCGTACCGGACCGCTCACCGCAGGACGAGCGGACCGCCTCGGGCCTCACCTGCCTGCGGTTCCACGCCGCGGCCGGCACCGGCGTGTGCCTGAGCTCGGCCCCGGGCGCCCTCGCCCAGAACAACCGGGCGCTGATCGTGGACTCCCAACTGCGCACGCGGCACGAGTTCCCGCTCGCGGGCACCCCCTCGCGGGCCCGGGTCTCGCCGAGCGGCCACTTCGCCGCCTGGACCGTCTTCGTCACCGGGGAGTCCTACGGCTCCGCGTTCTTCTCCACCCGGACCTCGATCGTGGACACCCGAACGGGGGCGCTCGAGCCGGACCTGGAGAAGTTCGCCATCGAGCTGGACGGCCGCCCCTACGGCGCGAGCGACGCCAACTTCTGGGGCGTCACCTTCTCCAAGGACGACGACACCTTCTACGCGACCCTCGCCACCGGCAACCAGACGTACCTGGTGAAGGGTTCGCTCGCGCGGCGCAGCGTCACCACCCTCGCCTCCAACGTCGAATGCCCGTCCCTCTCCCCCGACGAGACCCGGATCGCGTACAAGAAGCGGGTACAGCGCGGTGCGTCCCTGTGGCGCGAACACGTGCTGGACCTACGGACATTGCGGGAGCAGCCACTGACGGAGAAGCGCAGCGTGGACGATCAGGCGCTCTGGCTCGACGACCGGACCCTCGCCTACGCGCTGCCCGCCGAGGGCTCCGTGGACACCACGGACCTGTGGACGGTCCCGGCGGACGGCACCGGAACCCCGCGTCTCCTGGCTCGGGCTGCCTCGTCGCCCACCCGGCTGGGCTGACCGCCGGGCCGACCGGCCGGGCCGATCGGCTCGCCCCCGTATCCCGCACTCCTCCCCTCCGGCCGGGGAGGCGTACCCCGTGAGGCGTACCCCGGGGGCCCGCAGAATCGTTGGGGCGGGCATGGGCACTCCACACGCCGTCTCCCCGTCCCCGGCCCGGCACCGGGCACCCGATCGCGCCCCCGTCGCGCTGGCGGGGGGCATCCCCCGCCAGCAGTCGGGCGGTTCCGTCCCCTCGGGCGAGGCGGTCGTCTTCGAGCAGCTCGCCCGCGAGTGGGAAGCGCGCGGGGCCACCGTCCCGGGCCGTCCCGACCCGCTGTGGGAGCGGCTGATCACCTACGCGCACTTCCAGCGCGAGACGGACGCCACGCTGCGCAGCCTGCGCCTGGCCGGAGCCGAACCCCTGCCCGCCCCCACGGCGAGCCCGCGCTGGACCCGGGCGTGAGCAAAGCCCAGGGGGCCCGGCCGGCAGCTGCCGGCCGGGCC
>NZ_JBSFDF010000092.1:0-14211 GCF_053593795.1 Streptomyces sp. NPDC002104 | reverse complement strand
GTGCAGATGTCGCAATCCACACCGAACCCGGAGGCCCTCACCCATTTCAAGAACCCAGCACGCGTGTCACCAACGTCCCGGGACAACACACCTAGCTGGGGGCCTCCGCGCCCTTGCGGGCGTAGAACCACCAGGCCACGACGACGCAGCTCGCGTAGAAGGCGACGAAGCCCCACATCGCGCTGGTCACGGCGAAGTTGGCGAACATCGCCGGGATGAAGAAGAAACCGTAGGCGGCGATGGCCGCGGTGAAACCGGTGACCGCGCCCGACTCGATCTCGGCCTGCTTCAGCCCCTTCGCGTACGCGGGGGTGCCCTCCGTCAGGCCCGCGAGGTGCTGGCCGCGGAAGATGACCGGGATCTGGCGGAAGGTCGAGCCGTTGCCGATGCCCGAGAAGAAGAACGCCGACAGGAAGCAGAAGAAGAAGCCGTAGAAGGAGCCCTGGTCGGAGCCGGCCGGCAGGAAGGTGATCACGCCGATGATCGAGGCGCCCATGCCCACGAAGGACAGGATCGTCACCCGCGCGCCGCCGAACTTGTCGGCGATCCAGCCGCCCGCCCAGCGGGCCAGCGCGCCGAGCGCCGGGCCCATCCAGGCGTAGGTGGCCACGGAGTACGCCGGGAAGGTGGTCTTGATCAGGAGCGGGAGGGCCGCCGCGAATCCGATGAAGGAGCCGAAGGTGCCGACGTAGAGCCAGGTCATCAGCCAGTTGTGCTTGCGCTTGAAGATGATCTTCTGCTGGCTGAAGGGGGTGGAGGCGACCTTCAGGTCGTTCTGGCCGAACCAGGCGATGGCCGCGAGGACGATCAGGACCGGCACCCAGACGAACGCGGCGTTCTGGAGGTAGATCTCCGAGCCGTCGGCCTTCTTCTGGCCCGAGCCGATCGCCAGCACCGAGGTGGTGATCAGGATCGGGGTGAGCAGTTGGACCACGGAGACGCCGAGGTTGCCCAGGCCGCCGTTGATGCCGGTCGCGTTGCCCTTCTCCTGCTTCGGGTAGAAGAAGCCGATGTTGGCCAGCGAGGAGGAGAAGTTGGCGCCGCCGATGCCGCAGAGCGCGGCGATGGCGACCAGCGTGGTGTAGGAGGTGCTGGGGTCCTGCACCGCGAAGCCCAGCCACAGCAGCGGCACGATCAGGACGACCGTGGAGAGCGCGGTGAAGCGGCGCTGGCCGATCATCGGGCCGATGAAGGTGTAGAGGATCCGGGCGGTGCCGCCCGTGATGCCGGGGACCGCCGTCAGCCAGAACAGCTGGGACTGCGAGAAGCCGAAGCCGACGTCCTTGAGGTTGGTCGCCGTGATGCTCCAGACCTGCCACACCACGAAGGCGACCAGCAGGGCGGGCACCGCGATCCACAGGTTGCGGGTGGCGACCTTCTTGCCGGTGGTCTGCCAGAAGGACGGATCCTCGGGCGTCCACTCCGTGATCGTGCGACCGGGGCGGTACTGGGCGGGATCCGGCGCCTGCACCCGGGCGGTGGCCGCGCGCACGTCCTGCTTGGCGGAACTCATGGCATTTCCTGAAGGGTCGAAGGGGTCTGAACGTTCGGAGGAGTTGCGAAAAATGAAGCTGAAAGCCCTGACCTTCTTAGGGTCCGCCTACAGGGGGGCCTCCCATCAGGGGAGAACGTCGTGTGGGCGACGGGACAAGGTCCCGTCGCCCACAGTGCGTTGGTAGGGCCGCAGCAGAGCCCTAGGGCTGGAGGTCCACCAGCGGGAGGGACACCTCGGGGTCGTCCAGACAGATGCCGGTCCGCAGGTCGAAGACCTGCTTGTGCATCGGCGAGGCCACGACGGGCACCCCGTCGCGCGAGCCCATGATCCCGTTGGCGATCACGTCCGCGCCCGAGAAGGGGTCCCGGTTGGAGACCGCGTACACCTCGCCCGCACGGTCCTTGAACACCGCGGCCTCGGTGCCGTCCGCCAGGACCGCGGTCCGCCCGCGGCCCGGCTCCAGCGCCCGCGCCGCGCCCTCGGCGCCCCCGGCCGCGCCGAAGTCCACGCTCCCGAAGCGCTCCAGCGCCGCGGGGTCCTCCAGGACCGCCGACCACTCGTCCTCGTACGCCGACACGTGGCGCTCCATCTGCGCCTCCAGCTCCGCGCAGAGGCCGAGCGAGTCCTCGATCAGGACGGCCTTGAGGTGGTCCAGGCCCGCGCCGCTGCCGCCGAGGCGCTCCAGCCAGGCCGCCGTCCGCTCCAGGCGCTCGCCGGTGCGGACGTAGTACATGAGGAACCGGTCGATCAGCGCGAAGAGTTCGGCGGTGTTCAGGTCCGAGGCCAGCAGGTCGGCGTGGCGCGGGGTCGCGCCGCCGTTGCCGCTGACGTACAGGTTCCAGCCGTTGGCGGTGGCGATGACGCCGATGTCCTTGCCGCGCGCCTCCGCGCACTCGCGCAGGCAGCCCGAGACGCCGCCCTTGAACTTGTGCGGGGTGCGCAGACCCCGGTAGCGCAGCTCCAGGTCGATGGCGAGCTGGATGGAGTCGCCCTGTCCGAAGCGGCAGAAGCGGGCGCCCACGCAGGACTTCACCGCGCGCAGGGACTTGCCGTACGCCTGCCCGGACTCGAATCCGGCGCCGCCGAGCCGCCGCCAGATGTCGGGCAGCTGCTCCTTCCTCACCCCGAAGAGGCCGATGCGCTGGGCGCCGGTGATCTTCGTGTAGAGGCCGTAGTCCCGGGCCACCTCGCCCAGCGCGATGACCTGCTCGGCGGTGATCTCGCCGCCGGCGACGCGCGGGACGACCGAGTAGGTGCCGTCCTTCTGGAGGTTGGCGAGGAAGAGGTCGTTGGAGTCCTGCAGGGCCGCCTGCTCGCCCGCCAGGATGTGTCCGATGCCGAGGTCGGGGGCGAGGGTGCCCAGGACGTTGGCGACGACCGGCTTGCAGACGGCGCAGCCCTCGCCGCCCTCGCCGTAGGTCTCCAGCAGTTCGCTGAAGCTGCGGATGCGCTCGGTGCGGATCTTCTCGTAGATCTCCGCCCGGGTCAGGGTGAAGTGCTCGCACAGTCCGCGCGGCTTCTCGATGCCCGCGGCGGCCAGTTCGGCGTCCAGGACCGCCTGCAGCGTGCCGAGGCAGCCGCCGCAGCCCGTGCCGGCCTTGGTGCACTTCTTGATGCCGCCGATGTCGGTGAGGGACTCCGCGACGACCGCCTCGCGCACCCGCCCCTTGGTGATGTTGTGGCAGCTGCACACGACCGCGTCGTCGGGCAGCGCGTCCGCGCCGGGCAGGGCCACGCCCTCGCCCGACGGCAGGATGAAGGCCTCCGGCGGGGCCGGGAGCTGCCGGCCGGCGTGCGGCTTCAGCGAGCCGTACGCCTCCGCGTCGCCGACCAGGATGCCACCGAGCAGCGCGCCGTCCGGGCCGAGCAGCAGCTTCTTGTAGACGCCCTCGCGGGCGTCGGAGAAGACCACGGAGACGGCACCGTCACGGCCCTCGGGGGCGAAGGGATCACCGAAGGAGGCCACGTCGGCGCCCATCAGCTTGAGCTTGGTGGAGGTGTCGGCCCCGGTGAAGGTCAGCTCGCCCGCGCCCGCGAGGGCCTCGGCGACGGTCTCCGCCATCTGGTAGCCGGGCGCGACCAGCCCGTACACCTTGCCGTCGACGGTCTGCGCGCACTCGCCGATCGCGTAGACGTACGGGTCGCTGGTGCGGCAGTGGCCGTCGACGACGACTCCGCCGCGGTCGCCCACGGCCAGGCCGCACTCGCGGGCGAGGCGGTCGCGGGGCCGGACACCGGCCGAGAAGACCACGACGTCGGAGCCGATCTCCTCGCCGCTGGTCAGCCGCAGGGCCTGGGCCCGCCCGTCGGGGTGGATCTGCACGCCGGCCGCGCCGACGCCCGTGTGCACGGCGACGCCCATGGACTCGATGGTGGCCCGCAGGGCGGCCGCGCCGCCGTCGTCCACCTGCAGCGGCATCAGCCGGGGCGCGAACTCCACGACGTGCGTGGCCAGTCCGAGGGTGCGCAGGGCGCCCGCCGCCTCCAGACCGAGGAGCCCGCCGCCGATGACGACACCGGTACGGACCTCCGGGTCCGCGGCGTACGCCGTGAGGGCCTCGACGTCGTCGAGCGTGCGGTACGTGAAGCAGCCCTCCGCGTCGGCGCCGTCGATCGGCGGCACGAAGGGGTAGGAGCCGGTGGCCAGCACGAGCGCGTCGTAGCGCAGCACGTCGCCGGAGCGGGCGGTGACCGTGCGGGCGGTGGTGTCGATCAGCTCGGCCGGGTCGCCGAGGCGCAGGCCGATGCCGTACTTCTCCAGGAAGCCGGGCTCGACCAGGGACAGCTCCTCGCCCGTGGAGCCGGTGAAGGCCGCCGACAGGTGCACGCGGTCGTAGGCCGGGCGCTCCTCCTCCGCGAGGACGGTGACCTGCCAGCCGCCGCGCTCGGGGCGGGCCGGGTCGGCGAGCGCGTCACGCTCGGCGAGCGCCTCCAGCAGGCGGTGTCCCACCATGCCGTGGCCGATGACAACCAGCGTCTGCCCCATCGCTCTCACTCCGTGTCCCTGTGCCGCGCGGTCCCCGGGAGGCCAAGGCGGCCGGGCGGAGCCGACGCGCGTGCAAGCGTTCCGACCCTTCGACGGTAGGTCGCCGCCCTGCCCCCGAACGCCCGAAAAGGACCCCTGGGGACGGGGAAACGACCCTTTCCGCACAGGACCTCCGGCCTGCCGCGCGGGCCCTTGGCCAGGCTGCCGACAGCCCGCGGCGCGCCTAGCGTGGGAGGGGGACCCACGGGGTGGACCAGGGAGGCAGACCACATGCTCGTCATCGCCGTCCACGGCAGTGCGGTCCCGGAGGCCGCCGCGACCATTGACCGGCTCGTCGCCGCCGTCGAGGCCATCAGCGGGGTGCACGCGCTGGTCGGCCACCTCGACGTGCAGCGCCCCTCCCTCGCCGAGGTCGTACGGGAACACCCGCGCGCCGTGGTCGTCCCGCTGCTGCTCGGCGACGGTTTCCACCGCCGCGTCGACATCCCCGCCGTCCTCCGGGGCACCGGCTGCGTGCTCACCGAGGGCCTCAGCGGGGAGCGCGACGTGGCCCGCGCCCTGCACGGCCGGCTCCGCGAGGCCGAGCGGCGCCGCGGCCCGTACACCCGGGCCGACGCGGTGGTCGTGGCCGGCGCCGGCTCCTCCCGCCCCGGCGGGAACGCCGGTACGGAGGTCTGCGCGGCCCAGCTGTCGGCCCTGCTGGAGCACGAGGCCGACGGCGCGCCCCCCGTCCCCGCGCTCCCCGCCTACCTCACCTCCGCCGGGCCGACCGTCCCCGAGGCCCTGGCCGCCTTCCAGGACGCCGGGTACCGCCGGATCGCGGTCGCGGCGCACCTGCTGGCGCCGGGCCGCTTCATGCGCACCCTCAACGCCTCGGCCGCCTGGACGGTCTCGGAGCCGCTGGCCGACCACCCGCGCCTCGCCCGGCTCGTCCTGGGCCGCTACGAGTCCGCCCGGGGCACTCGGGCCCTGAGGGCCGCGCGCCTCGCCTGCTGATTCCCGTACGGCTGCTGTCCTGGGCGGTATGGCTCTGGCTTACGTACCCATGACCGCGCGCAGCCGGGACGAGGGCCACCGCGCCTCGACCCCGCTGGAGCTGTTCTTCGACCTGTGCTTCGTCGTCGCCATCGCGCAGGCGGGCGCCCAGCTGGTGCACGCGCTGGCGGAGGGCCATCCGGGCACCGGGGTGATCAGCTACGCCTTCGTCTTCTTCGGCGTGTGGTGGGCGTGGATGAACTTCACGTGGTTCGCCTCCGCCTACGACTGCGACGACGTCCCCTACCGGATCGCGACGCTCGTCCAGATCTCCGGCGTGCTCGTCTACGCGGCGGGGGTGAGCCGGGCCTTCAACGACGACGACTGGACGGTGGCCGTCATCGGCTACCTGATCATGCGCGTCGCCCTCACCGCGCAGTGGCTGCGGGCCGCCGCCGGCGAACGCGGCGAGGCCCGCGCAGCGGCCCTGAAGTACGCGGCCGGGCTGGTCCTGTGCCAGGCCGGCTGGGTGGCGGTGCTGTTCGTCCCGGACCACGCCAAGCGCTGGGTGTTCCTGGTCCTGGTCGTCGCGGAGCTGCTGGTCCCGGTGGTGGCCGAGCGCGGCCACCAGACTCCGTGGCACGCCCACCACATCGTGGAGCGCTACGGCCTGTTCACGATCATCGTGCTCGGCGAGACGATCGCGGCCAGCACCGTGGCCGTGAAGTCGGCGCTCGACGAGCACGAGGCCCTGGGCGAGCTGCTGCCGATCGCGGCGGGCGGACTGCTCATCGTCTTCGCGGCCTGGTGGATCTACTTCGCCGTGCCGATGCACGAGTACCTGACCTCCAACCGGGAGGCGATCCCGTGGGGGTACGGGCACCTGCTGATCTTCGCCTCGGGCGCGGCGATCGGCGCGGGCATCGAGGTGGCGGTCGAGCACGCGGTCGGCAAGGCGCACATCTCGCAGCTCGCCGCGAACGCGGCCGTCACCGTCCCGACCGCCGTCTTCCTGCTGATGGTCTGGCTGCTGCACTCCCGCCACTTCAAGCGGGGCCCCGCCCAGCAGCTGACCCTCCCGCTCTCCGCCCTCGCGACACTGGCCTGCTCGTGGACGGGCACCTACGCCGTCCTGTACGCGGGCCTGGTCGCGGTGGCCACGGTGGTGGTCGGCATGACCCTGGCCGACCGTGCACCGGCCGGCCCGGCCGGGGTGTGAGGCACGGCGGTCCGGGGGCCGGGCCCCCGGCAACGGCGCCGCGCCGGACCCGTCACCCCCGTGCCCCCGGCACCGTTTTCAGGCCATGACACTCCCCGCACAACGCCCCGGCCAGGATGCCGCCCCGGCGCCCGGCAAGGAACTGGCCGACCCGGCCTTCTGGCAGGCGCCCCCCGCCCACCGGCTGGCCGTCTTCGCCCGCCTGCGGGCCCTGGACTCCCCCGTGTTCGTCCCCGAAGGCGGCGGCCACTGGGCCCTCGTACGCCACGCCGACGTACAGGAGGCGAGCCGGCTGCCCAAGGTGTTCGCCAGTGCGCCCGGGGTGACGACGCCCGAGCCGGCCCGCTGGGTACGGGCGCTGTTCGGGGACTCGATGGTCAACCTGGACGGCGCCGAGCACGCGCAGCTGCGCAAGATCGTGCAGCGGGCCTTCACCCCGAGGCTGCTGGCGGCGGCCGAGGAGGACATCCACGCGGTGGCGGCGCGCATCGTGGACGACGTACTGGACCGGCGGCCGGACGAGTTCGTCGAGGCGGTGGCCTCGAAGCTGCCCCTGGAGGTCATCTGCAACATGATGGGCATCCCGGAGCGCCACCGCGCCGAGATCGCCGACCGCGTCAACCACGCCTCCGAGAACATCGGTGTCGAACGGGGCCTGACCGCCCGGCTGCGGATGCCCGGACGCGGGCTGCGGGCCCTGGCCCGGATGCAGCGGATGGTGGCGGGCATCGGGCGGGAGCGGCGCGAGCACCCGACCGACGACCTGATCTCGGCCCTGGTCTGCGCGAACGTGGACGGCGAGGCGCTCGGCGCCCGTCAACTCGGCGCGTTCTTCTCCCTGTTGATGGTCGCCGGGGTGGAGACCACCCGCAACGCCATCACCCACGGCCTGACCCTGCTCACCGACCACCCGGACCAACGCGACCTGCTGGCCGGGGACTTCGAGGCGCACGCGGAAGGCGCGGTGGACGAGATGATCCGCCATTCCACGCCGATCATCCAGTTCCGCCGGACGGTCGTCGCCGAACACACCCTGGGCGGCCACGCGTTCGTCCCCGGCGACAAGGTGGTGCTGTACTACGCCTCCGCCAACCGCGACGAGGCCGTCTTCCCCGACCCGGACGCCTTCGACATCACCCGCTCCCCCAACCCCCACCTGGGGTTCGGCGGCGGCGGGCCGCACTTCTGCCTGGGCGCGCACCTGGCCCGGGTGGAGATGAAGGCGCTCTTCCGCGAGCTGCTGACCCGCCCGGTCGGACTGCGCGCGGTGGGCCTGCCCGATCTGGCCGGATCCAGCTTCGACAACCGGGTCCGCTCGCTGCGCTTCGCCTTCGAGCGGCCCTAGGGGCGTACCGGCCACCGAGCGGGCTGGGGGCCCGGCGGCCGGAGCGGGGGGGGCGGCGCGCGGCGCGCCGTCCGGCCGCGCCCGCGCGCGGGCGCGGAAGGGGGCGCCTAGCGCTGCAGGCGCCGCACCGCGAGGACGGCGTGGGCGCTGTGGTTGAGCACCTCGGTGTCACCCGCGAACGCCTGCAGCGTCTCGGCCGCGACGGGCTGGCCGGGAACCGCCTCGGGCCAGGCGCGGGTGGCGAAGAGGAAGTACGCCTGCCCGCTGTCGGACGCCGCCTTGACCCACTCCGGCGGGGCGACGCACTTCGCGTTCATGCCCGGCAGGGTCAGCGCGATCTGGTTGCCCTCCAGGAGGATCTGCACGGGGAAGGAGGCCGGGTTGCGCACTCCGTCCATCACCACGTCGCCGATGGGCAGGCCGATCTCCTCCAGCAGCCCGCGGGCGGCCGCCTCGCTCGCCGCGGGACCGTCGGGACCGTCCCCGAGGATGTAGGCGAGGAGATAGGGAATGTCGTGGGCCTCTTCGGGGTCGCCGATCCACGCGAGCACCGAAAGGGTGCCGAGCTTGGAGCGGTCGAGTTCGGCCTGGGTAGAAGTCATGCGCCGCACCTTAGTGGCCGACGGCCCGGCCCTTTGACGCCGTTTCACCCGGGCGGGCTAGACCGCCCAGAATCCACCTCCGGAATTCGCCACCATGTTCGCGTCCTGGTACTGGAGACGCACGATGCGCGCGTTTTCCGGGATTTCGAACACCACCCACCCTTCGGCCCGCTCACCGACCGAGAGGGAATCGAAGACGAGCGGTTTGCCGGTGGTGAGCTCGCCCGTGGGCACCACCGGGTGGCGCTGCCCCGCGCCGTCGAGCGCCCACATGCGCCCGAGAGCCCCGTACGAGGCTCCGCCGACGTTGACGAAGGACATCGAGGCGGCCACCCAGCGCTTGCCGGCCGCCGGGGCGAAGTTCTTCTCGACGCTGACCGCCGGGTCGACGTAGGCACCGAGGACCACCTGAAGGTGGCGGCCGACCTCCCGGCCCCTGACCCGTACGGAGTCACCCACATGGGCGTCCTTCGAGGCGGCCCGCGCCACCCCGTCCCGCTCGGCCGCGGGGTCGTCGCCGACGCCCGGCGCGCCGTCGTCCACGGGCACGGCGGGCGCCGCGGCCGGGGCGAGCGCGGCCCCTTCGGGGGCGCCGGAGCAGGCCGTGGCACCGAACAGCAGGAACGGGAGGAGGGCGGCCGTGGCAAGAGCGGACTGACGCATGCGGGATCCCTTCGGGGATCTTCGGGGACGTATTCCCGTCAGTCTCACGCGCCCGAGCGGGGAATTGCACACACCGACACGAGTCGGCGGAACGCATTGACCGCCATATGCCAGCACAATGCGTTCCGGCGGAATTCCGCAACCCCTTGCACCCCTCGTCCAACAGGAGGAACGATGGCCACGACCGGCCCCCGCATGGCCTTGGCCGCACTCGCCGCACTGGGCGCCACGGCGGTATTCACCGCCCCGGCGAATGCCGCGATCGACGGCACTGAAATGCGCGGCAGTGACATTTACGTATCTTCGGAAGCACACATCGCCCCCGACGGCACGATCCACCTTTTCGGTGAGTACCACTGCACCGCTCCGTCACCCTCGGGAGCGGTTCAGATCAAGGCGACCATCGAGCAGGAGGACGTCCGCCTCGGCATCGGCGGCGGCGAAGCCCGGTGCGACGGCGAGGTGCACGACTGGTCGGCCCACGGCACGCTCCGGCTCACCCCGACCGTGCACGCCGGCGAGGCACTGGCCAAGGCCGAGCTCCAGGAGGTCCGCTTCGGCGGCGGCCTGCTGCCCCGGTCGGTCGACACGGTCGCGCAGGACGCCCGCCCGGTCCGGGTGGTCGACCACCGGTAGTCAGCGCCGGCGGTGCGCGCCCACGCCGCTGCCGGTAGCCGCCGCTACCGGCACGCGGGCGCCTCGCCCGTCATCGACATGAAGGCCACCGTCTGGCACCCGGGGTCCGTGTCCGGACGCCCGGTCGACCAGTCCACCGCCGTCGCCGCCCCGGCCGCGCACAGCAGCAGCGCCAGGACGCCCGTCACCGCGCGCCTGCTCAGCCGGCGCACTGCGTGTTCCACAGAAACCGTTCCATGGCGGCATCATCACCCCGCCCCCACGGCGCCACAACTCGGCGTGAGCGTCCGGTCACGTTCCGCCCGCACGCGAGGCGCCCCTTCACGGCGCGTTGCGCACCGCGCTGCCCGCCGCCGAGAACTCGCACCACACCGCCTTGCCGTCGCCCCGGGACTCCACGCCCCAGTGCGTGGCCAGCGCGTCCACCAGCAGCAGCCCGCGCCCCGTGGTCGCCGACTCCCCCGGGGTGCGCCGCCGCGGCCACACGCTGGAGCGGTCCTTGACCCACAGCCGGATCCGCCGGACCGGCTCCGGCAGCACCTCCATCGTCAGCACCGCTCCGCCGTCGGTGTGCAGCAGGGCGTTGACCAGCAGCTCCCCCGCCGCCAGCTCCACGTCGTCGGCGAGCTCCGGCATGCCCCAGTCGCGCAGCGCCTGCCGCAGGGCGTAGCGGGCCTCGGAGAGCCCCTCCGGGTCCGCCTGGTGGACGTACTGGTGGATGCGCGGTGCCCGGTGCGTGCCCGGGTCGGGCGCCCGGCGCAGCACCAGCAGGGCCACGTCGTCCCCGGAGCCCCAGCGCTCCCACAGCCGGTCCGAGAGGTGGTCGGCGAGCGCCCCGGCCTCCTGGGGGCCGCTGCGGACCGCGTGGGCCAGGGCGTCCATGCCCTGGGTGATGGCGGTGCCCGGTTCCTCGACGAGCCCGTCGGTGCACAGCACCAGGGTCTCGCCGGGCACCAGGTCGAGCCGGGTCTCGGGGAACTCCTCCTGCTCGAAGACCGTGGCCAGCCCCAGCGGCAGGCCGCCGCGCACGTTGGGCCAGCCCGTTCGCCCGTCCGTGTGCCGGATCAGCGGTCCGAGGTGGCCCGCGCGGACCGCCCGTACGCCCCCGGTCTCCAGGTCCACCTGCGCGTACATGCAGGTCGCGAAGCGTTCGGTGTCCAGCTCGGCCAGGAAGCGGGAGGCGCGCGCCAGCACGGTGGAGGGCGGATGGCCCTCGCCCGCGTAGGCCCGCAGCGCGATGCGGAGCTGGCCCATGATGGCGGCGGCGTGCGTGTCGTGGCCCTGTACGTCGCCCACGACGATGCCGACGCGGTCGCGGGGCAGGGCGATGACGTCGTACCAGTCCCCGCCGACCTCGCGTCCGCTCCAGGCCGAGTGGTAGCGGACCGCGATCTCCCCGCCGGTGATCTCGGGGATCCGGCGCGGCAGCATGGCGGCCTGGAGCATGGTGGCGAACTCGCGCTCCTGGTCGAAGAGGAGCGCCCGCTGGAGCGACTGGGCGACGATGCCCGCCAGGCCCAGGCAGAGGTTCTGCTCCTCGGGGCTGAATTCGGTGCGGCGCCGGTAGAAGAGCACCAGCCCGCCGATGGCCTCGGCCTGGGCGATGAGCGGGAGGTAGGCGGCCGCGTCGTACTGGATGCGGTTCAGGTAGTCGGCGAGCAGCGGGAACTCGCCCGCGAGCTCCGTCAGCGAGGTGACGAATCGGGCCTTCCTGCTGAGCACGGCCTGCGCCAGTGGCAGCGAGCCGTCCAGCCGGGTGAACTTGCGCTCGCTGAGGATCTCCAGGGATTCCCCGCTGAGCGCGATGATCTTGATGTGGCCGCCCTCGACCAGCCCCAGCGCCATCCCGTCGACGCCGAGCCGTTCCAGCGCCCCGGCGCCCGTCAGCGTGGCCGTCACGTCGTCGACGGTCACCGCCCGCGACAGCGCCTCCGTGGTCCGCTGCACGATCGTCGCCTGCTGGGCGCGCGCCGACTCCAGCTTGCGCAGCACCGTGAGGTGGGCGAGCTCGGCCGTCGCGTCCCGCACGATGCCGACGATGCGCACCGGGCGCCCCTGCTCGTCCCGCAGGACCCGGCCCTGGGTGTGCGTCCACTGGTCGCGGCCGTCGCGCCGCTGCACCGTGAAGTACTGGCCGTACGTCTCCTCCCCGCCGTCCAGGACGCCCTGGACGGTGTCCCGCAGCCGCGCGGAGTCGTCGATCGGGATCCGCAGGCCCAGGCTGTCGGGGGTGCGGTCGAAGTCCTCCGGGTCCAGGTCGAAGACCGCCATCCCGGCCGCGTCCATGTCCAGGGTGCCCGCGCCGAGGTCCCACTCGAAGCTGCCCATGCTGTTGAGCGCGAGCCGCTCGCCCGGGCCGATGAGGGGGCTCGGAGGGTTGCGGGAGGTCCCGGCGTCCCCCGTGCTCCCGGGGCCCTCCGGTCTGCTGTCGCGTCGCTCCGCCGCTGCCACGAGACTCACACCACCTAACGGCCGGGCCAGCACGGCTGGGAAATGAGCCGCTCCCACTCCTCGTCAGGATGCCCCGGAAGGGTGCGTCCGGCCTCCTGCCAGCGCTTGACGAGGGAGAGGTAGATCATCGTGGGGTCGTACGGGGCCTGCGGATACGGGGTCTGCCCGTGCTGCCCGTGCTGCCCGCGCGCGTGCTGGGCGTGCGGGTACGGGCCCTGCGGGTACGGGTCCTGCGGGTACGGGCCCTGCGGTGAGGAGTCCGGCGCGTACGGCGACCGGTCGTACGGCGACGGCGCGTACGGCGGCGCGGGCGCCGCCCTCGTCGTACCGGGCTGCTCCGCACGGCTGGCCGGAATCCTCACCCAGCCCCGGCCCTGTGCGCGCTCCTCGCTCATCGCGACACCTCTCACGTCGTACGACCGGTTCTCACGCTCTATGCCCGGCAGCCGGAGCCCGGTCGGTCCGGGGCGCACCGGTGGATCCCGTCAGCGGGCTCCGGGCCCCCAGACGCTTGCGGACTCCTGACACCAGTCTCCCCGCCGTGAAGCCGGCACCGTGCACGAATCGCATGGAAGGGCCGAATGAGGGAGCGGTCAGCAGCCCCGCGAAGAACAGCCCGGGCCACGAGGACTCGAAGCCGGCGCTCAGCTCCGGCGTCCCGCTCCGCCCCACGGTGGCCAGCGCGGCCCGCAGCCCCGCGTCGAGCAGCTCCAGCCGGGCCAGGTCCGGGGTGAAGCCGGTCGCCGCGATCACGTGCGCGGCGTCCAGCGCGACGGACTCCCCCGCCGCGGTGCACAGCCCGAGCCGGGCCCGCCCGCCCGCCGGGACGGCCCGCCGCAGCCCGTGCCCGAGCAGGACCGGGACCCGCTGCTCGAACCGCTCCCGCAGCCACCAGGCCCCGGCCGGGCCCAGCGCGGTGGCCGCGATCCGCTCCCGGGTGGGAGCGGGCAGCCTGCGCACCGCCCAGGGCAGCTCCGACCAAGCCCAGCTGCGCCAGCCGGTGCCCAGGCCGCTGTGCGGATCGCGCAGGGCGCGCAGCGGGGGCCGCCGCAGCGGCTGCGGGACGGTGTTCCAGTTCAGCCGGGAGCGCCGGGCCACGAGGCACGGCCGGGCCCCGTTCTCCGCGAGCAGGGCCGCCGTTTCCAGGGCCGCCTGCCCGGCGCCGAGCACCGCGACGTCCTGGCCGGCGAAGCGGGTCAGGTCGCGGTGGCCGCTGCTGTGCGAGTAGTGCTCCGCGGGCAGCTCCCGCAGTGCCTCGGGGTACCGGACGAACGGCATCACCCCCACGGCCAGCGCCACCGTCCGGGCGAGCAGCGGCGGGCCTTCGGCCGTGCGGATCAGGAAACCCCCGCCCTGCGGGGTGACTTCGGTGACGGTCGCCTCCTCCACCGGGGGTGCCGCGTGCCGGGCGAACCAGAGCCCGTACGCGCTGAACGTCCCGATGGGCAGCGGAGTTCCGTGTTCGGCGGAGATCCCGCGGCCCGCGCAGTACTCGGCCAGCGTGTAACGCCCGCCCGGCGCCGACAGGTTGGAGGACCACGGCTCCGATTTGAGGTACATGCCCTCGGGCATGTGGTCCCGCCAGGAGGCCATGGGCCGCCCGAGGATCCGCACCCCGAGTCCCGCACCGGCCGCGTGGGCCGCGATCGACAGCCCGTACGGCCCCGCTCCGACCACCACGAGGTCGTCCATCCGTGTCACCGCAGTCCCTCCAGCCTCATGGTTCGTCCCCTGCCACCTGCTGCGCCCTGGGCCCTGGGCCCTGGGCCCTGGGCCCTGGGCCTGCTTGCGGCGGAAGTTCAGGGCCCCGTAGACGGGCCGCTCGTGCGCGGGCGCTTC
>NZ_JBSFDF010000091.1:0-14559 GCF_053593795.1 Streptomyces sp. NPDC002104 | reverse complement strand
TGCTCCATCAAAGCCTCCAGGAAGATCATCGAGTACGGGCCGAACGGTACCACTAGGGGAACCGTCTTGTTTCAGAGGGGTAGAACACGGCCTGCTCCGGGGGGCGCCGCTCTTCGTGGTGGCCCTGGGTCCGATCAGCGGGCCCCGGCACCCGACAGCACGTCCGCCGTCAGGCGCACCGGCAGCGCGCGGTGGCCGTTCATGATGAAGGTCGGGAGCGGCTGGAGCTCCGCGGCCGGCACGGCGAGGCTGAGCCCGGGGAACCGCTCGAAGAGGGTGGACAGGCCGACCGTCGCCACCAGGCGGGCGATGCCCGCGCCCAGGCAGTAGTGGGGGCCGAAACCGAAGGACAGGTGCTCCTTGTCGGCGCGGGTGACGTCGAACTCGCAGGCGCTCTCGCCGTGCAGCTTCGGGTCGCGGCCGACACCGCTGTAGTTGACGAGGATCGGGTCGCCCTTGGGGATCGTCACTCCGTCCAGCTCGATGTCCTCGACGGCGTAGCGCAGCGGCAGGTGGGCCAGCGGCGACTCGACGCGCAGCGTCTCGTCGATCACGTCGTCCCAGGAGGCCTCGCCCGACAGCACGAGGGCGAGCTGGTCGGGGTTGCTGAGCAGCGCGGTGATCGCGTTGTCGAAGAAGTTGATGGTGGTCTCGGAGCCGGCGCCGAGGATCGCGAAGATCGTGTCGCACAGCTCCGACTCGGACAGGCGCGTGCCGTCCTCGTCGCGGGCGGCGATCAGGTCGCTGGTGATGTCCTCACCGGGGTTGGCGCGCTTCTGCGCGACCAGCTCCTCCATGGCTCCGCGCCAGTTCGCCAGCACGGCCTGGGCCTGCTCGGGGGTGACGGTGGTGTCCACCATCATGTCGATGACCTTCGCGGTCGCCGTGCGCTGCTCCTCGCCCATGCCGATCAGCTCGGCCACGAGCATGGCGGGCAGCGGGTAGGCGAAACGCTCGCGCAGGTCCACGCTCTCGCCCGGCTCCACAGAGGCCAGGGCGTCCAGGAGGTGGTTGGTGAGGCCGACGATGAGCGGGCGGACGGCCTCGGTGCGGCGCGGGGTGAACGCCTTGCCGACCAGCCGGCGCAGCCGGATGTGGTCCTTGCCGAACGCGGTGACCATGTTGTCCATCGCGATCCAGCTGATCATCTCCCAGTCCGGACGGATCCGGCCCTCGATGAAGTCCGGCCAGTGGTTGCGGGCGCTCTTGGTGACCATGGGGTCGGTCAGGACCTTGCGCACGGTCGCGTAGTCGTTGATCGACCAGGCCAGGACCCCGCCGGGCAGCTCCACCTGGACGGCGGGACCCTGCGCGCGCAGCGCGGCGGCTTCGGTGTGGATGTCCTGGCCGGTGGTGTCCAGGGTGTGTGCGACGGGGCAGCGCTGCGTCATGGGTTCTCCCGAGGTGGCGTGGTCTGTGGATCGGTCGGTGCGTACGCCGGGCCGCCGCTCTCCAGGACGACGTACGGATCGTCCATCTCGTACCAGCCCAGGCCCGGCGGGCAGCGGTCGTAGCCCAGCAGCCGCCGCACCTCCTCGGGGTAGGCCAGTACGGCTTCCCTCGGCACGGCGAGGTACTGGTTCTCCTCCTGGCGCAGGTTGCCCAGGTCGATGGCGATGGTCAGGCCGGTGCGCGGGGTGTCCGTCGAGTTGCTGCCGCCCCCGTGGTAGACGCCGCCCAGCCAGATCAGGCCGGACCCGGCCCGCATCTCGGTCGGGTGGGCCTCTTCGGTGCGCGGGGCGCGCTCGTCGTCCCAGTGGTGGCTGCCCGGGATCACCATCGTGCCGCCGTTGGCGGCGGTGAAGTCGCTCATGGCCAGCATCAGCTGGAGCCGGCTGGTGGGGCCGGGGTGGCGCCGCAGGTGCAGCGCGTCGTCGCGGTGCAGGGGCTGCTTGCCCTGGCCCTTGTGGATCTGGATCGCCTGCGTGCCGCTGATCTGCACCGTCGGGACCAGCTCGGTGCGCGACCGGCCGATCCACACGTGCACGGGCTTCTGCATGATCCTGCGTGCCGCTCCGAGGAACAGCGGGTGTGTGACCACCGGGGTGAGGCGGGCGGTACGGGCGAAGATCGAGGAGACCCGGCGGGTGCGGGTGCCGTTGTACCAGTCGCCGCTGTAGTCGCGGGCCTCCAGATCGGGACCGAGGTCCTCCCACAGCCCCTTGAGGGTGGCGGCGTCGGCGAGGTCCTCGACGATCACCCCGCCGTCCCGGTCCAGGATCTCCACCACGTCGTCGAGGGCCGTGTCGGGTCCGACCCGCCGCAGAGCTGCCATCACCTGCTCACCCACCTGTTCACCTTCTCCGCTCCGCTCACGTGCCTCGGCTGCTAACCGGCGGCGCGGGCCTTGACGATGCGGATGAGGGACTCCAGGTTCGGGTCCTCCTCGAAGATGTCACCGACCTCGATCTCGATGTCGAGCTCCTCCCCGATGCGCGAGACGATGCGGGTGGCCGAGATCGACTCGCCGCCCGCCTCGAAGAACGTCGCGTCCTTCTGGTCCTCCGCGAGGTCCCCGAGGATCTCCGTCCAGATGGTTTCGAGCGTGTTCTCGACGACGGCCACATCAGTGCTCATGTGCACTTCTCCCTCTCCCGTTCGAAGCGCCCACAGGGCGCGCCCCGGCAGCTTCACACCTCGCTCCGGGGCCGGGCATCTCCTGGATTGCGGGGCCTACGGCTGCCTCGCGGCCAGTGCCCGCAGGCCGCGGCGCAGCAGCTTGCCCACCGGGTTGCGGGGCAGGGACGGGAGGACGGTCACGTCGTGGGGGACCTTGTACCAGGTCAGCGCCGAGCGCGCGGCGGCGAGCAGTTCCCCGGGCACGGCGGCGGCCCGCTCCCCGCTGACGCCCTCGCGCAGCACGACGAACGCGCGGAGATCTGAGGCACCGGAGGCACGGCGCACCGAGCAGACGGCCGCCTCCTTCACGGCCGGGTGGGCCATGAGGATGTCCTCGGTGTCGGCCGGGTGCACGTTGATGCCCGCCACGATCTCCACGTCGTCGAGACGGCCGTGGACCGTGACGAAGCCGTCCGCGTCGACGGTGGCCGCGTCACTCGTGGAGTACCACTCGTCCGCGGCGAGCCGCAGCGGAGCGTCGCCGCCGCGGGCGACGCCGGGGCCGATGGTGGGGCCGGACAGTTCCAGGCGCCCCTCGGTGCCGGGCGGGAGCTCGCCGCCGTCCTCCCCGACCACCCGGGCCCGGTAGGGCGCGAGCACCCGGCCGAGGGTGAACTCGCGTGCGGAGCCGTCCCTGTTGGCGAGCAGGGCGTGCCCGATCTCGGTCGTCCCGTACACGTTGACCAGGCGCTCCCCGAGGATCGCGCGCAGCCGGCGCTCCAGCGACCGCGGCAGTACCTCGCCGGCCACCACGGCCAGGCGCAGGCCGCCCAGGACACGGGGGGCGTCGGGGTGCGCGAGCATGTGGGCGAAGAAGGTGGGCTGGCTGTAGAAGACGCTCACGCCGTTCTTCTCCAGTACCTCCAGCGCGTCGCCGGGCGCGAGACGGCTGGAGGTGAGCACGGTGGCGGAGCCGCGCAGCAGCGGGAAGAACAGCGAATTGCCCAGGCCGTAGGCGAAGTTCATCCGCGGAACCGAGTACGCCACGTCGTCGGCGCCGAGGCCGAGTGCCGCGCCCGCGGCCGCGTCGAGGATCTGCGCGTCGCCATGGGTGTGGAAGCACAGCTTGGGGGCGCCGGTGGTGCCCGAGGTGAAGGCCGCGAAGGCGGGCGTGTCCGGGGTGCACTCGGCGTACGGGGGCGCCGCTCCGTCCGGGCCGCTCAGCTCATGCGGTGCGAGGACGGGCAGGCCGAGGGGTTCGGCGAGCCAGGTGAACTCCGGTCCGCTGACCACGGCCGCCGGCTCCGCGATCTCGGCGGCGCGGCGCAGCTCGTCGGGGTGGAGCATCGCGTTGACGGGCACGGCGACGGCGCCGATGCGCAGGGCGCCGAGGAACGCGTGGACGAAGTCGGTCCCGTCGGGCAGGGCGAGCAGGATCCGGTCCCCGGGGACCAGCCCGTGGGCGGTGTACGCGGCGGCCGCCCGGGCCGCGCCGCGGTAGACCTCCCCGAAGCTGTGGCCGCCGCCGTCGGTGACGTAGGCGGTGTGCCCGGTGCGGCCGAGGAGACGGGCGGTGTCCTCCAGGAGCTCCACGAGGTTGCCGCTGCGGGACGTACGTCCGCGGGGCGCGGCGGATGCGGGGGCGAGTGCGGGGGCGGTCACCGGCAGACTCCCTCGATCTCGACGAGCAGCTCGGGACGGCAGATGTCGGTGCGGACGTAGGCGATGTCCGCACGGTCCCCGAACGCCTCCTGGCACTTGGAGCGGACCACCGGCAGATCGGCGGCGTCGCGGACGTACACCTTGACGGAGCCCAGGTCCCGCAGCCCGAATCCGGAGTCGATGCCGTGCCGGGCCAGGTTCTCGCGGCTGACGAGGGCCTCGATGTTGGCGAAGGTCACCTCGCACTGGCGTCCGGCGTCGCCGGGGTGGACGGTGTCCTCACCGATGATGCTCGCCGTGCCGGAGACGAAGACCGTGCCCCGGCCGCCGCCCGGCTCCGCGAGGTGGGTGGCGCGGGCGAAGCTGGGCGGCTTCGGCCCGTACCGCTCCGCGTAGCGGTAGGCGGGGATCTGGCGGGGGTTCTCCAGATGGGTGGTGCGCCCCGGCCGGCAGGCCAGGAAGGAGATGTCGATGCCCGGCCGCAGGGCGCCGACGGCGGTGGCGGCGGGCATGCCCGCGATCCGGTCCCCCCAGCTCTCGAAGGCGCGGGCGCGGCCCTCGCAGAAGTCCCGGTAGTTCTCGGTGCCTTCGGCGTTGTGCCCGGTGACGGCGCCGACGAAGTTCCACATGCGCACCAGTTCGCCGTAGCCGAGCCGGTGGGCGAGGCCGAGCGCGGCGTCGTAGGTCGCGTGGACCGCGTCGCGGTAGGTCCCCTGCTCCTCGACGCGGGTCGCGCAGAAGAGGTACTCGCCGTCCTCGGCGTAGACCAGGGCTCCCTCGCGGCCCGGGCGCACCTCGCGCAGCGTCGTCCAGACCTCGGTGAATTCCGGCAGGCCCGGCGCGGCCAGGCAGGTTCCGAGCAGCGGCGCGCCGTCGTGGAGCGAGGTCCCGGGGGCGCGGCGGACGTAGGCGGTGCGGCCGAGCACGGCCGTCCCGGCCGGGGCCGCGCCGGGGCCGGGGACCGCTGTGTCGAAGTGGCAGGCGAGGGTGGGGGTGGTTGGTTCCGCGAGCAGAGTCGTCACGCGTGTTCCTTCTTCCAGGGGGCCGGGTGGCCCGCGGGGAGGAAACGGCTTCCCGGCGGACCTGGTCAAGTGGTCCCCAGACTTCGCCCTCACTGCTACTTGACCAACTCCGAGATTGCTGGGGCCCTGTCCGCGGGCGCCGGGGCCGCCGCCAGCCGCGTGTCAGCCGATGGCGAGACCGGCCGTGAACCAGCGCTCCACCTCGCGGATCCGCGCCTCGCAGTCGGCGCGGTCGGCGCCCGTCACGATGAAGGCCGCCAGGAAGTCGCCGGAGTGCGAGGCGTCCGCCACCTGATCTCCGACCTGCGCGAAGGTCTGGTACTTGAGCACGCCGGGCGGCATCCGCTCCGGGTCGGGCAGGGCGCCCAGGACCCCGGGGCGCTTGGTGAAGAGCAGCTGCCCGGCGATGCGCGACGGGTCGCGGCGCGGCCCGCGCTCCACCGGCAGCCCGAGCTGGCGGCGTACCGGGTACTCCATCGGATCGAAGCCGAACAGGGCTCGCTGGACATCGCGGACGCCGGCCCCGCCGGCCCTGGAGGCCGCCTCGCACAGCACCAGTTCGCCTTCGGGGGTGACGAACACCTCGATGTGGAAGGCGAAGTGCTCGGGCCCGCCGAAGGCGGCCAGCACCTTCTCGCCGAACTCCGACAGGCGCCGGGCCAGCGGATCGGCGGTGTCGAGCGCGATGTCCACCCGGCCCTTGCGGTCCCGGAAGTCGGCGAGCACGTAGGTGTACTGGGAGGGCCACAGGGTGGCTATCCCGCCGTCGAGCACGGTCCCGTCGACGTGGCACATCGAGCCCTCCACGTACGCCTCCACGAGCCATCGCGGCTCGCCGTGCTCATCGGTGAGTTCGGCCCCGGCGCTCCATTCGTCCAGCTCCGCCCGCGTGCGCAGGATGGCCACGCCCACGGAGAGGGCGCCGCGACGGGGCTTGACCACCGCAGGCAGCCCGTGGGCGGCGACGAACCGGTCGAGGTCCTCGGGGCCGGTCAGCAGGGCGTGCTCGGCGACCGGGATTCCCGCCGCCACGGCGGCGCACTTCATCGCCCACTTGTCGCGGTAGACGACCGCGGAGTCCGGGCGCTGTCCCGGCAGGCCGAACCGCTCGCGCAGCACCGCCGCCCGCTCGATGTCGAACTCCTGGGTGGCGATGATGTCCGTCACCCCGAACTCGCGGATCAGCTCGGCGGCCCGCTCGGCGACGCCCGGCCCGGCGTCGTAGTCGGGCAGCGCCTCGGCGTGCAGGTACGGCGCCCCGGTGGGCAGCTCCTCCCCGTGCAGGGCCAGTTGCTGCGCCGAGCCGAGCAGGACGATCTTCGAGTCGTGCCCCTCCAGCCACTGGTCGTAGGGGTTGGCGCGCAAGGATCCGCGGTGCAGAACCAGGGTGGTGGTCATGAGGTGGTCCTCTCGTTCCAGATGCTCACGTACCGCTCCCCGGTGTCGGGCAGGATCGTGACGATGGTCTTGCCGGCGTACTCGGGACGGCGGGCGAGCTCGGAGGCGGCGAAGGCGGCGGCTCCGGAGGAGAGCCCGGCGAAGAGGCCCTGCTCACGAAGGAGCGCCCGGGCGGTGGTGAGGGCGGCCTCGTCGGGGCAGGTCAGGACGCGGTCGATGAGCGAGATGTCGGTGACGGGTGAGACGAAGCCGCCGTTGAGGCCGGGGATGCGGTGCGCCCCCGAGTAGCCCTGGGAGAGCACCGGGGAGTTCTCCGGTTCCACCGCGACGACCTCCAGGTCCGGGTTCTGCTCGCGCAGGTAGCGGCCCGCGCCGGTCAGGGTGCCGCCGGTGCCGACCCCGGCGACCAGCACGTCGACCCGGCCGCCGGTGTCGGCCCAGATCTCCGGTCCGGTGGTCTCGTAGTGCGCGCGGACGTTGTCGGGGTTGTCGTGCTGGCGCATGTACCAGGAGCCGGGGGTGGCGGCCTCGATCTCCTCGGCCCTGGCGATCGCGGCCGCGAAGCCCCCGGCGGCCGGGGTGTGCACTACTTCGGCGCCGAGCGCGCCCAGCAGGCCGATCCGCTCACTGGTCGCGTTGTCCGGCAGGACGACGACGCAGCGGTAGCCGCGTACGGCGCTGAGCGCGGCCAGCGTGATGCCGGTGTTTCCCGAGGTGGCTTCGATCACCGTACCGCCGGGGACCAGATCTCCGCGCTGTTCGGCGGCCCGGATCATGTACAGGGCGGCCCGGTCCTTGGCGCTGGCGTACGGGTTGGCCGACTCCAGCTTGGCCAGGACCCGTACCGAGGGGCCGGCGTCCGCGACGGCGAGGCGCACCAACGGGGTGTTGCCGATGAGTTCCTCGACTCCGGCGGCGATGCGGCTGTCTGCGGGGGCGGTCGCGGTGGTCACGGCGGGGCTCCTGTGCTGGGGTACGGCGGCGGGGGCTGCGGGGAAGGGGCGGTGGGCGGCGAGCACCGTGGCGGTCACCACGAGGAGGCCTCGGCGAGGAGGCGGACGGGGGCGGGCAGGGCCGCGGGCTTGACCACCGAGCGCGGGCCGTAGACCCGGCCGCCGGGGGCGATGTCCTCGGTGACGGTGGCCATGGCTCCGATCAGCGCCCGCTCTCCGACGGTGACCGGGCCCAGCACCGTCGCGTTGGCCCCGAGGACCACTCCGTCGCCGATCGAGGGATGGCGGCGGCGTCCGGCGGGAAGCGTGTTGTCGCTCCACCAGCCGATGGCGCCGAGGGTGACCTGCTGGAAGATCGTCACGTCGTTCCCGACCCGGGCGGTCTGGCCGATCACCACCGAGGCTCCGTGGTCGATGAAGACGCGGCGGCCGAGGACGGCACCGGGGTGGATCTCGACCCCGGTGCGCCGGCGAGCGGCGCGGGACATGAGGCGGGCGGCGGTACGCAGACCCCGGCGGTAGAGGCCGTGGGCCACGCGGTGGGTCCACAGGGCCGGCAGCGCGGGGTGGAGCAGGGCCTCCCAGAGGCTCTCGACAGACGGGTCGCGGGCCACGACGACCTCCAGGTCCTCGCGCATGATCCTCAGCAGTCCGGGCTGTGCGTACACGGTGGTCAGCTCCTCTGCTGAGCGACGGACGGGGGGGTCACCTGACGGGCGCAGATGGTGGTGCTCCGGGAGGGAGCGGCGGCCGGCGGCTGGTGGCGGATCGCGCCGCAGAGGGCGACGAGTTCCCGTACGGCGGCCAGTGCCTCGGGCGGGGTGGCGGGGACGGGGACCAGGAGCCACGGGCGGCCCTCGAAGCGGTCGGCCGAGGCGGCCCCGTGCGCCGCGGTCCGCGGAGCACCCGGCGGGCGGCCGGGGACGTAGGCGAACCGGTCGCAGCCCCGCAGCAGGATCTCCTGCCACATCGGCTCCTCGGTCCCGTGCAGGTCCGTGTAGGCGCGGCCGAGTCCGCGGGCCTGCGCCTCGTAGAGGACGTCGGCGGCGGTGTCGGGTCCGGTGGCCACGACCACGACGTCGGCGGGCCGGTCCCCCGGGAGGAGCAGGGTGCCGGCTCCGGCCCTCAGGGCCCGGTCCAGCGCCCGCGGGTCGCTGTCGTCGAGGGCTACGTCGACCCCGGCGCGGGTCAGGGCGAGGGCGATCGAAGTGCCGGTCGGCCCGCAGCCGATCACGGTGACGCTGCGCAGGGGCGTGCTGGTCATGGTCTCTCCTGGTGGGCTTCGGGCGATGGCTTCGGGCTGGTCCCCGGGGGCGGGGACGAGCGGCTGTCGGGGGACCCGGCTCGTGGCCGGGAGCCCGGTCAGTCGCAGCACTGGTCCGCGAACTGGCCCGGGGTGCGCCCCTCGCCGGCGGGGCCGCGGTAGGCCTGCGCGATGTCGAGCCAGCGGTCGGCCTCTTCGCCGGTGGCGATCAGGGCGAGGTCGTCGCGGTGGCGGCGGCGGGTCACCAGGAGGCAGAAGTCGTGGACGGGACCGGTGATCTTCTGGGTGGCGTCCTCGGGGCCGAAGGTCCACACCTCGCCGGCCGGGGAGGTCAGTTCGAAGCGGAAGGGCTCGGCGGGTGCGGTCAGGCCGTGGGACAGGTAGCCGAAGTCACGGGTCAGGACGGCGAACTGGACCAGCGGGCGGAGCCGCTCGGTGGGCTCGCGGCGCACGCCGAGGGCATCGGCGATGTCCTGGCCGTGGCCGAAGAGCTCCATGATTCCGGCCGAGGCGAGGACGTGCGGCGGCAGCGGGTTGACGAGCCACGGCACGACCGAGTTCTCGGGGACACCGGCCAGGGCCTCGACCGAGGCCTCGCCCTCGCTGCGGAAGCGGGCGAGCAGTTCCTTGGGCGGGAAGCCGTTGAACTGCTGGAGGGCCGCGTTGACCGCGCCGTCGAAGTTCTGCGAGGCCTTGGCCGCGATGCCCTTGAAGGTGTCCGGGTCGGCGGCCGCGGTCTTGGCGAGACGGAAGATGAAGGTCAGGTGGGCGACCTGGTCGGCGATGCTCCAGCCGGGCGCCGGGGTCGGCTTGGCCCAGTCGGCCTCGTCGATGCCCTGGACCAGGTTGGAGACCTCGTCGATGTCGGCGGACAGGACCTTCAGTACGTCGTTGAGCGACATGTCGTACTCACTTTCGTGATGGGGTGTTGCGCGATGGGTTGTGTGAAGCAACTGATTTGACGTGCAAAGTCTCGTGAAGCAACCAAGTGGGCGTGCTGAGTCTTCTGAACCTTCTGGGTCTTGCAGGTCTCGCGGGTCTCGCGGGTCTTACAGGCCTGCGGATCTTGCGAGTCCTGTGAAGCA
This sequence comes from Streptomyces sp. NPDC002104, assembly GCF_053593795.1. Taxonomy (NCBI): domain Bacteria; kingdom Bacillati; phylum Actinomycetota; class Actinomycetes; order Kitasatosporales; family Streptomycetaceae; genus Streptomyces; species Streptomyces sp. NPDC002104. Next base: position 4,616 of record NZ_JBSFDF010000091.1, on the reverse strand, counting down.
ACTCACCAGTCGGCGCTGGAAACGCCCCCCGGGCGGGGCTGAGCGGCTAGACCCGAGCCAGCTGGGGCAGGAGGGGAAGGACTCCCTTGCGGCCGCTCTTGAAGCCGGTCGGGGCCGGGGCTCCGTAGGTCACCGCCACACCCCTGCGCTGGGCCGCGGCCACGATGCCGGGGACGGCGCGCTCGGCGACGGCCGCGATGGTCATGGCCGGGTTGACGGTCAGGGCGCCGGGGACGGCGGAGCCGTCGGTGACGAAGATTCCGGCGTGGCCGCGCAGTTCGTTGGTGTCGTCGAGCGCCGAGGTGTTGGGGTCGTCACCCATGCGGCAGGAGGCCAGCGGGTGCACGGTGTAGGCACCGACGAGGTCGTTGGTCCACGGCATCACCTTGGCGAGGCCGTCCTTCTCCATGATCTCCTTCACTTCGGCGTCGGACTGGTTCCAGCCGTGCCAGGTGTTCTCGGTCGGCTTGTACGAGAGGTTGCCCCGGCCGAGCATCTGCTGGGAGATGCGGTGGGCGTTGCCGGTGGCCGGCGGCGGGCCGAAGACCCCCTCGTTGTCGTCCTCGGTCATCGAGAAGATCGTGAGCCAGGACTTCCAGTTCTTGAGGATCTCCTTCTTCTCCCGTCCGAACCAGGTCGGACCGGTGGCGTCGGGCTTCTGGGCGAGGATCGTGCCCAGGCCCGGCGGGAAGTAGAGCTGCTCCAGGGAGTAGCGGGAGTACTCGGGCAGGGAGCCGTCGAGCTTGTCCCAGCTGGCCACGGTCGGGCCCTTGCCGATGGCGTTGGCCCCGTAGGGCAGCTCGCCGTCGCCGCGGGACAGTCCGAGGATCTCGGCGACCTTGTCCTCGTTGAGGATGGCGGTGTTGAGGCGCTCGCCGTTGCCGGAGAAGTAGCGTCCGACGGCGTGCGGCATGGTACCGAGGTGGGCCTCGCTGCGCTGGAGGATGACGGGCGTGGCCGCCGCTCCGGCCGCCATCACGACGATCTTCGCCTCGATGACGCCCGAGCCGTTCTGCAGGCGGTAGTCGACCTCGTCCACGAGGTTGTAGTGGACCCGGTAGTCGCCCTCGGGGGTCCGCGCAATGTACTGCACCTCGTGCAGGGGGCGGATCTGCGCGCCGTGGGCGATGGCGGCCGGGAGGTAGTTGACCGTGAGCGACTGCTTCGCCTCGAAGCGGCATCCGGCCATCATGAAGTTGCAGTTGGTGCACTTGGAGTTGTCGATCGCCACGGCGAGCGGGTTGGCGGTGCGACCGGAGTGGTTGCACGCCGCCGCCCACAGACCTCCTGCGTAGGAGACGTCGCTCCACTCCTGCTTGGTGACGGAGAGGGACTCCTCGATCCGGTCGTACCACGGGTCGAGGGTCTCGCGGCTCACCGCCTTCGGCCACATGCGGCGGCCGATGCTTCCCTTGCGGTCGAAGACGAACTTGGGGGCGCGGGGCATGGCCGCGAAGTAGACGACGCTGCCGCCGCCGACGCAGTTGCCGCCCAGCACGCTCATCCCGTCGCCGACGACGAAGTCGAAGGCCCTCGTGTAGGAGGAGCCGAGCTTGTAGTCGTGCTCGAAGTCCTTGCTCTCCAGCCAGGGTCCGCGCTCCAGCACCGTGACCTTCGCGCCGCCCGCGGCGAGGTGGTAGGCGGCGATGGCGCCACCGAAGCCGCTCCCGATGACCAGGACGTCCGTCTTCTCGATGGTGTTGCTCATGCTGGGCTCCCGGAGGGGGTCGTGTCGGGGTGCAGTTCGGCGAGCTGGCGGCCGTAGCCGAAGTCCTGGAATCGCCACAGGCCGTCGGCGTCGGGCTTGCTGATGCCCATGGCCGTCAGGCCCGGGTGACCGTCTTCGAGGGCCTGGGCGGTGTGCAGGTGCGCGGCCGAGTCGAAGGCCATGTTGCAGAAGAGGGAGAGCAGGACCCAGAAGTCCTTCTCCGGGTGTCCCGGAGTGGTCAGCTCGACGATCAGCTGCACCCGGTCCTCGTAGTCGAGGGCCACGAAGGGCGGCACCGTCCCGTCCAGGGCCAGCTCCCGCTTCGCGGCGTAGGCCCGGGTGTGGTCGTTGACCAGGTTGGCGAGGTCCTCGAGGCCGTCGTGGACGCCGGTGGCGTCCCAGCGCAGCAGCTCCAGGGCTCCGGCGGCAACCGCGCCGCCGCCGGTGGAGACCCCGGCCACGGCCCGGTCTCCGGGCCAGCGCTTCTCGCCGGGGACGATGGTGTCCGCGTAGGCCTCGAGCGTGAGAGCGGCGTCGGGTCCGATCTCGACCCTGCGCTCGGCCCTTTCCTCCACTGCCGGCATCTCGTCCTCCTTCGTTCTGTCGGCTTTTCCTGTTGGCGTGAGATGAAGGTAGATCTGCACAGTGGTTTCAAACAACCAACCGGGTGCCCAGTTCACCGAACAATGAGTTGCTTCATGAAACTAGGCGAAGTGGCAGCTTCACCGACCCTCGGCTCACGAGAAAAACGGTCGTCCGGTTATCGTTCTCCAGACGTCCAGTTTTCCCGCAGTTACCGGCCCCTTCAGCGGTAACCGGAACGGCTTGCCACGGTGCGCGCCTCGAGTCGAACAGGGGGAGAAGTTGGAAAGCACGGACAGAAGTCTGGAGCTGGCCACGAATCTCACCCACAGGGTCCGCATCGACGTCCTGCTGTCGGCGGATTCGCCCCGGCTCGCGGGTGTGGACAAGAGCCACGTGCAGCGGCTCGCGGAAATACAGGCATCTTTGCCCCCGATACTCGTCCACCGGCCCACGATGCGGATCATCGACGGTTCGCACCGGGTGGCGGCCGCCGCGCTGCGCGGTCTGGACAGTGTCGACGTCCACTACTTCGACGGTCCCGAGGCGGATTCCTTCCTGCGCTCGGTCTCCGCGAACGTCGCCCACGGGCTGCCCCTGTCCACGCCGGAACGCAAGGCGGCCGCGGAGCGCATCCTGCACTCGCACGCCGACCTGTCCGACCGGGCCGTGGCCACCCACACCGGGCTCGACGCGAAGACCGTCGCGGCCATCCGCCGCAGTTCAACCGAGGACGCCCGGCAGTCGAACACACGGATCGGCACCGACGGCAAGGCCCACCCCCTGGACCGCACCGCGGAGCGCATCCGCGCCGCCGAACTGATGACCAGCCGCCCCGATCTGCCCCTGCGGGCGATCGTCAAGGAGACCGGTCTGTCCCTCGGCACCGCTCACGACGTGCGTCAACGACTGCTGCGCGGCGAGGCGCCGATTCCCTCACCGCGCCGCGGCGCCGCACCGGCCGCCCCGGCGCGCGGCCCGGCCGCGACCGCGCGCACACACGCCCCGGACGCCCCGGACCCCGTACCCGGCCCGGTCGCCGTACCAGCCAGGAGACCCGGCCCGGCTCCCGCGGGCGCCGGACGGACCCGGACCTCGCTGGAACTGCTGCGCGGGCTCACGAGTGATCCGTCCCTGCGGCACTCGGAGTCGGGACGGCAGTTCCTGCGCTGGCTCCACACCCACTTCGTCCTGGACGACGCCTGGCGCCAGCAGCTGGGCTCCGTCCCGCCGCACTCCACGGCCACCGTGGCGGAGCTCGCGCTCCAGTGCTCCCACGCGTGGCGCAGGTTCGCGGAGGAACTGGCCAGCCGCCGGCTGACGGACGCCGCCGGGGCCGCGGGGGCCGCCGGGGCCGTCCATACACAGACAGCTCCTGAATCCCGGAAGTAACCGGGACATCGCATCGCCATTACTCAACGACAGGGAGAAACGGTGACCTCCACCGCCATTGAGAGCGCTGTCCACCGGGTGATCAATGATATGCACGTCAACCTCGGTCAGGATTTGACGATCGACGACATGGCGCGTACCGCTATGTTCAGCAAGTTCCATTTCACCCGCGTATTCAGGGATGTGACCGGAACGTCGCCGGGGCGCTTTCTGTCGGCTTTGCGACTTCAGGAAGCAAAGCGTCTCCTGGTCGACACGAAATTCAGCGTCGCGGACATCAGCAGCCAGGTCGGATACAGCAGCGTGGGCACCTTCAGCTCGCGTTTCAAGTCCTGTGTCGGCGTTTCTCCGAGCATGTTCCGGGAATTGGGCGGATACGCACCGGGCATCGAGACCGATCCGGCGGGCAAGGACGTCACCACGCGCAGCACCCTGCGCGGGCGGATCGTCTTCCCCGCGGACCGCGATCCCGGCTACTGCTTCCTCGGCCTCTTCCCCACCCCCGTCCCGCAGGGCCAGCCCATCCGCTGCTCCGTGCTGGACGGCCCCGGCTCCTTCGATCTGCGCGACATCCCGGCGGGCACGTGGTACCTGCTCGTGCACTCGGTCCCGTACGGCTACGAGAACCAGCCGTCGGGCACCGGTGAGAGGGACTCCGTCTCCGTGGGCCGCTACGGTCCGGTCACCGCGCACGCCGACACGCTGCTCCTGCCCGCCGAGGTCACCCTGCGTCCGATGGACGCCCTGGAGCCCCCGGTGCTGATGGCCCTGCTCGACCTGCGCCTCAACGCCCTGGAGCGCCAGGGCGCCGCTGCCGCCGGCTGACCGGCGGGCGTTCCCCACGAAGGCACGTACGCAAGAACGCAGGAACACACGAAGAAGGGGCCGGGCGCCATGCCGTTGCCGTATTTCGAGGTGGACGTGCCCATAGGCA
>NZ_JBSFDF010000090.1:0-14769 GCF_053593795.1 Streptomyces sp. NPDC002104 | reverse complement strand
TCTGCGTGGGGTGGGGTGCGGGCGGGGCGGGGGCGGGGGGGGGGGTGGGGTGTTGGCCGGGACGTAGAGCGTGATTTGTGGCGCATCGGGAAGCCACAACTGTCGAACGTTCGATCCAGGGCGCCTAAATCATGCAGTCCAGGCCGACACCCCACCCCGCCCCCGGCACCGGCCCCCACCCGCAGCCGGCCAAAACCCGGGCCACCCCAGCGGAGCGCTACCGCCGGCGCGACATCAGCTCGTCGTACACCGACAGGACCTGCGCCACCGTGTCGTCCTCCGACGGCCACGTCAGGGCCTGGGCCCGCCCCGCCGCCACCAGCTCCCCCCGCCGCGCGGGATCCGCCAGCAGCCCGGCCACCGCAGCGGCCAGCGCCCCCGCGTCGCCGTAAGGCACCAGCACCCCCGCCGCCCCCACCAGCTCCGGCACCCCGCCCACCGCCGTCGCCACCAACGGCACGCCCAACCGCAGAGCCTCCTGCGCGAGCGGCGACCGCGCCTCCCACCGGCTCGGCAGCACCGCGACATCCGCCGCCGCCAGCAGCCGCGCGGCATCCCGCCGCTGCCCGAGCAGCCGCACCGGCAGGTGCTCCGCCTGGATGCGCCGCGCGAGCTCCCCCCGCATCGGACCCTCCCCCGCGATCACCAGCAGCGGCATCGGATCCAGGTTCCGCCACTCCCGCGCCGCGTCCAGCAGGAGGGAGTACCCGCGCCGCGGTACCAGGCTCCCGACCGCGATGATCAACGGCCGCTCCACGGCCCCGAGTTCCGCCCGCACCTTCCCGTGGTCGGGCGCGTCCACAGCGCGAGAGGTGCCGGAGGTCCCGGAGGTCCCCGAAGCCACCGCCACCGCCACCGCCGCCAGCCGCGCGTCCCGCGCCCCCCGCAGCCGGGCCAGGTCCACCTGCGCCGAGGAACCGCCGAGGACGATCGCCGCGGCCCGCGCCACGTGCCGTTCCAGCAGCAGGCTCAGGCGGCCGCTGCCGGGGCCGCCGCCGTGCCAGCTCACGACCAGGGGGACCCGCCGCCCGCGCAGGGCCAGCGCCGCCCGCATGCCGGCCCGTACGCCGTGCGCGTGCACCACGTCGGCCTCGAAGCAGGCGGCCCGCAGGGCGCTCACCGCGTCCGGGGTGAACCGCGCCCCGGCGCCGGTGAAGTCGTACTCCCCCTCCGTCTCGACGGGCCCGCACACGGTGACCCGTACGCCGCGCGCGGCGAGCCCGGTGGCCAGCGACCGCACGTGCGCACCACCGCTCGCGCCGCCGAGTACCTGGACGGTGCGAAGGACGGGGACGGGGACCGGGGAGCTGCTCACGGGCCGAAGCTCCAGGGTGTGGGAGGAAGGCAGGGACGTCGCTCAGAATGCCAGTCCGCACGCGCGTTCCGGGACCATACGGGTACGGATCCCGGGTGAGATAACGCCACGACCCCCCGATCCTCACCCACACGGGCTATCCGAGGGTCAGCCGGCTGACCCTCGCGACGACGGAACCCCCTACTCCGGACTCCGCGCCGCCTCCAGCAGCTCTTCCGCGTGCGCCCGCGCCGACGCCGAGTCCTCGTGCCCGGCCAGCATCCGCGACAGCTCGCGGATCCGGGCCTCGCCCTCCAGGACGGTGACGCCGCTGCGGGTCACGGACCCGTCGTTGGTCTTCTCCACCAGCAGCTGCCGGTCCGCGAAGGCCGCCACCTGCGGGAGGTGCGTGACGACGACCACCTGCGCCGACTTGGCCAGCTTCGCGAGCCGCCGCCCGACCTCCACGGCCGCCTTGCCGCCGACGCCCGCGTCGACCTCGTCGAAGAGGTACGTCGGCACCGGGTCGGAGCCCGCGAAGACGACCTCGACGGCGAGCATCACCCGGGACAGCTCACCGCCCGAGGCGCCCTTGGCGATGGGCCTCGGCTGGGCGCCGGGGTGCGGGGCCAGCAGCAGTTCGACCTCGTCGGCGCCGGAGGGCCCGTACGCGACGAGCCGCCCGCCGACCTCGACCCCCTCGGGGTCCTCGGTCTGCCGGACGTCGATGGTGACCCGTGCGTGCGGCATCGCCAGGGAGGCCAGCTCCTCGGTGACCGCCGACGCGAAACGGGTCGCCGCCTCGTTCCGCGCATCCGTCAACGCCTGTGCCAGTGCGGAGAGTTCCAGCCGCAGTCCGTCCCGCTCCGCGGTCAGCTCCCCGATCCGCTCGTCGTCCCCGTCCAGCTCCAGCAGCCGTACGGACCCGCGTTCGGCCCACTCCAGGACGGAGTCCACTCCGCCCTCGCCGGAGCCGTACTTCCGGATCAGCTGGGTCAGCGCCGCCCGCCGTTCCTCCACGGCCGCCAGCCGCAGCGGGTCGGCGTCCAGGTCGTCCGCGTAGCCGGCGAGTTCCCCGGCGACGTCCCCGAGCAGGATGCCCAGTTCCCCGATCCGCTCGGCGAGCGCGCCGAGCGCCGGGTCGTGGGAGCGTACGGATTCCAGTGCGCGGTGCGCCCCGGCGACGAGCGCGCCCGCGTCGACGCCCTCGGGGTCCTCGACGTTGCCGGCGAGGGCCGCGTGCGCGACCTGGGCGGCCGAGGACAGGGATTCGGCGTGCCCGAGGCGCTCCGCCTCGGCCGCCAGCTCGGTGTCCTCGCCGGAGAGGGGTTCCACGGCGGCGATCTCGTCGAGCCCGAAGCGCAGCAGATCGGCCTCCTGGGCCCGTTCCCGGGCCCGGGTGGTGATCTCCTCCAGCTCGCCGGCGACGGCGCGCAGCCTGCGGTGGGCGGCGGCGTACTTCTCCAGCGGGACGGCGACGGCGTCGCCCGCGTACCGGTCGAGGGCCTGGCGCTGGCGGGCCGGCCGGAGCAGGCCCTGCTGGTCGGTCTGGCCGTGGACGGCGACGAGGTCGTCGGCGAGTTCGGCGAGCAGCCCGACGGGCACGGAGCGGCCGCCGACGTGGGCGCGCGAGCGGCCCTCGGCGGAAACGGTCCGGCTGATCAGCAGGGCGCCGTCGTCGAGCTCGGCTCCGGCCTCCTCGGCGCGCAGCGCGGCGGGGGCGTCCGGGCGCATGACGATGCGCCCTTCGACGACCGCCGCCTTGGCACCGATCCGCACCAGCGCGGGGTCGGCGCGCCCGCCGAGCAGCAGCCCGAGGCTGGTGACGACCATGGTCTTGCCCGCGCCGGTCTCGCCGGTCACCGCGGTGAAACCGGGTGACAGCTCGACCACTGCGTCGTCGATGACCCCGAGCGACCGTATCCGCATCTCCTCAAGCACGGGACGACGATACCGAGGTTTCATGGGTGCCATGTGACGTCACCCGCCCGAACCGACTCGAACAATCATACTATTTACGTACGCGCGGTGCACAGAACCCGTGCAGGGCGGCGAGAGACCCGGTCCGCCGGCCCCGCACCCGACCCCGCACCCGTGCGGAACAAGTACGGGACTCGTGCCGGGCTAGTGCGGAGCCCCCCGCCATCCCGACACCGGCAGCGCGAACTTCGCGACGAGCCGGTCGGTGAACGACGCGTGGTGCAGCCGGGCGAGCCGCACCGGCACCGTGCCCCGCCGGACCTCCACCCGGGCCCCGGCCGGCAGCTCCACCGTCCGCCGTCCGTCGCACCACAGCACCCCGTGCGGGGTACCGGTCTGCACCTCCACGGCCAGCACCGAGTCCGGCGAGGTCACCAGCGGCTTCGCGAACAGCGCGTGCGCGCTGATCGGCACCATCAGCAGCGCCTCCACCTCCGGCCAGACCACCGGCCCGCCGGCCGAGAAGGCGTACGCCGTCGAGCCCGTCGGGGTCGCGCAGACGATCCCGTCACAGCCGAAGCCGGACACCGGGCGCCCGTCGATCTCCAGGACCACCTCCAGCATCCGCTCCGGGGACACCTTCTGGACGGCCGCCTCGTTCAGCGCCCAGTCCCGGTGCACCACGTCCCCGTTGGTCCGTACGATCACGTCGAGGGTCATCCGCTCCTCGACCTCGTACTCCCGCGTCACGACCCGGTCCACGACCTTGTCCAGGTCGTCCCGTTCCGCCTCCGCGAGGAAGCCCACCCGGCCCAGGTTGACGCCGAGCATCGGCACCCCGGAGCCGCGCGCGAACTCCGCGCCCCGCAGCAGCGTCCCGTCGCCGCCGAGCACGATCAGCAGCTCGCACCCGTCGAGCACCTCCGGGGTGCACTCGGACTCGGCCACCAGCTCCACCTCGGGCGGCAGCGGCAGGTCCACCGCCTCGTGCCGCAGCACCCGTACGCCCAGCCCGCTGCGCAGCAGTCCCTGCACCACCAGCTCGGCGCTGCGAATGGCAGCGGGCCGCCCGGTGTGCGCGAGCAGGAAGACGGTCCGCTTCCCCGTTCCCTCTGACTTCCCTGACTTCCCCGGCTGTGCCGGGTCCCCCGAAAGATCACTCACTGCGGCCCCTCCGCCACTGCACGGTCAACATCCGCCGGGTCGAGTGCCGGTGCCCCCGCCCGCAGCCACAGAAAATACTCGACGTTGCCCGAGGGGCCCGGGAGCGGGCTCGCGGTCACCCCGAGCACCCCCAGGCCCAGCTTCCAGGCCTGCGCCGCGACGTCCCGCACGGCTTCGGCGCGCAGCTCCGTACTGCGCACCACGCCACCGCTGCCGAGCCGGTCCTTGCCGACCTCGAACTGCGGCTTGACCATCAGCACCAGATCCGCGTCGGGCGCGCAGCAGCGTACGAGCGCGGGCAGCACCAGACCGATCGAGATGAAGGACAGATCACCGACGACCAGGTCCACGGGCACCCCGTCGATCAGCTCCACCGTGAGCTCGCGCACGTTGGTGCGGTCCTTGACGGTGACCCGGTCGTCGCTCTGCAGGGACCAGGCGAGCTGCCCGTAGCCGACGTCCACGGCCATCACGTGGTCCACCCCGGCGCGCAGCAGCACGTCCGTGAACCCGCCGGTCGAGGCGCCCGCGTCCAGCGCCCGCCGGCCCTCCACGCGCAGCCCCTGGGGCTGGAAGGCCGCGAGCGCCCCCGCCAGCTTGTGGCCGCCCCGGGAGACGTAGTCGGGGTCGCTGTCGTCCTTGAGGACGACGAGGGCCGCGCTGGTCTCGACCTGGGTGGCCGGCTTCGTCGCCGTGTTGCCGCCCACGGTCACCCGGCCGGCGGCGATCAGCTGCGCGGCGTGCTCGCGCGAGCGGGCCATGCTGCGGCGTACCAGTTCGGCGTCCAGGCGGCGGCGTGCCACTCCTGCCACGATCGGTTCAGCTCCTGTTTTCGTACGGACGGGGGCCGATCGGCGCGTCCAGCGCGGTCAGCGCGGAGCGCAGCCCCCTGTGCACATCCTCGTACACCTCGACGTGTCCGTCCGCCGGGAGGTGGTCCACGTCCGCCAGCCGCTCCAGCGCGGCGTCCGCCCCGGCGTGCCCGGTGGGAGTGCGTACGAGTCCCAGCGCGGCCGGCCCGGCGGGCGCGTCCGGGGCTTCGTCCGGGGCTCCGCCGGGCTCCTGGACCGCATCGGGCGCTTCTTCGCTCATGCCCCCGACGCTACCGCGTAGGGCGCCCGCGACCGCGCACGGCTCTGCGGTACGGTCGGGATCACGATGGCTACGATCGAGGAGTGCCGTGCGGCACTCGACCAACTCTCCGACAACCTGGCGCGGGCCGAAGGCGACGTGCGCGGTGCGACCGCGCTCGACCGCTCGCTGAGCTGCCACATCACCGACCTGGACCGGACCTTCACGGGCCGCCTCGACGGAGGCCGGATCCGCGTGGACGCGGTGGCGGCGGGCCCGCCGTCCGCCAAGGCCGAGATCCGGCTCGCGATGACCGGCGACGACCTGGTGTCCCTGGTCGCCGGCGACCTGAAGTTCCCCAAGGCCTGGGCCTCGGGCCGCATCCGCCTGGAAGCGGGCTTCCGCGACCTGCTCCGCCTCAAGAGCCTGCTCTGACACCGCCCGCCGCGTAGGACCCGGCGCCCGCCCCGCACCCCGGCGCGTGTCGGGCACCGCCGGGGCCTCGTCCAGCCCCGCCGGGGCTCGTGCCTCAAGCGGCACCGGGCACATCCAGCCCCGCCGGCGTTCGAGGCCCAGGGCCCGGGGCTAGCCCCGGGAAGCGGCGCCGCACCGGCCTACCCGGCGCGAGCCACCGCGCGAGCGGCCCGCGCCGCGGGAATCACCAGCGGGGTCCCCGTCTCCGGGTCGGGGATGACCTGGCACCGCAGCCCGAACACCCGCTCCACCAGCTCCGCCGTCACCACCTCGCCCGGCGGCCCCTCGGCGACGACCTTCCCGTCCCGCATCGCGATCAGGTGGGTGGCGTAGCGCGCCGCGTGGTTCAGATCGTGGAGCACGGCGACCAGCGTGCGCCCCCGCTCCTCGTGCAGCTCCGCGCAGAGGTCGAGCACCTCGATCTGGTGCTGGATGTCCAGGTAGGTCGTCGGCTCGTCCAGCAGCAGCAGCGGGGTCTGCTGCGCCAGCGCCATCGCGATCCACACCCGCTGGCGCTGCCCTCCGGACAGCTCGTCCACGGCCCGGTCCGCGAGCTCGGCGACCCCGGTGGAGGCCATCGACTCCTCCACGATCCGCTCGTCGTCCGCAGACCACTGCCGCAGCAGCCCCTGGTGCGGGTAGCGGCCCCGCGAGACCAGGTCCGCCACGGTGATCCCGTCGGGGGCGATCGAGGACTGCGGCAGCAGACCCAGCGTCCTGGCCACCTTCTTCGCCGGCATCGACCCGATGACCTGACCGTCCAGCAGCACCCGCCCCGCCGTCGGCTTCAGCATCCGCGACAGCGCCCGCAGCAGGGTGGACTTCCCGCAGGCGTTGGGGCCGACGATCACGGTGAAGGAGTGGTCGGGGATCTCCACCGAGAGGTTCTCGGCGATGACCCGCTGGTCGTAGCCGAGGGTCACGTTCTCCGTGGTCAGCCGCTGCACTTGCCTGCTCCTCTGGTCGTTCGCACTGCTCCGGTCGTTCATATGCGGCCCGCCTTGCGCTCGGTGACGAGCAGCCAGAGCAGGTAGCAGCCGCCGACCAGCCCCGTCACCACCCCCACCGGCAACTGGTCCGCGCCGAAGGCCCGCTGCGCGGCCCAGTCGGACACCAGCAGCAGGAGCGCGCCCATCAGCGCCCCGGTCAGCAGGCACGCCCCGGACGAGCGGGTCAGCCGGCGCGCGAGCTGCGGCGCGGCCAGCGCGACGAAACTGATCGGCCCGGCCGCGGCGCTGGCCGCGGTGGTGAGCAGGATCGCCGCCACCATCAGCAGCAGCCGGGTCCGTTCCACCCGCACCCCGACGGCGTACGCCGCGTCGTCGCCCATCTCGATCATCCGCAGGGCCCGGCTCCGGCCGAGGACCAGCGGGAACAGCACCGCGCAGGTCGCGAGCAGTGGCCAGACCTGCGCCCAGTCCCGCCCGGCCAGCGAGCCGGTCAGCCAGACCATGGCGCGGGTGGCCTCGACGAGCTGCGCCTTCGTCAGCAGGTACTGGATGACGGCGGTCAGCATCGCGGAGGCGCCGATGCCGACGAGGACCAGCCGGTAGCCCTGGATGCCCTGCTTGTACGCGAGCAGGTACACGGCGATTCCCGCCACCAGCCCGCCCACGAGGGCCCCGGCGGCCACCTCGCCGGCGCTGCCGTGGAACAGCACGATGACGAGCAGGGCGCCGACGGCCGATCCGTATCCGAAGCCGAGCACGTCCGGAGAGCCGAGCGGGTTGCGCGAGACGGACTGGAAGACGGCGCCCGCCATGCCGAGGGCCGCGCCCACCAGGAGGCCGACCAGGACCCGCGGCAGCCGCAGGTCGTTGACGATGAACTCGTGCGCCGGCGTGCCGTTGCCCAGCAGGGTCCGTACGACGTCCCAGGGGGCGATGTCGAAGTCGCCCGTGCCGATGAGCAGGACGGCCGTCGCCGCCACGAGCGCCAGGAGCAGCGCCCCGACGGCCAGCGCGCGCCGCTCCACGCGCAGCGACAGCCCGCCGGGCAGGCGCACCGGGCGTGGCCCGCTCCGGCCCCTGCGCACCGCATCGGGCGCGACGGGTGCGCCGGGCAGGTCGGGTACGTCGGTCACGGTCACAGCTGGGCCATCCTCTTGCGCCGGACGAGGTGGATGAAGACGGGGCCGCCGATCAGCGCGGTGACGATGCCGACCTGGAGTTCGGCGGGCCGGGTGACGACCCGTCCGACGACGTCGGCGCCGAGCAGCAGGACGGGCGAGAGGACCGCCGAGTACGCCAGCACCCAGCGCATGTCCGGGCCGGTGAAGAACCGTACGAGGTGCGGGATCATCAGGCCGACGAAGACGATCGGCCCGCAGGCGGCGGTCGCGGCCCCGCACAGCAGGGTGATGGCGGCCATCGCGCCGATCCGGGTCCGCGTCAGGTGCGCGCCGAGCGCCCGCGCGGTGTCGTCGCCCAGGGCCATGGCGTTGAGCGGCCGGCCCAGGGCGAGTGCGAGGACGGCGCCGACCACCAGGAAGGGCGCCACCTGCCGGACGGTGTCCATGTTCGCGGAGGCCAGCGAGCCCACGGTCCAGAAGCGGAGCTTGTCCAGCGCCTTGCTGTCCATCAGCTGCACGGCGTTGATGTACCCGACGAGGGCCGCGGTGGCCGCCGTACCGGCGAGCGCCAGGCGCACGGGCGTGGCGCTGCGGCTGCCGCCGAGCACGTACACGACGACGGAGACGACGGCGGCGCCGAGGAAGGCCCACCACACGAACTCGCCCAGCGAGGACGCCCCGAAGAAGCTGATGGCCGATACGACGGCCGCCGCGGCCCCCGCGTTGACGCCGAGGATGCCCGGCTCCGCGAGCGGGTTGCGGGTCAGGGCCTGCATCACGGCGCCGGACAGTCCGAGGCCGAGGCCGACGAGCACGCCCAGCAGGGTGCGCGGCACCCGCAGGTCGCGTACGACGACGTCGGAGGCCGTCCCGGAGAAGTGGAACAGGCCGTGCCAGACCTCGTGGAGGGGCATCTGCTTCGCGCCGACGGCGATGCTCGCCACCACGATCAGCGCGAGCACGCCGAGGGCGGCGAGCAGACCGGCGGCGCGCGCGCCGTGGCGCGAACGGGTGGCGGCGGCCGGCGCCGCGCTCGGTTCGGGGGGACTCTGGACCAACACGAAAGTTAGGTTAGCCTACCCTCCACCACGCTCGGCGCCCTCGAACACCCGGCCGACCAGCCCCCCGGCGAGGGCTCCGACCAGGGCTTCGACCCCGAACGCCCCACCCCGGCCGCCCCGGTGCCCACCGCCCGGACCCCTAAAGCCCCAGCCGGGCCAGCGCCTTCCCCGCGTCCAGCCCGCACGACCCGTCCCCCGCCTGCGTCCAGGCCGCCGCGCACAACGCCCGCAGCCCGTCCATGGCACCGTCGGCGTCACCCCCACCACCGGAGGCACCCGCCCCGTCCCCACCGCCGGAGGCACCCGCCCCGTCCTCGCCGCGCAGCTCCAGTACGCCGTCCAGCGCCACCGCGGTCCACTCCCCGCAGCGGAACCCGCCCCCGGCCACCGGCACCACCTCCGGCTGCCCGGTCAGCAGCCCGCGCAGGTCCCGGTCCACGTACGTCGGCCGGTACTTCGGCTCGGCCCGCAGCAGCTGCGCCCCGTCCGTCACCCCGGTCAGCACGAGCAGCGAGTCCACGTCCCCGTTGAAGGCGCCCTCGATGTCGGTGTCCAGCCGGTCGCCGACCACCAGCGGCCGCTTCGCCCCGGTCCGCAGCACGGTCTCGCGGTGCATCGGGGGCAGCGGCTTGCCCGCCACCTGCGGCTCCGCGCCCGTGGCGATCCGTACGACCTCCACGGCGGCCCCGTTGCCCGGGGCGATCCCCCGCGCACTCGGAATCGTCAGGTCGGTGTTCGAGGCGTACCACGGCACCCCGCGGTTGATCGCGTACGAGGCCTCCGCGAACCGCGACCACTGCAGGTCGGGCCCCCCGTACCCCTGGACCACCGCGGCGAGCCCCTCCTCCTCGGCGGAGTCCACCGGCACCAGCCCGCGCTCGCGCAGCGCGACCCGCAGCCCCTCGCCGCCGACGACCAGCACCTTCGCACCGGGCTCCACCTGCTCGGCGATGAGCCGGGCCACCGCCTGCGCGGAGGTGATCACCTCGCCGGCCTCCGTCGGGATCCCCAGCTCGCTCAGGTGCGCGGCGACCGCGTCCGGAGTACGCAGCGCGTTGTTCGTCACATAGGCCAGGTGCATCCCGTCGCCGCGCGCCGTCGCGAGCGAGTCCACGGCGTGCGCGATGGCCTCGCCGCCCGCGTACACCACCCCGTCGAGGTCCAGCAGAGCCGTGTCGTACGCCTGGTGCAGACTCCGCTCACTGCCCGCGGGAAGGGTCCTGCTCTGCCGGGTCATGGTGTCCGCTCCTCCTGGGGCCCCTCCCGGCGACAGCCGGGAGAGATCGATCTTGTCCGGTTTCCGTACTCCCCCGATCATCCCGCATGGCGAGACGGGTCTTACGATTCTCCAATGACCACATCTGGCACCGCGGACCACGGACTGCGCCTGATCCCGTTCCATGGCCTGCGCTATGTCCCCGAGCGCGTCGGCAGCCTGGCCGCCGTCACCTCGCCGCCGTACGACGTGGTCGTGCGCCCCGACGGACTCAACCACCTGGAGTCCGCCGACCCCCACAACATCGTCCGCCTGATCCTCCCGCAGGCCGACACCCCCGCCGCCCGCAACCAGCAGGCGGCGCACACCCTGCGCGACTGGCTCGCCGAGGGCATCCTCAGCGCCGATCCCGTGCCCGCGCTCTACGTGTACGAGCAGCGCCGGGGCGAGCTCCTCCAGCGCGGGGTCATCGGGGCCCTCGCCCTGTCCGCGGCGGACGCCGGGATCGTCCTCCCCCACGAGGACGTCATGCCGCACGTGGTCACCGACCGCGCCGGCCTGATGCGCGCCACCTCCGCGAACCTCGAACCGCTCCTCCTGACCTACCTCGGTGACGATCCGGCGGCGGGCGCGGCCGCGGTCGTCGAGCGCACCGCCCGCTCCACCCCGCTGTTCTCCACCACCACCGAGGACGGCTTCCAGCACCGCCTGTGGGCGATCACGGAGCCGGCCGCCCTGGCGGCGATCACCGCCGACCTGGGCGAACGCCAGGCCCTCATCGCCGACGGCCACCACCGCTGGGCCACGTACCTGCGCCTCCAGGAAGAGCACGGCTCCCCCACCCCCTGGGACTTCGGCCTGGTCCTCCTCGTCGACACCGCCCGCTACCCGCTTCAGGTCCGGGCGATCCACCGGCTCCTGCGGCGCCTGGCCCCTGCCGACGCCCTGGCCGCCCTGGACGGCCGCTTCCGGATCCGCACCGTGGACGGCCCGCTGCCGGCCGCCATGGCGGCCCTGGCCGAGGCCGCGGAGCTCGGCAACGCCTTCCTGCTCACCGGCGACGGCACCTTCCACCTGGTCACCGACCCGGAGCCGGCCCTGATCGAGCGCACGGTCCGGGCCGACCGCCCCGAGGCCTGGCGCCGGCTGGACGCCACGGTCCTGCACGCGACCCTGCTGGACACCCTCTGGTCCGTGCCCGACGCCCCCGACCAGATCTCGTACATCCACGACACCGAGGCCACCGTCGAGATGGCGGAGCGCCTCGGCGGCACGGCCGTCCTGCTGCACCCCGTACGCGAGTCGGTCGTACGGGAACTGGCCCGCCAGGGCGTGACGATGCCCCGCAAGTCCACCTCCTTCGGTCCGAAGCCGGCCACCGGCCTGGTCCTGCGCAGCGTGGACTGAAGGACGCCCGCGCCCGCGCCCGGACGCGGCCCCGGACCCGGACCAAACAAAAAAGGGCGGTACCCCCATCGGGGGTACCGCCCTTCTCAGTTCACTCAGCCGTCGTCGCGGACGCCGGCCTCGCGACGTCCGTCGTCCTGACGGTCGTCATCGTCCTCGTCGTCCTCGTCGAGCACGACGATCTCGTCGGTGACGTCGACATCGGCGTCACCTTCGTACTCGTCGTCGTCCTCGTCGTAGTACTCGGCCTGGTCGGAGGCGCGCTCGGCCGCCGCGACCTCGGGGTCGTCGTCGTCCTCGTCCTCTTCCTCCTCGTCGAAGGCGTCGTCGATCTCGACGTCCACGTCCGCGTCCACATCCGAGTCGTCGGCGGAGGCGTCGACGAACTCGACACCGTCCAGCTCGGCGAGCCGGTCGGAGGCGTCCGTGGCCCCGTCCTTGTCGGCCTCGAGGGTCTTGGCGAACCACTCGCGCGCCTCGTCCTCACGACCGGCCGCCAGCAGGGCGTCGGCGTAGGCGTACCGCAGACGCGCGGTCCACGGCTGCACGGAGTTGGAGGCCAGCTCCGGGCTCTGCAGGGTCACGATGGCAGCGTCGAGCTGGTCCATGTCCCGGCGGGCACCGGCCGCGACCAGACGCATCTCGACCTGTCCGGCCTTGTCCAGCTTCTGCACCTCGGGCTCGCCGGCCATGGCCAGCGCCCGCTCCGGACGGCCGAGGCCGCGCTCGCAGTCGGCGATGACGGGCCACAGCTCGACCGAACCGGTCATCCGCTTGGCGGCGCGGAACTCCGCGATCGCCTCGGCGTACTTCTGGTTGGCGTACGCGGCGAAGCCGGCGGCCTCGCGCACGGCGGCGACACGGGAGGCCAGTCGCAGGGCGATGCGCGAGTACGCGTACGCCTGCTCCGGGTCCTCGTCGATCAGCCGGGCCACCATGACCAGGTTCTTGGAGACTTCCTCGGCCAGCCCCTTGGGCAGGCTCAGCAGCTCCTGGCGAACGTCGGAGTCGATCTCGAAACCGGTGACGTCCTCGTCGATCGGAAGCCGCTTGACCGGGTCCCGGTCCGCACGGAAGTCACGGTCGCCACCGCGGTCGTCACGACCACGGAAACCGCCGCGGTCGCCACCCCGGTCGTCACGACGCGGGTAGGAGGGACGGTCACCGCCACGGTCGTCGCGGCCGCCGCGGAATCCACCGCGGTCGTCGTCGCGACGGGGGTAGGACGGACGGTCGCCACCGGAGGGGCGGTCGTCACGACGCGGGTACGAGGGACGGTCGCCCCGGTCGTTGCCACGGAAGCCACCACCGGTGGGACGCTCACCCCGGTCATCACGACGGAAGCCACCACCGGACGGACGGTCCCCGCCAGAGGGACGGTCATCGCGACGCGGGTACGACGGACGGTCGCCGCCACGGTCGTCACGGCCGCCACGGAACCCACCACGGTCGTCATCACGACGCGGGTAGGACGGACGGTCACCGCGGTCGTTGCCACGGAAGCCACCACCGGAGGGACGCTCACCCCGGTCGTCACGACGGAACCCACCACCGGAGGGGCGGTCATCGCGACGCGGGAACGACGGACGGTCCCCACCGGAGGGACGGTCGTCACGACGCGGGTAGGAGGGACGGTCGCCGCCACGGTCGTCGCGGCCGCCGCGGAATCCACCGCGGTCGTCATCGCGACGGGGGTAGGACGGACGGTCGCCACCGGAGGGGCGGTCGTCACGACGCGGGTACGAGGGACGGTCGCCCCGGTCGTTCCCACGGAAGCCACCACCGGAGGGACGCTCACCCCGGTCATCACGACGGAACCCACCACCGGACGGACGGTCCCCGCCAGAGGGACGGTCATCGCGACGCGGGTACGACGGGCGGTTGCCACCGCGGTCGTCGCGGCCGCCGCGGAATCCACCGCGGTCGTCGTCGCGACGGGGGTAGGACGGACGGTCGCCACCGGAGGGGCGGTCGTCACGACGCGGGTACGAGGGACGGTCGCCCCGGTCGTTCCCACGGAAGCCACCACCGGTGGGACGCTCACCCCGGTCATCACGACGGAACCCACCACCGGACGGACGGTCCCCGCCAGAGGGACGGTCGTCACGACGCGGGTAGGAGGGACGGTCGCCGCCACGGTCGTCACGGCCGCCACGGAACCCACCACGATCGTCATCACGACGCGGGTACGAGGGACGGTCACCGCGGTCGTTCCCACGGAAGCCACCACCGGAGGGACGCTCACCCCGGTCATCACGACGGAAGCCACCACCCGAGGGACGGTCGCCACCGGAGGGGCGGTCGTCACGACGCGGGTACGACGGACGGTCGCCACCGCCGGCCGGGCGGCCGCCACGGTCGTCACGACGGAAGCCACCGCCCGAGGGACGGTCGCCACCGGAGGGGCGGTCATCGCGACGCGGGTACGACGGACGGTCGCCACCGCCGGCCGGACGGCCGCCACGGTCGTCACGACGGAAGCCACCACCGGTAGGACGGTCGCCACGGTCGTCGCGACGGAACGGCGGACGGTCGCCGCCACGGTCGTCACGGCCCCCGCGGTAGCCGCCCCTGTCACCGCCGTCGTTGCGCCGAGGCTCGCGCTCCGGACGATCGTCGGGAGAGTTGGACATGGGTGTGACTCCTGTCTTCGGGGTACCGCTAGTCATTCTCGCGCAACCAACCCATGGCCGCGCTTCGGCGTAAAGCTGGGTAAAGCTCTGTGAAGCTACGTAAAGCTCGGGAAAACAAAAAAGACCCCTGCTCCAGCGTTGAACGCTGGACCAGGGGTCCTTTGAAAAATTGTTCGGCGGTGTCCTACTCTCCCACAGGGTCCCCCCTGCAGTACCATCGGCGCTGAAAGGCTTAGCTTCCGGGTTCGGAATGTAACCGGGCGTTTCCCTAACGCTATGACCACCGAAACCCTAATCGGTTTCGAGCGAACAAGCACACTTTGTAGTTATGTTCTAGCTCTAGAAACCAGCAACCGTTCGTTGCTTCAGAACTAACACAGTGGACGCGAGCAACTGAGGACAAGCCCTCGGCCTATTAGTACCAGTCAGCTCCACCCGTTACCGGGCTTCCACATCTG
>NZ_JBSFDF010000089.1:0-16351 GCF_053593795.1 Streptomyces sp. NPDC002104 | reverse complement strand
GGGGTCCTCGGTGAGGAGCGCGTCGAGAATGGTGTCGCTGATCTGGTCAGCGATCTTGTCGGGGTGACCCTCGGTCACAGACTCCGAGGTGAACAGGCGACGGGACACAACGCTCCCTGGGGTTGCAGCGGCTGCTGGCTGAAATTTTCGGTGGAACGACATCGGAGGCTGCGCCCGATCACGTTCCGGCTGCAGTTTATCGGTCGCCACCGTTCGCAGGACCACCCGTCTCGCCCTATGGGAGCCGTGTGACCTGCGACACTCCATTCTTACCCAAGGATGACCCTGCGGAAAGGGCCTCCGCTCAGGCGCGTCGCGCCGCGAGTCGCGGTGCCACCTGGTCCCAAATGACGTCCGCCAGCGATTCCTTCGGACCGTAGGGCACGGCCAGCTCGCTTCCGTCGGAGGACAGGATGACCGCCTCGTTCTCCTCGGAACCAAAGGTCTTGGCCTCGCCCACCTCGTTCACGACGAGAAGGTCACACCCCTTGCGGAGGAGCTTGCTCCGCCCGTTGGCGAGGACGTCGTCGGTCTCGGCGGCGAATCCGACCACCACCTGGCCCTCCCGGGCCCGGTCGGCGGAAATCTCCGCGAGAATGTCCGGATTCCGTACGAGGGTGACTGGTGCGGGCTCCTGCCCGTCCTTCTTCTTGATCTTCCCGCCGGCGTACTCGGCCGGCCGGAAATCGGCCACGGCCGCGGCCATCACCACCGCGTCGGCGTCCGCGGCGGCCTTGAGCACGGCCTCGCGCAGCTGCAGGGCCGTCCCGACCCGTACGAGGTCCACCCCGGCGGGGTCGGCCAGCGCGGTGTTGGCGGAGACCAGGGTGACGCGGGCCCCGCGGGCGACCGCGGTACGGGCGAGGGCGTAGCCCTGCTTGCCGGAGGAGCGGTTTCCGAGGAAGCGGACCGGGTCCAGCGGCTCGCGGGTGCCACCGGCACTGATCACCACGTGCCGGCCGGCGAGGTCGGGCTCGGCCACCCCGCGCGCCAGGACCCTGGTGCACACCTCGAAGATCTCCTCGGGGTCGGGCAGCCGCCCCTTGCCGGTGTCCTTGCCGGTGAGCCGGCCGACCGCCGGCTCGATGACCACGGCGCCGCGGCGGCGCAGCGTGGCGACGTTCTCCTGGGTCGCCGGGTGCTCCCACATCTCGGTGTGCATCGCAGGTGCGAACACCACGGGGCAGCGTGCGGTGAGCAGGGTGTTGGTGAGCAGGTCGTCGGCCAGCCCGTGGGCGGCCTTGGCGAGCATGTCGGCCGTGGCCGGGGCGACGACGACGAGGTCGGCGCTCTGGCCGATGCGCACGTGCGGGACCTCGTGGACGCTCTCCCAGACCTCGGTGGAGGCCGGGTTCCCCGAGAGGGCGGCCCAGGTGGCCTCCCCGACGAAGTTCAGGGACGCCGCCGTCGGCACCACGCGGACGTCGTGCCCGGACTCGGTCAGCCGGCGCAGCAGCTCGCACGCCTTGTAAGCGGCGATCCCGCCACTGACTCCGAGCACGACCTTCGGCTTACCCACCACACACGCCCCTTCGGCTGACTGCGACGACTGACTGCGACGACACCTCTATGACACACCACAGGCCCGGCAGATGTTCTGCCGGGCCTGTGGTGAAAGGACACTCGTGCCTTACTGAGCCGGGGCCTCGATGGCCTCGGAGGTCAGCAGACCCGCGTTGATCTCGCGCAGCGCGATCGAAAGCGGCTTCTCGTGGACGTGGGTGTCCACCAGCGGGCCGACGTACTCGAGCAGGCCCTCACCGAGCTGCGAGTAGTACGCGTTGATCTGACGCGCGCGCTTGGCCGCGTAGATCACGAGGCTGTACTTCGAGTCCGTGGCCTCGAGCAGCTCGTCGATCGGCGGGTTGATGATGCCCTCGGGCGCAGTAATGGAAGAGGACACGCTCTACCTTCCGAAGATGGGGAAAAACCTAGACGCTGCCGAATTTCGGACCGCCCGGACCGGTTGAACACCGGTCAACGATCAGACGACATTCATCAAGGCTAGCAGCTCGCGCGCGACGTCCTCGACCGAGGTGTTGACCAGGGTGGTGTCGAACTCGGATTCGGCAGCAAGTTCGATCTTGGCGGCGCCGAGCCTGCGCTCGACGACCTCCGCCGTTTCGGTGCCCCGGCCGGTGAGCCGGCGGACCAGCTCGTCCCAGCTCGGAGGAGCCAGGAAGACCAGCTGTGCCTCGGACATGGACTCGCGTACGAGCCGTGCGCCCTGGAGATCGATCTCCAGCAGGACCGGCTCGCCGTTCTCCAGGCGTTCCAGCACTGCGCCGCGCGGTGTGCCGTAGCGGTTGCCCGCGAACTCGGCCCACTCCAGCAGCTCGCCATTGGCGATCAGCTTGTCGAACTCGTCGTCGTTGACGAAGAAGTAGTGGACTCCGTGTCGCTCACCGGGCCGCGGCTTGCGGGTGGTGGCCGACACCGAGAGCCAGACCTCGGGGTGAACCTTGCGCATATGCGCGACGACCGTGCTCTTGCCGACCCCCGAGGGGCCGGAGAGCACGGTCAGCCGCGGACGAACCTCTGCTGCC
The DNA here is from genome assembly GCF_053593795.1 of Streptomyces sp. NPDC002104. Lineage (NCBI taxonomy): Bacteria > Bacillati > Actinomycetota > Actinomycetes > Kitasatosporales > Streptomycetaceae > Streptomyces > Streptomyces sp. NPDC002104. The sequence continues at coordinate 13,805 of NZ_JBSFDF010000089.1, read as the reverse complement.
ATAGAGCGATTATCCAGCTTCTCGGGACTGCCTGAGAACGCCGGGAGAACTTCGGACGACGCCTTAGGCGGCGTTGCCGCCGAACTCGCGCTCCAGAGAGGCGATCTGGTTGGAACCGAGACCTCGGACACGCCGGGACTCGGAGATGCCGAGGCGCTCCATGAGCTGCTTGGCGCGCACCTTGCCGACGCCGGGCAGGGACTCCAGGAGAGCGGAAACCTTCATCTTGCCGATGACGTCGTTCTCCTGCCCCAGCTTGATGACGTCGTGCAAGGAGGCGCCGGAGTGCTTGAGTCGATTCTTCACCTCGGCCCGCTCCCGGCGAGCCGCGGCGGCCTTTTCGAGCGCTGCTGCGCGCTGTTCAGGGGTAAGGGGCGGAAGAGCCACGCCTACGTCACCTCGGATGTCGAACTGTCGGATACGGACCAGTGAAATGCCGGAAGGCATCACACCAGGCGAGCCCCCGAACAGCGGTGGTGCTCGATCGCTGCTCGTTCACTCTGCTCGGAGACTAGCGGCCATGACCGCTCCAGTCAGCGAGAACGGACGAAAAGTCCTGGTCAGCCTCCACTGAACCGTACATCACGGACAAACCACCCCGGATTTGTCCGGTGAAAGACGTTCGAATTTCGTCAGAGGGTGCGATGAGCGAGCCCGACGGCGTCCTCGAACGCCCCGATCCCGCGTGCGGCGAGTGCCGCGCGCAGGTCGTCGCGGATCCGCAGCGGCGCGGACGGATCGTTGAACAGGGCCGTTCCCACCGCCACCCCCGAGGCCCCCGCGAGGACGAATTCGAGCGCGTCCCGGCCGGAGGCGATCCCGCCCATTCCGAGGACGGGGACCCGCCGGACGGCGCCCGCCAGCATCGCCGCGTGCACCTGGAAGACGCAGCGGACGGCGACGGGCCGGATCGCCGGGCCGGAGAGGCCCCCGGTGACCCCGGCGAGGGCCGGGCGCATGGTGTCGGTGTCGACGCTCATCCCGAGGACGGTGTTGATCATCGAGAGCCCGTCGGCGCCCGCCTCCGTACAGGCGGCCGCGATGTCCGTGATCCGCGTCACGTCGGGGGTCAGCTTGGCGTAGACGGGCAGCGCGGGGTCGGCCGCCGCCCTGACGGCCTTGACCACGTCGAAGGAGGCGTCGGCGTCGCAGGCGAAGACGAGACCGCGGTTCGCGACGTTGGGGCAGGAGATGTTCGCCTCGATGCCGACCACGCCGGGCCGGCCGGTCAGCCGGGCGGCCGCCTCGGCGAACTCCTCCGTACGCTCCCCCGCGACCGATACGAGCACCCGTGCCCCGTGCTCGGCCAGCCAGGGCAGTTCGTGCTCGACGAAGTGGTCGATGCCGGAGCCCTGGAGCCCGATGGAGTTCAGCATCCCGCTGGGGGTCTCGGCCATCCGGGGCGTGGCCCGGCCCGAGCGGACGTACGGCATCACGGTCTTGGTGGTGATGGTGCCGAGCTCGTGCAGGGGGGTGAACCGGTGCAGCTCGCGGCCGTAGCCGGCGCAGCCGGAGGCCGTGGAGACGGGGTTGGGGAGGGTGACGTGCGCGCCGAGGGGCGCGGACATGTCGACGTCTTCGGGGTCCATGGGCTCCATGGGGTCCACGCGATGCATCACCGGCTCGCCTTCGGGGTCATGGCGGCTGCGCCTTCGAGGTCCTCGGGCAGGGTTCCGGCGTCGTCCCAGCGGACGGTGGTGCCGTCGAAAACGGGGCCGGATGTGCAGGAGCGAAGGAAACGGGTGACGCCGTCGGGGCCGGTGACGGGCAGGACGCAGCTCATGCAGATCCCGATGCCGCAGGCCATGGCCTCCTCGACGGCGGTGTAGCTGGCGGCTCCGGCCGCGGTGGCGATCTCCGTGACGGCCTTGAGCATGCCCATCGGACCGCAGGAGTGGACCTCGGTGGCACCGGTCACGGTGATGGCCTCGGCGAGGGCGTCGGTCACCCGGCCCCGCCGGCCGGCGGAACCGTCGTCCGTGACCACGTACACGTGCGCGGCGAGGGCCGCGGCCCGCTCCACCCCGAACAGCCGGTCCGCGCCGGCCGCGCCGAGCACGAAGGCGACCCGGCCGCCGCGCGCGAGGATCTCCTCGGCGAGGGCGAACATCGGAGCGCTGCCGTAGCCGCCGGCGACGAGCACCGCGCCGACCGGGCCGTCGGGGAGCGGGAAGGGCGTGCCGAGCGGGGCGATGAGGTCGACGGTGTCGCCGGGGCGGTGCGCGGCGAGCGCCCTGGTGCCGCGGCCGGCCTCGGCGAAGACGAACTCGACGGTGCCCTGGTCCGGGTCGGCGCGGTGGATGGAGAAGGCGCGGCGGAGCAGTGTGCTGGAGCCCCGGCCGCCGATGGCCAGGGCGCCGAAATGTCCGGGGCGGACCCCCGTGACGCCGGGGGCGTCGAGGACGAGGCGGTGGTACGCCCCGACGGGCGTGATCCGCCGGATCGTGGCGACTGTCTGTACTGGGGACACGCGGGGCGCTCCGATCGGGGTGAGGGGCATGACCCCCCACCCCATGATCGCGCGGGCCGCCTCCCACCACACCGGTCCGAAGCCCCGACCCTCAGGGCCGTACGCCCTTGCCGCTGGGCGGCGCGGAGGTCCCCTACCCGCCCTTCCGCCGTTCCCCGGGCTCCGCCCGGACCCGTTCCCGGGGGCCGGCCCCGGACCCCCGTTCCTCGAACGGCGGCCACAATCCAGCCCCGCCGGCGTGTGAGGCGCGGGGTCTGGGGCGGAGCCCCAGAAGGGTCCGGGCACAGCCCGGGGAACGGTGGAAGGGCGGGTCGGGGACGGCCCCGCAGGGCTCCGCCTCCGGCCGCTAGACCGCTACCGCGGTGCGGATCTCCTCCGCGAAGGTCCGGGCGGCAGCCCGCAGCGCGCCCGCGTCGGGGCCGTGCCTCAGGACGCCCCGGGACACGTTCGGGACGACGTTGTGGACGGCCGCGCCGAACACCGCCGGGAGGTCCGCCGCGGAAGCGCCCTGCGCCCCGATGCCGGGGGCCAGCAGCGGCCCGTTGATGTCCAGGTCGAAGGAGGACAGGTCCCCCAGCGTCGCCCCGACCACGGCTCCGAAGGAGCCCATCGGGGAGGCTCCGGCGTTCTCCGCCGCCAGGTGCGCCAGCATCGTCGCCCCGATCGTGCGCCCGTCCGCCCGCACCGCCCGCTGGACCTCCGCACCCTCCGGGTTGGAGGTCAGGGCCAGCACGAACAGGCCGGCCCCGGACTCCCGCGCCAGCTCCACCGCGGGGGCGAGGGAGCCGTAGCCGAGGTACGGGGACACCGTCAGCGCGTCGGAGAACAGCGGGGACGAGGGCGAGAGGAAGGTCTCCGCGTACGCGGCCATCGTGGAGCCGATGTCACCGCGCTTGGCGTCCATGACGACCAGCGCGCCCGCCGCGCGCGCGTCGGCCACGGTCTGCTCCAGCACCGCGATCCCGCGCGAGCCGAACCGCTCGAAGAACGCCGCCTGCGGCTTGAAGACGGCGACCGAGTCGGCGAGCGCCTCGACCACCGTGCGGGAGAACCTCTCCAGGCCCGCGATGTCGTCGTTCAGGCCCCAGGAGGCCAGCAGGGCGGCGTGCGGGTCGATGCCGACGCAGAGCGGCCCGCGGGTGTCCATCGCCTCGCGCAGCCGCGTACCGAAGGGAATGACAGAGCTCACAGGGCGGCCTTTCGGGTTTCCGCGCCCACCGCTTCGGCGAGCGTCGCGTACGGGCTGGCGGCCAGACGTGCGGCCAGGCCCTTGTGGATGGCGCGGGCGTAGCAGGGGCCCTCGTAGATGAAGGCGCTGTAGCCCTGGACCAGGCTGGCGCCCGCCAGGATCCGCTGCCAGGCGTCCTCGGCGTTCTCGATGCCGCCGACGCCGACCAGGACCAGGCGGTCGCCGACGCGGGCGTACAGGCGCCGCAGGACCTCCAGCGAGCGCTCCTTGACCGGGGCGCCGGACAGGCCGCCGGTCTCCTTGATCAGCGCGGGGTCGGACTTCAGGCCGAGGCCCTCGCGGGCGATCGTGGTGTTCGTCGCGATGATGCCGTCGAGTCCGAGCTCCAGGGCCAGGTCGGCGACCGCGTCCACGTCCTCGTCGGCGAGGTCCGGGGCGATCTTGACGAGCAGCGGGACGCGCCGGTCGGTGACGACGCGGTCCGCCGCCTCGCGCACGGCGCTCAGCAGGGGCCGCAGCGACTCGGTGGCCTGGAGGTTGCGCAGGCCCGGGGTGTTCGGGGAGGAGACGTTGACGACGAGGTAGTCGGCGTGCCGGGCGAGGCGCTCGGTGGAGGCGACGTAGTCGGCGACGGCCTCCTCCTCGGGGACGACCTTGGTCTTGCCGATGTTGACGCCGACGACGGTCTTGAAGACCGGCGTCCGGGCCGCCAGCCGGTCCGCGACGGCCGCCGAGCCCTCGTTGTTGAAGCCCATGCGGTTGATCAGCGCGCGGTCCGGGACCAGCCGGAAGAGCCGCTTCTTCGGGTTGCCGGGCTGGGCCTCGGCGGTGACGGTGCCGATCTCGATGTGGTCGAAGCCGAGCATCGACATCCCGTCGATGGCGACGGCGTTCTTGTCGAAGCCGGCCGCGAGTCCGAAGGGGCCGTGCATGCGCAGCCCGAGGGCCTCGGTGCGCAGGGAGGCGTACCGGGGGGCCAGGTAGGCGGCGACGAAGGTGCGCAGCACGGGCGTGCGGGCGGCGAGGCGGATCCAGCGGAAGGCCATGTAGTGGGCCTGCTCCGGGTCCATCCGCTTGAAGACGAGGTTGAAGAACAGTTTGTACATCGTCCGGAATATCCCTTTGGCACTCATGAAAGGGGGGACACCGGTCGCTGTCGCCGGTGCCCCCCTTGTCTACGGGCTACTAGTCGCGGGCCGCCGTCAGCCGCTCCGCGTGCTCCTGGAGCGAGCGGACGCCGACGTCGCCGCGGTTGAGCGCGTCGATGCCCTGGACGGCCGCGGCGAGCGCCTGGACCGTGGTGAGGCACGGGACGCCGCGCGCCACCGCGGCCGTACGGATCTCGTAGCCGTCGAGGCGGCCGCCGGTGCCGTACGGGGTGTTGACGATCAGGTCGACCTGGCCGTCGTGGATGAGCTGGACGATGGTCTTCTCGCCGTCCGGGCCCTCGCCCTCGCTGAGCTTGCGCACGACGGTGGCGTTGATGCCGTTGCGGCGCAGGACCTCGGCGGTGCCGGAGGTGGCCATCAGCTCGAAGCCGTGGGCGACGAGCTCGCGCGCCGGGAAGATCATCGTGCGCTTGTCGCGGTTGGCGACGGAGATGAAGGCGCGGCCCTTGGTGGGCAGCGGGCCGTAGGCGCCGGCCTGCGACTTGGCGTACGCCGTGCCGAAGACGGAGTCGATGCCCATGACCTCGCCGGTGGAGCGCATCTCCGGGCCGAGGACGGTGTCGACGCCGCGGCCGTGGATGTCGCGGAAGCGCGACCACGGCATGACGGCCTCCTTGACGGAGATCGGCGCGTCGAGCGGCAGGGTGCCGCCGTCGCCGTTCTTCGGGAGCATGCCCTCTTCGCGGAGCTCGGCGATGGTGGTGCCGAGCGAGATGCGGGCGGCGGCCTTCGCGAGCGGGACCGCGGTCGCCTTCGAGGTGAAGGGGACGGTCCGGGAGGCCCGCGGGTTGGCCTCCAGGACGTAGAGGATGTCGCCCGCCATCGCGAACTGGATGTTGATCAGGCCGCGGACGCCGACGCCCTTGGCGATGGCCTCGGTGGAGGCGCGCAGGCGCTTGATGTCGTAGCCGCCGAGGGTGATCGGGGGCAGGGCGCAGGCCGAGTCGCCGGAGTGGATGCCGGCTTCCTCGATGTGCTCCATGACGCCGCCGAGGTAGAGCTCGGTGCCGTCGTAGAGGGCGTCGACGTCGATCTCGATCGCGTCGTCGAGGAACCGGTCGACCAGCACGGGGCGGGTCGGGGAGATCTCGGTGGACTCGGCGATGTACGAGGACAGCCGGTCCTCGTCGTAGACGATCTCCATGCCGCGGCCGCCGAGCACGTACGAGGGGCGTACGAGGACGGGGTAGCCGATCTCGTCGGCGATGGCCTTGGCGCCGGCGAAGGTGGTGGCGGTGCCGTGCTTGGGGGCGGGCAGGCCGGCCTCGGCGAGGACCTGGCCGAAGGCGCCGCGGTCCTCGGCGGCGTGGATGGCCTCCGGCGGGGTGCCGACGACGGGGACGCCGTTGTCCTTCAGCGCCTGGGCGAGGCCCAGCGGGGTCTGGCCGCCGAGCTGGACGATGACGCCCGCGATCGGGCCCGCGAGGGACTCGGCGTGGACGATCTCCAGCACGTCTTCGAGCGTGAGCGGCTCGAAGTAGAGGCGGTCGGAGGTGTCGTAGTCGGTGGAGACGGTCTCCGGGTTGCAGTTGACCATCACGGTCTCGTAGCCGGCGTCGCTGAGCGCGAAGGAGGCGTGGACGCAGGAGTAGTCGAACTCGATGCCCTGGCCGATGCGGTTCGGGCCGGAGCCCAGGATGATGACCGCGGGCTTCTCGCGCGGGGCGACCTCGGACTCCTCGTCGTAGGAGGAGTAGAAGTACGGGGTCTTCGCGGCGAACTCGGCGGCGCAGGTGTCGACCGTCTTGTAGACCGGGCGGACGCCCAGCGCGTGGCGGACCTCGCGGACGACGTCCTCGCGCAGGCCGCGGATCTCGGCGATCTGGCTGTCGGAGAAGCCGTGGCGCTTGGCCTCCGCGAGCAGCTCGGGGTGGAGCTTGTCGGCGGCGGCCAGCTCGTCCGCGATCTCCTTGATGAGGAAGAGCTGGTCGACGAACCAGGGGTCGATCTTCGTGTACTCGAAGACCTCTTCCTGGGTGGCGCCGGCGCGGATGGCCTGCATGACGGTGTTGATGCGGCCGTCGGTCGGGCGGACCGCGGTGGCCAGGAGCTCTTCCTTGTCGCCGGTGGGGCCGACGAAGGTGAACTGCGAGCCCTTCTTCTCCAGCGAGCGCAGGGCCTTCTGCAGGGCCTCGGTGAAGTTGCGGCCGATGGCCATGGCCTCGCCCACCGACTTCATGGTGGTGGTGAGGGTGGCGTCGGCCAGCGGGAACTTCTCGAAGGCGAAGCGCGGGGCCTTGACGACGACGTAGTCGAGGGACGGCTCGAAGGAGGCCGGCGTCTTCTCGGTGATGTCGTTGGGGACCTCGTCGAGCGTGTAGCCGATGGCCAGCTTGGCGGCGATCTTGGCGATCGGGAAGCCGGTGGCCTTCGACGCGAGCGCGGACGACCGGGACACGCGCGGGTTCATCTCGATGACGATGACGCGGCCGTCGACCGGGTCGATCGCGAACTGGATGTTGCAGCCGCCGGTGTCGACGCCGACCTCGCGGATGATCGCGATGCCGATGTCGCGCAGCCGCTGGTACTCGCGGTCGGTGAGCGTCATCGCCGGGGCGACGGTGATGGAGTCGCCGGTGTGGACGCCCATCGGGTCGAAGTTCTCGATGGAGCAGACGACGACGACGTTGTCCTTGGTGTCGCGCATCAGCTCCAGCTCGTACTCCTTCCAGCCGAGGATGGACTCCTCCAGGAGCACCTCGGTGGTCGGGGAGAGCATGAGGCCCTGGCCGGCGATGCGGCGCAGCTCCTCCTCGTCGTGGGCGAAGCCGGAGCCGGCGCCGCCCATGGTGAAGGAGGGGCGCACGACGACGGGGTAGCCGCCGAGGGTGTCGACGCCCTGGATGACGTCGTCCATCGTGTGGCAGATGACCGAGCGGGCGGACTCGCCGTAGCCGATCTTGGCGCGGACGGCTTCGACGACGCCCTTGAAGAGGTCGCGGTCCTCGCCCTTGTTGATCGCCTCGACGTTGGCGCCGATCAGCTCGACGTCGTACTTCGCCAGCACACCCTGCTCGTGCATGGAGATGGCGGTGTTGAGCGCGGTCTGGCCGCCGAGGGTCGGGAGCAGCGCGTCGGGGCGCTCCTTCGCGATGATCTTCTCGACGAACTCGGGGGTGATCGGCTCGACGTACGTGGCGTCGGCGATCTCCGGGTCGGTCATGATCGTCGCGGGGTTGGAGTTCACCAGGATGACCCGCAGGCCCTCGGCCTTGAGGATGCGGCAGGCCTGGGTCCCGGAGTAGTCGAACTCGGCGGCCTGGCCGATGACGATCGGGCCGGAGCCGATGACCAGGACGGACTGGATATCGGTGCGCTTAGGCACGCTCGGCCTCCATCAGATTTACGAAGCGGTCGAAGAGGTACGCGGCGTCGTGCGGGCCGGCGGCCGCCTCGGGGTGGTACTGGACGGAGAAGGCCGGCTGGTCGAGCAGCTGGAGGCCTTCCACGACGTTGTCGTTGAGGCAGACGTGGGAGACCTCGGCACGGCCGTAGGTGGTCTCGGAGACCTTGTCGAGGGGCGCGTCCACGGCGAAGCCGTGGTTGTGCGCGGTGATCTCGACCTTGCCGGTGGTGCGGTCCTGCACCGGCTGGTTGATGCCGCGGTGGCCGTACTTCAGCTTGTACGTGCCGAAGCCGAGCGCGCGGCCCAGGATCTGGTTGCCGAAGCAGATGCCGAAGAGCGGGGTCTTGCGGGCGAGGACGCCCTGCATGACGGAGACCGCGTGGTCGGCGGTGGCCGGGTCGCCCGGGCCGTTGGAGAAGAACACGCCGTCCGGGCCGACCGCGTAGACGTCCTCGACGGTGGCGGTGGCCGGGAGGACGTGCACCTCGATGCCGCGCTCGGCCATCCGGTGCGGGGTCATGCCCTTGATGCCGAGGTCCACGGCGGCGACGGTGAACTTCTTGGTCCCGATCGCGGGGACGACGTACGTCTCCTTGGTGGCGACCTCGGCGGAGAGGTCGGCGCCCTTCATCTGCGGGGCGGCCTGGACCTTGGCCAGCAGCGCCTCGTCGCGGACGCCCTCCCAGGCCTCGCCCGAGAAGATGCCGACGCGCATGGCGCCGCGCTCGCGCAGGTGGCGGGTGAGGGCGCGGGTGTCGACGCCGGAGATCCCGACGACGCCCTGCTTGACGAGCTCCTCGTCCAGCGAGCGCACGGAGCGCCAGTTGGAGGGGACGCGGGCGGGGTCGCGTACGACGTACCCGGCGACCCAGATGCGGGAGGACTCGGGGTCCTCGTCGTTGACGCCGGTGTTGCCCACGTGCGGGGCGGTCATCACGACGACCTGCCGGTGGTACGACGGGTCGGTGAGGGTCTCCTGGTAGCCGGTCATGCCGGTGGAGAACACGGCCTCGCCGAAGGTCTCCCCCACAGCGCCGTAGGCGCGGCCGCGGAAGATCCGGCCGTCCTCCAGGACGAGTACGGCGGGAGCTTTGGCTGCTCCCCTGGTGGAGGTCGTCATCGTTCGGCGCCTTCCGTCGTGGTGAGTGAGTGGTTCATGTCGTTGATCGCTTCGACCCATGCGGCGTGTTCGGCCGCGCGGTCGGAGCGGAATCCGGAGTCGATCAGCCTGTCGCCGTGCGCCCATGTGACGACGAGGAGACCGCCTTCGGTGAGTACCTTGCCCGCGATCCCCTTGTCGAGGCGGGCGCCGCGCAGCTGCTCGGCCGGTACGAAGAAGTCGGTGGCACCCGGACGGACCACGTCGAGGCCCGCGTCGGTGAGCGTGAGCTCGACCCGGCTGCGGACGCCCAGTCCGTGGGCGACGATCCGGTCGAGCCACTGTCCGGCGGTGGTGGACCCGTGGTACCGGCCGGTCAGGGCCAGCCGGTGCTCGGGGAGACCGCCGGGGGCGGCGGGCAGCTCCGGCAGATCGCTCTGCAGGGTGCCGCGCCATTTCCAGCCCTGCCGCATCAGCCAGTACACGAAGGCGATGAAGACGAGCAGACCGATCACCCACGCGATGCGGGCGCCCCAGTCCGTCACCTCCGCCGACTGTCGTTCGGCGGCCTCGGCGGCCAGTTGGATTACTGCAGGTGTCACGCCAGCGTCCCGTCCACGACCGTTGCCCGGCCCCGCAGGAAGGTGTGAGTGACGCGCCCCGGCAGCTCACGGCCCTCGTAAGGCGTGTTGCGGCTGCGGGAGGCGAAGTGTGCGGGGTCCACGACACCACGGTACGAGGTATCGACCAAGGTCAGGTTCGCGGGTTCACCTGCCGAGACGGGGCGTCCGTGGTTCGGAAGGCCGCCGATGCGCGCCGGGGCGAAGGACATCCGCTCGGCGACGCCCGCCCAGTCGAGCAGTCCGGTCTCCACCATCGTCTGCTGGACGACGGAGAGCGCGGTCTCCAGGCCCACCATGCCCATGGCGGCGGCGGCCCACTCGCAGTCCTTGTCCTCGTGCGGGTGCGGGGCGTGGTCGGTGGCGACGATGTCGATCGTGCCGTCGGCGAGCGCCTCGCGCAGGGCCAGCACGTCGGCCTCGGTGCGCAGCGGCGGGTTGACCTTGTAGACCGGGTTGTACGAGCGCACGAGCTCGTCGGTGAGGAGCAGGTGGTGCGGGGTGACCTCGGCGGTGACGTCGATGCCGCGGGACTTGGCCCAGCGGATGATCTCGACGGAGCCGGCGGTGGAGAGGTGGCAGATGTGGACGCGGGAGCCGACGTGCTCGGCGAGCAGGACGTCGCGGGCGATGACCGATTCCTCGGCGACGGCGGGCCAGCCGCCGAGGCCGAGCTCGGCGGAGACGATGCCCTCGTTCATCTGGGCGCCCTCGGTGAGGCGGGGCTCCTGGGCGTGCTGGGCGACGACGCCGCCGAAGGCCTTCACGTACTCCAGGGCGCGGCGCATGATCACGGCGTCGTCCACGCACTTGCCGTCGTCGGAGAAGACGGTGACGCGGGCAGCGGACTCGTGCATGGCGCCCAGCTCGGAGAGCTGCTTGCCCTCCAGGCCGACGGTGACGGCGCCGATGGGCTGGACGTCGCAGTAGCCGGACTCCTTGCCCAGGCGCCACACCTGCTCGACGACGCCGGCGGTGTCGGCGACGGGGAAGGTGTTGGCCATGGCGAAGACGGCGGTGTAGCCGCCGGAGGCGGCGGCGCGGGTGCCGGTGAGGACGGTCTCGGAGTCCTCGCGGCCGGGCTCGCGCAGGTGGGTGTGGAGGTCGACGAGGCCGGGGAGGAGGACCTGGCCCGCGGCCTCGATGACGACCGCGTCGCCGGCGTCGAGGCCGGTGCCGACGGCGGCGATGGTCTCGCCGTCGATCAGCACGTCCTGGACGTCGCCACCGAGTACCTTCGCGCCACGGATAAGGATCTTGCTCATGGTTACTTGGTCTCCTCGGTGCGGGGCGTGCTGGCGGTGGTGACGGCGGGCTCGGAGCCTCCGAGCAGCAGGTACAGGACGGCCATCCGGATCGAGACGCCGTTGGTGACCTGCTCGATGACCGTGCAGCGGTCGGAGTCGGCGACCTCGGCGGTGATCTCCATGCCGCGGACCATCGGGCCGGGGTGCATCACGATGGCGTGCTCGGGCATGCGGGCCATCCTGGCGCCGTCCAGGCCGTAGCGGCGGGAGTACTCGCGCTCGGTCGGGAAGAACGCGGCGTTCATCCGCTCGCGCTGCACCCGCAGCATCATGACGGCGTCGGACTTCGGCAGCACCTCGTCCAGGCTGTACGAGATCTCGCACGGCCAGGCCTCGACGCCGACGGGGACCAGGGTGGGCGGGGCCACCAGGGTGACCTCGGCGCCGAGGGTGTGGAGCAGCTGGACGTTGGAGCGGGCGACCCGGCTGTGCAGGACGTCGCCGACGATGGTGATCCGGCGGCCGTTCAGGTCCTTGCCGAGCCCGGCGTCCTTGCCGACCAGGCGGCGGCGCATGGTGAAGGCGTCGAGCAGGGCCTGGGTGGGGTGCTCGTGCGTGCCGTCGCCGGCGTTGATCACCGGGGCGTCGATCCAGCCGGAGGTGGCGAGCCGGTAGGGGGCGCCGGAGGCGTGGTGGCGGATGACGACGGCGTCGACGCCCATGGCCTCCAGGGTCTGGGCGGTGTCCTTGAGGGACTCGCCCTTGGAGACGCTGGAACCCTTGGCCGCGAAGTTGATGACGTCGGCGGAGAGGCGCTTCTCGGCGGCCTCGAAGGAGATCCGGGTCCGGGTCGAGTCCTCGAAGAAGAGGTTGCAGATCGTGCGGCCGCGCAGGGTGGGCAGCTTCTTGATCGGCCGGTCCGCGACGCGGGCCATCTCCTCGGCGGTGTCGAGGATCAGGACGGCGTCGTCGCGCGTGAGATCGGCGGCCGAGATGAGGTGGCGCTTCATCCGGGTGCTCCGTTGGTCGGTGAGTTCAACGCTGTGGTGTGTTCAACGCTGCGGTGAGGTCATGGGCCGTGGTGAGGTCGAGGCCGTGCCGAGGGCTGGGCCGTGCCGAGGGCTGGGCCGTGCCGAGGGCAGAGCAGGCTCCGGCCGGGACCCCGAGGGCCCGGCCGTCGGCGGGGGCTACTGCCCGACGGCTGCCCGGTCGGTCCGCTGGCCGAGCAGCACGGCGTCGCGGCCGTCCTCCTCCTGGACCTGGACCTGGACGTTCTCCCGCAGCGACGTGGGGAGGTTCTTGCCGACGTAGTCGGCGCGGATCGGCAGTTCGCGGTGGCCGCGGTCGACGAGGACCGCGAGCTGCACCGCGCGGGGGCGGCCGAGGTCGCCGAGGGCGTCGAGGGCGGCGCGGATGGTGCGGCCGGAGAAGAGAACGTCGTCGACGAGGACGACCAGGCGGCCGTCGATGTCGTCGCCGGGAATCTCGGTCCGGCCGATCGCGCGGGCCGGCTTCATCCGCAGGTCGTCGCGGTACATGGTGATGTCGAGGGAGCCGACCGGGATCTTCGCACCGGTGATCTCTTCGAGCTTGGCGGCCAGCCGGCGGGCGAGGAACACGCCGCGGGTGGGAATGCCGAGGAGCACCACGTCGTCGGCGCCCTTGGCGCGTTCGACGATCTCGTGGGCGATGCGGGTCAGAACGCGGGCGATGTCCTGCGCTTCGAGCACGGGGCGCATGACGTCGGCATCGGTGCCGGCGTTCCGGGACTGCGGGGAATGCTGGGTGTCCATGAAAAGGACCTCCTTCTCCGCCTCACGGGACGGACCTTAAAGGACGTCGGATGTACGTGTTCCACGGTACCAGGGGGATTCCCGCGACCCGACATCGGGGCAGACCAGGACCCCTCTTACGTGGGCGTCGGAGACCATTCGGCTTGACGCATCCAAGTAACGCTGCGTAACCTCACAGTGAGTTACCAGCCGCGCGGCGGAGCCGCACGTGGTCATGTCGTCACAGCGTCCGGGAGCGTTATGTCCAGCGAATACGCCAAACAGCTCGGGGCCAAGCTCCGCGCCATCCGCACCCAGCAGGGCCTTTCCCTCCATGGTGTCGAGGAGAAGTCCCAGGGCCGGTGGAAGGCCGTGGTGGTCGGTTCTTACGAGCGCGGAGACCGCGCCGTGACCGTCCAGCGTCTCGCCGAGCTGGCGGACTTCTACGGGGTGCCCGTGCAGGAACTGCTGCCCGGTACGACCCCCGGCGGAGCGGCCGAGCCGCCGCCGAAGCTGCGCCTGGACCTGGAGCGCCTCGCCCACGTCCCCGCCGAGAAGGCCGGTCCGCTGCAGCGCTACGCGGCGACCATCCAGAGCCAGCGCGGCGACTACAACGGCAAGGTGCTCTCGATCCGCCAGGACGACCTGCGCACCCTCGCCGTCATCTACGACCAGTCGCCCTCGGTCCTGACCGAGCAGCTCATCAGCTGGGGCGTTCTGGACGCGGACGCGCGCCGTGCGGTGGCGCACGAGGACATCTAGTCCCCAGTCCTCAGCAGAAACGTTTACCGGCCCTGTATCTCCTCGGCCTCCGCCGCCAGGTCGGGCAGGGCGGCGGCGTAGGCATCGGCGAAGGCGGCCAGCTCGCCGTGCCCGTGCCCCGCGGCGTGGCC
>NZ_JBSFDF010000088.1:0-16698 GCF_053593795.1 Streptomyces sp. NPDC002104 | reverse complement strand
GCCGGCCGCCCCGGGCGGGGGCGCGGCTGCGGCCCGTGGTGGGGGACGGCCACGAAGCCCCCGTACGCGGCCCGGCGGCACGCGGGGCGGCCACGGCGGCCGGGCGGCCGGGGGTCCCGCCGGGCCCCTGCGGCCCGTACGCGGGCGGGTCCTGACCCCTGCCCGGGCTCAGCCGTTCTTCACCTTCGGCGGCTTCGGCAGCCCGTTGGACAGCGCGGTCCCGGCTCCGCCGAGGGAGGCGTCGGTCGCCTTCGAGGCGGATCCGGCGGCCGAGGCGGTGATCTCCACGGCCGTCTTCGCGTCCTTGACGGCGCCGCCGGGGTGGTCGACGATCTCGCCGACGCGCTGAGTGATCGGGGGCCCCTGGATGGCGGGCTCGTCGGCGGCGTGCGCGACGGCGGGGCTGAGGGCGAGGGCCGCTCCTCCGGTCAGGACGAGGGCGGTGAGGCTGCGCTTGATGGCGTTCATGCCCGGCCCAACGACCCCGCGCACCCCCGGGTCACCGCCGGGGCCCCACCCACTGCGCCGACCGGCGAACGCCCGCGGCCCCGGATCGGAGGATCGATCCGGGGCCGCGGGCGTGCATGACACAGCGGGAGGGGTGGGGGCGCGGGGCCCCGGGGTCAGTCCTGGACCACCAGGGACGGGGTGGACTTCGTCAGGATCTGGCCGCGGAAGAAGGCCGGGCTGCGGCGTTCGGTGACGAACATGACGACCAGGCCGAGAGCCAGCAGGCCGACGCCGATGATGAAGACGCTGCCGACGCCGAGGACCGTGGAGCCGGAGCCGTAGGACGGGTTCCACATGTCGATCAGGGTCTTGAAGAAGACCGTGGCGAGGAGCAGGCCGCCCAGGACCGGGAAGACGCCCTTGAAGAAGAGGTCGCGGGTGGACTTGCGCAGGTCGCCGCGGAAGTACCAGGCGCAGGCGAAGGCCGTCAGCGAGTAGTAGAAGCAGATCATCAGGCCGAGCGCGAAGATCGTGTCGGTGAGGACGTTCTCGCTGATCAGGGTCATCACGGTGTAGAAGACGCCGGTCGCGACGCCCGCCATGATCGTGGCGCGGCCGGGGGTCTTGAACTTCGGGTGGACCTTGGCGTAGGAGGGCGGCAGCGCCTCGTACGTGGACATGGCCAGGACCGTGCGGGCCACCGGGATGAAGGTGGTCTGCAGGGAGGCCGTCGCGGAGGCCAGGACGGCGACGAAGAGCAGGATGCCGAGCATCGGGCCCATGACGGGGCCGGCGAGGGCGGCGAAGACGTTGTCGGAGGTCTCGGGGTTGCCGAGGCCGAGGCCGGCGGTGCCGGAGCCGACGGCCATCTGGGCGGCGATGCCCGTGGCCAGGTAGGAGCCGACGAGGACGACCATCGCGATGAGCGAGGCGCGGCCGGGGGTCTTCGCGGAGCCGGTGGTCTCCTCGTTGGTGGCCAGGCAGGCGTCCCAGCCCCAGTACATGAAGATCGAGAGCGAGAGTCCGGCGGTGAAGGCCGCCATGGACTCGACCGCGAAGGGGTTCATCCACTGCCAGGAGAAGTCCAGGCCGGTGTCGAAGCTGCCCGCGGAGGCCTTCTGGAAGGCCATCGCCACGAAGATGGCGAGGACGGCGAGCTGGAGGCCGACCAGGGCGTACTGGACGCCCTTGGTGGCGGTCATGCCGCGGTAGCTGATGGCGGTCGCGGCGGCGATGAGGGTGAGGCAGGTGGCGATGTGGACGAGCTTGTTGTCGTCCAGGGCGGAGATCGACGGGTTGTTCGTGATCTCGCCGGCCAGCAGCCAGAAGTAGGAGGTGGCGACGCCGGCCAGGTTGGACAGCACGATGATCGTGGCGATCACCAGGCCCCAGCCGCACATCCAGCCGATCCGCGGGCCGAAGGCCTTGACGGTCCAGGTGAAGGAGGTGCCGCAGTCCGGCATGGCCTTGTTGAGCTCGCGGTACGCGAAGGCGACCAGCAGCATCGGGAGGAAGCCGGCCAGGAAGACGGCCGGCATCTGGACGCCGACCTCACCGGCGGTGGAGCCGAGGGTGGAGGTCAGGCAGTAGACCGGGGCGACGGTGGAGATGCCGATGACGGCGCTTCCCACGAGGCCGACGGAGCCCTTGCCGAGGCCCTTGCCCCGTACGTCACCGTCGGAGCCACCCCGGGGGGTGGCTCCGTTTACCGTGTCTCCGGCCCGGGGCCGAACGTCCAGCTGTGTCATACCTCAGGACGTTAGACGCTGCGTTTTCCACATCTGGAGGACTTACGTCCGGATTCCCACACGGCCAAAGCCCTTGGAATCTTGAGGTCGAGACTCTTCATGAGGATGTAATACAAGGTTCACAGGCCCGCCGATCATCGTTTCGGCAAGCCTGGACCTTTTATTTCGCGATGCGGAAACCGCAGCACTGTCCGTTTTGACCGGTTTCAAACTTTCCGAGTCAATATTTGGTCAAGCGCAGACATTCCTGGTGCGGGCGTGCTCGGTCAGGCCCAGACGATCGACTGCATCTCGCTGTAGGCGTGCAGTGCGTACGAACCCACGTCCCGGCCCACCCCGGACCGCTTGAAGCCGCCGAACGGCGCCTCCATGTTCCGCCCGATCGTGTTCACGCCGACCCCGCCCGCCCGCAGCCGCCGCGCCACCCGGAAGGCGCGCGCCGCGTCCGCGGACCACACGTAGCTGATCAGGCCGAAGTCGCTGTCGTTGGCCAGCGCCACCGCCTCGTCCTCCTCCCCGTCGAAGGGGACGACCACGACCACCGGACCGAAGATCTCCTCCCGGACCACCCGCATGTCGTTCGTGCAGTCGACGAGGAGGGTCGGGGCCACGTAGAAGCCCTTGCCCGAGGCAGCGCCTTCACCGACCACCGGGCGCTCGCCGCCGAAGGCGATCCGCGCGCCCTCCTTCTTCCCCAGCTCGATGTACGACTCCACGCGGTCCCGGTGCGCCGCCGAGATGACCGGGCCCACCACGGTGCCGCGCACCGCCGGGTCCCCGACCTTCATGAAGGCCAGGTAGCCCTGGAGCTTCTCCACGAGCTGCTCGTACACCGAGCGGTGCGCGATGACCCGGGTCGGAGCCGTGCAGATCTGCCCGGAGTAGAAGGAGAAGGTGGTGCCGATGCCCATCACCGCCGCGTCCAGGTCGGCGTCCGCGAGCACGATCGCCGCGCCCTTGCCGCCGAGCTCCATCAGCTGCCGCTTCATCGTGCGGCCGCAGACCTCCGCGATGCGCTGCCCCACGCCCGTGGAGCCGGTGAAGGACACCATGTCCACGTCCGGCGAGTCCACGGCCGCCTCGCCGACCTCCACCGAGGTGCCGGAGACCACGTTCACCACGCCCGCCGGGACCCCGGCCTCGTGCAGGGCCTGCGCCATCCGGAACACCGACAGCGGGTCCTGCGGCGCCGGCTTGACCACCACGGTGTTGCCCATGGCCAGCGCCGGGGCCACCTTGCCCGCCGGGTTCGCCCACGGGTTGTTGTACGAGGTGATGCAGGTGACGACGCCGACCGGCTGGCGGACCTCCAGCGCGCCGAGGATGCTCGCCGCCCCCATCGGGCCCGCGTCGGTGACCTGGGGCGGCAGCCCTCGCTCGACCGGTTCCAGCGCGCCCTTCGCGTACCGGCGGAAGCGGGCCACGCCCACCCCGACCTGCATGCCGCGCGCGATCCCGGTGGGGGCGCCCGTCTCGGCCTGGGCCAGCGCCGACCAGGGCTCGTACTCGCGCTGGATGATGTCCGCGGCCCGGTCCAGGATCGCGGCCCGCTCCTCCGGCCGCGTCCGGGACCAGCCCTCGAAGGCGGCGGCCGCGGCGCGCGCCGCGTCCTCGACCTGGCCGCGCGAGGCCTCGGGGGCCAGACCGACGACGGATTCGTCGGCCGGGTTGACCACCTCGTAGTGCCCGCCGGCCGGCTCGACCCACTCGCCGCCGATGTAGAGCCTCTGAGGCGCGTGCTTCTGGGGGGTGTCGGATGCGGTCATCGCGTGCTCACCGTCCTGGTGTCCCGGCCCGAACGGAGCACGATCCCGGGGATCGCCCCCGTGACCTCGTCGTCGCGGATGGTCTCCACGCCGTTGACGCGTACGGACACCATGCCGATCGCCCGCGCGTCCAGCCGCGGGCTGTCCCCGGGCAGGTCGTGCACGAGCGTCGCGGGTCCCGCCTCGATCCGCTCCGGGTCGAAGAGCACCAGGTCCGCGTGGTAGCCCTCGGTGATCCGGCCGCGCTCGCGCAGCCCGAACAGCTGGGCCGGGTCGTCGGTGAGCATCCGTACCGCCTGCTCCAGCGGCACCAGCTTGCGGCCGCGCAGGCAGTCGCCGAGGAACCGGGTCGTGTACGGGGCTCCGCACATGCGGTCCAGGTGGGCGCCGGCGTCGGAGCCGCCGAGCATGACGTCCTCGTGCTGCCAGGTCTCGGCGCGCAGCGCCCAGCTCGCCGGGTCGTTGTCGGTGGGCATGGGCCACAGCACCGTACGCAGGTCGTCGTTGGCGCAGATCTCCACCAGGCACTGGAAGGCGTCCTGGCCGCGCTCCGCCGCGATGTCGTTGACGACGCGGCCGGACAGGCCCTCGTTGGCCTCGCTGTAGGTGTCGCCGATGACGTAGCGGCCGAAGTTCGCCAGGCGCCGGAAGACCCCGGCCTCCTTGCTGGCCGCGCGGACCAGCATCTCGGCGCGCACGTCGGCGTCGCGCAGCTTCGCGATGCGCTCGGGGACGGGCAGGCCCAGGATCTCGCCCCAGCCGGGGATGAGGTTGAGGGCGCAGAAGGTGCCGAGCGACATGTTCATGGGGGTCAGGATCGGCATCGTCAGCGCGACGATGCGGCCGCCGGCCTTGCGGGCGCGCTCGCTGGGGATCAGCTGGCGCGGCACGCGCTCGGGGACGGAGGCGTCGATGGTGAGCACGTTCCAGTTCAGGGGCCGTCCGGCGGCCGCGCTCATCTCGACGAAGAGGTCGATCTCCTCGTCGGCGAACTGGTCGAGGCAGCCCGCGACGATGGCTTCGAGCTGGGTGCCCTCGTGCTCGGCGACCGCCCGGGAGAGCGCGAGGAGCTCCTCGGGCTTGGCGTGCCGGGAGGCGACGGGGGCGCCGGAGCCGTCGGAGTGGGTGGAGGACTGGGTGGTCGACAGGCCCCAGGCGCCGGCGTTCATGGCGTCGTGGAACAGGTCGAGCATCGCCTGCATCTGCGCGTCGCTCGGCTGACCGCCGACGGCGTCCTCGCCCATGACGTGCCGGCGCAGCGCGCAGTGGCCGACCATGAAGCCGGCGTTGACGGCGATGCGGCCGTCGAGGGCGTCGAGGTACTCGCCGAAGGTGGACCAGGTCCAGTCGACGCCCTCTTCGAGGGCCTTGAGCGCCATGCCCTCGACCTTGCTCATCATGCGGCGGGTGTAGTCGGCGTCCTCGGGGCGGGCCGGGTTGAGGGGGGCCAGGGTGAATCCGCAGTTGCCGCCCGCGACGGTGGTCACTCCGTGGTTCATGGAGGGGGTCGCGTAGGGGTCCCAGAAGAGCTGCGCGTCGTAGTGCGTGTGGGGGTCGATGAACCCGGGGGTGAGGACGAGGCCGGTGGCGTCCTCGGTGGTGGTGGCCTCTTCGGTCACGGTGCCGGGCTCGGCGATGACGGCGATGCGGCCGTCGCGTATCCCTACGTCGGCTACGCGAGCCGGGGCGCCCGTCCCGTCCACGACGGTGGCGCCCTTGATCAGGTGGTCGAGCATGACGTCCTCTCTGCCGGTGTTCGCGTTGCGCGCCGTCTCCCGGGGCCCCGCCCCGGACCCCCGGGGGCCGGTCCCCGGCAGCGGCGCCGCACGGGGACCGCCGCGAGCCCCGGTCGGGGGTCCTGGGGCCGGCCGCGGCCACGGATGGACCTCCGGCCGGGGCCGGTTGCGGGGCGGCGGTCCGGGAAGACGCCGCCCCCGTTTCCCCCGCCGGGTCAGACGGCCTGGCGGAAGCGCGTGGTGCGGTGCACCGGGTCGGTGTCGATGTGCGGGATGACGTGCTCGCCGATGAGCTTGATGGTGGTCATCGTGTCCTCGGGCGAGACGCCGGTCGGCAGGCCGAAGGAGAGCTGGTCGGCGCCGGCCTCCTCCCAGCGCTTGCACTGGGCGCGGACCTCGGAGGGGTCGCCGCAGATGAGCAGCTCCTCCTCGATGAGGAGCTCGACGATCTCCGCGTTGTACTCGGGGAGGATCTCGGGCCACTCGGGGATGATCTCGGGGCGCGGGAAGGTGTCGTGGTAGCGGAAGACCAGCGACTGGAAGCGGTTCATGTTGGCGTTGACGGCGATCTCGACGGCCTTGTCGTGGGTCTCGGCGCAGATCGCGGTCGAGGTGACCATGACGTTGTCGTTGACGAAGGCGCCGATGGCCTTCGCCTCCTGGATCGCGGTCTTGTACTGGTCGAGGACCCAGGCCATGTCGGAGACCTTCTGGACGCTGAAGCCGAGGACTCCGAGGCCCTTCTTGGCCGCCATGGCGTACGAGGCCGGGGAGCCGGCGGCGTACCACATGGCCGGGTGGCCCTTGCCGTACGGCTTGGGGAAGATCTTGCGCGGCGGGAGCGACCAGTGCTTGCCCTGGAACCCCTCGTACTCCTCCTGGAGGAACATCTTGGGGAACTCCGCGATGGTCTCCTCCCAGATCTCCTTGGTCCCGTCCATGTTCTCGATGCCGGGGAGGAAGCCGAGGATCTCGTGGCTGCCGGCGCCGCGGCCGGTGCCGAACTCGAAGCGCCCCTTGGAGAGGTGGTCGAGCATGGCGACCTTCTCGGCCACCTTGACGGGGTGGTTGACCGGGGCGAGGGGGTTGAAGATGCCCGAGCCGAGGTGGATGCGCTCGGTGGCGTGAGCGAGGTACCCGAGGAACACCTCGTTCGCCGAAAGGTGCGAGTACTCCTCCAGGAAGTGGTGCTCGGAGGCCCAGGCGTACTTGAACCCGGACTTGTCCGCCTGGATGACGTATTCGGTCTCCTCGATCAGCGCCTTGTGCTCTGCCTCGGGGTCGACCTTGGACCGTGCCTCAGGCACGTATCCCTGCACAAAGAGCCCGAATTCCAAGGGGATTCACCGTCCTTCTGTTTCTGACGTTGCGTCAGATTCGATGTCACGACTGTTCCATCGCGGGGGCGGGAGCGTCAATACCTGACGCTCCATCAGATACGGTCGGGGGGGGCGCGGCCGGGCCGCTAGGCGATGCTGACGCCCGCCATCCAGCCGCCGTCGATCACGAACGGCTGGCCGGTGATGTACGAGGAGTCCTCGCTGGTCAGGAACAGCGCCAGCTTGGCTATCTCCTCCGGCTGACCCACCCGGCCCATCGGCACCACGCGCTTGTAGAGCTCCGCCATGGCGTCCCGGGCCTCCTGCGGCAGGTCCGCCGGGTTCGTGTTCCCGGGCGTGGCCATCGCGGTGTCCACGGCCCCCGGGCACATCGCGTTGACCCGGATGTTCTTCGCCGCCAGCTCCAGCGCGGCCACCCGGGTCAGGCCGAGGATCGCCGCCTTCGTCGCCGCGTACGTGCCCACGTACGCCATGCCCGTCAGGCCGGTGTACGAGGAGGTGTTCACGATCGTGCCGCCGCCGGCCGCCTCGATCTCCGGGGCCACCGACTTGATGCCGAGGAAGGCGCCGACCTGGTTGACCTGCACCACCTGCTGGAACTCCTCCAGCGGGGTCGCGGTCAGCTCGTTGAAGCGCAGGATGCCCGCGTTGTTGACCAGGCCGTTGACCTCGCCGAAGGCCTCCTTGGCCGCCGCGACGGCGGCCGCCCAGTCCTCTTCCCGGCTCACGTCCAGCCGTACGTACCGGGCCCGGTCCTCGCCGATCTCCTTGGCGACCGCCGCACCCTGCTCGTCCAGCACGTCGCCCAGGAGCACCTTGGCGCCCTCCGCCGCGAAGAGCCGGGCCTCCTGCTCGCCCTGGCCGCGTGCGGCACCGGTGATGATGACGACGCGTCCGTCCAACTTGCCCATGCCGTACCCCTAGGTCGCTAGTCGTTGAGGAGCGGGCCCACTTCGGACCCGAAAGCCGTGATCTGGTCGATGAGTTCGGCCCGGTCGCGGTTGCGGAAGCGGACCTGGATCTGGTCGATGCCGATCGCCTTGTACGCGCGCAGCGACTCGGCGAGCGCCTCCGCCTTGCCGGTGAGGGTGCGCCGGCCGGTCTCCCAGCCGGGCTCGCCGACGTACAGCGGGGCGGTGATCGCACCGAACTCCACGGGCCCCGTGACCCCGGCCTCGGCGCGCAGCTCCCTGATCCGGGCGATCTGCGCGGGGAGCTTGTCGAGCGGGTCGCCCTGCGGGAGCCAGCCGTCGCCGCGCACGGCGGCCCGGCGGACGGCGGCCGGCGAGGAGCCGCCCACCCAGACGGGGATCCGGGACTGGACGGGCCGGGGCAGCTGCCCGAGGTCCTTGAAGGAGAACAGCTCGCCCTCGAACTCCGGGTACTCCTCGGGGCCGAGCGCGGCGCGCAGCGCGTCGAGGGTCTCGTCGAGGACGGCCCCGCGGCGCGCGAAGTCCACGCCGAGCACCTCGAACTCCTCCTTCACGTGCCCGGCGCCGACGCCGAGGATCAGCCGGCCGCCGGAGAGGTGGTCCACGGTGGCGTACTGCTTGGCGCTGAGCAGCGGGTGGCGCAGGCCCAGGATCGCGACGTGGCTGAGCAGCCGCACGTTCTCGGTGATCCCGGCCAGGAAGGAGAGGGTGGCGATCGGGTCGTACCAGATGGTGCTCATGGGGCCGGCCATGTGCCGCGGGATGGCGACGTGGTCGCAGGTGGCGACGTAGCCGAAGCCGGCCCGGTCGGCCGCCCGCGCGACCGCGGCGAGATCGGCCGCGCCGGCCGTCGCCTCCCAGGGTTCTGCGTAGATGGTGCTCTGCGACTGGATCGGGAGCTGCATCCCGTAGACCAGCCGACCTTCAGGAAACACGCGCGCCATGGGCCGTACCCGCCTCGTCCTCGACTGCCGATTCGTCATACCGGTGCGGGGGCCATCGTCGTAGCTGACGGGTCGTCAGGCAAGGGGTCGGCCGTGCCCGGTGCCCCCGGAAGCCGTCTTGCACGGCGGGGGCACCGGCCGGGCGACCCCGGCCCCGCCGGGCGGCCGGCCGCCGGCCCCCGCGGGCCGCGGGGATGTCCGAATCCGGGCCGCCCCGCTAGGGTGCCGCGCGTGGATCTATTTCTGACGCTGGTCAGCGGGGTGGCGTGGACCACCGTGTACGTCGAGGCCATCCGGGTCGGGCTGCGGGACCGGACGTACGCGATGCCCGTCGCCGCGCTCGCGCTGAACTTCGCGTGGGAATCGACCTACGCGGTACGCGAGTTCAGCGTGGGAGTCTCCGCCCAGGGTGTCGTCAACGTGGTGTGGGCCCTCGCCGACATCGTCATCGTGTACACGTATCTGCGCTACGGGCGGGCCGAGTTGCCCGGCTTCGTGACCCGGCCGCTGTTCGCCGTCTGGACGGCTCTGCTGTTCGCGAGCGCCTTCGCCGTGCAGTGGCTCTTCCTCGCCCACTTCGGCCACCACGACGCGAGCCGCTACTCGGCGTTCCTGCAGAACCTGCTGATGTCCGGGCTGTTCGTCGCCTTCTACGCGAGCCGGCGCGGCCGGCTCGGACAGTCCCTGGTCATCGCGGTCGCCAAGTGGCTCGGCACGCTCGCGCCCACCATCCTCTTCGGTGTCATCGAGGACGCCCCGTTCATCCTGGGGCTGGGGGTGCTCTGCGCCGTCTTCGACCTGGCGTACATCGCGCTGCTGGCGCGCGATCCGGCGTCGGCGGCGGGGGATGGGGCGGGGGATGCGGCGGGGGCCGGGGCTGGCGCCGGCGCTGGGTCTGGCGCTGGTGCCGGGTCCGGCGCGGGCGGGCCCGTCAGAAGCCCTTCGGCCCCATCACGATGACCGGCTTCGCCGCCGGGTCGAGGGTCGACAGGACCTTCTGCATGGCGGCCTTCGGGATGCCCACGCAGCCCTGCGACGGGCCGTCGTGGTCCACGTGGAGCCAGATGTTGCCGCCCTTCTCCTCGCCCTCGGGCTTCGTCGGGTCGAGCGGACTCACCCCCACCTTGCGGTTGAAGTCGATGGCGACGACATAGTCGAAGGAGCCGCGCAGCGACTCCCCGTTGACCCCGCGGCCCCCCGCCACGAAGCCGGTGTCCTGGTCGTACGGGAACTTCGTGCCCTCCGGCTTCGCCAGCAGCCCGCCCGCGTCGGTCAGCGCGAACACGCCCTCGGGGGAGGTCAGGTCCCCGTACGTACGTTCCGTGGACCAGCCCTTGGCTCCGTTGCGCGCGGGCCAGGTGTCGCTCTTCAGCCAGTCGGCGCCGGCCGCCGGGCGGGTGTACAGGGCCGCGGTGGACTCCGAGGAGTCCTTCGCCTTCCCGGTGACCAGGATCAGCTGGCGGGCGTCCGCGGGGATCTTCGCCCGGGTCCGCTCGCTGACCTCGGGCAGGCCCTGGAAGGGGTCGCGTTCGGCCGCCCGCGCGGCCCGCTCCCCGGCCGGCGGCCGGGCATCGGCGGCCGTCGGGGCGGCGGCGTTGGCCGGCGGCTCGTACGCCAGGTACGCCCAGGCCGCGCCGAAGCCGAGCAGACCCAGGGCCGCCGCGAAGGCCAGCGGGCGCGAGCCGCGCGGCCCCCGGGCCCGGTCGGCGCGCCGCGCACCGCCGGCCCGGGCGCGCCGGGTCGGGCGGCTCTGGCGGGCCGGGCGCGTCGGACTGGCCGGGCTCGTCGGGCCGGTGGGGCTGGTCGGGCCGGTGGGGCTGGTCGGGCTCGTCTGGCCGGTCGCACCGGGTGTGCGGGACGGACGGATCGCGCGGGAGCCGGCTCGGGCGTGCTTGCTCATTGACCCGACCGTACACAGCCGATCTTCATTTTTGTTGACCGGTCAAGCGCCCGGCGTTTCCCCGGCGCGTCGCGCGGCCGGCGGCCCGGCCGGGAACCAGACCCGGACCATCAGCCCGCCGCCCGGCGCCGGGTTGGCCCGGGCCGTCAGTTCCGCGCCGTGCGCCCGCGCGATCGACGCCACGATCGAGAGCCCCAACCCGGCGCCCTCGCCCGCCGTGTGCTGCCGCTCCGCCCGCCGCCGGAAGGGCTCCAGCAGCCGCGGTACGTCCCGCGGATCGATCACCGGACCGGTGTTGGAGACCGTCAGCACCCCCTCCCGGGAGACCGTCACCTCCAGGCGGCCGCCCGCCCGGTTGTGACGTACGGCATTGGCCAGCAGATTCCGTACGAGGTGCCCGAGCAGGGTCCGGTCGCCCGCGACGGTCAGCGGCGCGAGGTCCCGTACGACGAGGAGGTCCTGAGGGACCGTCGGCTCGACGGCCGCCAGCTCCGCCTCCGCGATCCCCGACAGGTCCACCGGCTCCGACGTGTCCAGGCCCTCCTCCGAGACCGCGAGCAGGAGCAGCGACTCCACGAGGTGCTGACTGGAATCCGCCACCTCGATGAGCTTCGAGCGGATCCGCGCCACCTTCTGCGGCGTCGGCTCCCCCGCCAGCCCGATCTCCGCGGCCGCCCGCTGGACGGCCAGGGGGGTGCGCAGCTCGTGGGCGGCGTTCGCGGCGAACCGGCGCTGCGCCCCGACCAGGTCCTCCATCCGGTCGAGCATCCCGTCGAAGGTGTCCGCGAGCTGCTTGAGTTCGCCGGGCGGGGCCTTGAGGCCGATCCGCTCGTGGAGGTTGGCGCCGGACAGGCGGCGGGCCGTCTCGGTGATCACGCCGAGGGGGCGCAGGACGCGGCCGGCCATCCACCAGGCGAGCCACATGGACAGGACGGCGAAGACGGCGAGGGCGATGAGGGAGACGATCAGCAGCTCGTGGAGGGTGGCCTGCTCGACGGCGTTGGTCAGCTTGCGGGTGGCCCGCCACTGTTCGAGCTGTTCGGGGGTGGGGGTGGCTCCGGGGTCGAGCTGCTCGGCGGGGACCGGCACGCGCTGGCCGGGGACCGCGGGGGGCGGGGTGCCCTTCGTGGCCGGGACGAAGGTGGTGGTGGTGACGGCCCCGCTGATGCGCCCGTAGAGGCCGTTGCGCAGCAGGATGTTGATCAGGGTGATGAGGCCGCCGCCCGCGAGGAGCAGCAGGGAGCCGTAGAGGACCGTGAGACGGGCGCGCTCGGAATGGAGCACTGCTCTCATCGTGGATCACCGATCCGGTATCCGGC
Source organism: Streptomyces sp. NPDC002104 (assembly GCF_053593795.1). Lineage (NCBI taxonomy): Bacteria > Bacillati > Actinomycetota > Actinomycetes > Kitasatosporales > Streptomycetaceae > Streptomyces > Streptomyces sp. NPDC002104. Next base: position 4,563 of record NZ_JBSFDF010000088.1, on the reverse strand, counting down.
GCCCGGAACGGTGTCGATCAGGGGCGGCTCCCCCAGCTTCGCCCGCAGCTTGCTCAGGGTCACCCGTACCGCGTTGGTGCTGTACGAGGTGTCCTCCTCCCACACCTGCTCGATGAGGTCGTCGCTGCTCAGCACCGCGCCCTCGGCGCGCAGCAGCGCCTCCAGGACGGCGAACTCCTTGCGGGAGAGCGACAGCCTGTGCCCCTCGCGGGTGGCGGTGCGCCGCGCGACGTCCACCGCCACCCCCGCCCGCTCCAGCACCGGCGGCAGCGCCGGCTGGGCGCGCCGCCCGAGCGCCAGGACGCGGGCGAGCAGCTCGTCGTAGGCGAAGGGCTTGGTGAGGTAGTCGTCGGCGCCGAGGCCCAGGCCCTCCACCCGGTCCCGTACGGTCCCGGAGGCCGTCAGCATCAGGACGCGGGTCAGCAGCCGCTCGCGCACCACCTGGCGGCAGACCTCGTCGCCGTGCAGGCCGGGCAGGTCCCGGTCGAGGATCAGGACGTCGTACGCGCCCAGGCGCAGGCGGCTCAGGGCCTCCAGGCCGTCGCTCGCCTCGTCCACGGCCAGCGCGTCGCGGCGCAGCCCCTCGGCGATCATCTCCCGTAGGAACTCCTCGTCCTCCACCACCAGAACTCGCATGGCGTCCTCTTTACCGGACGGGGACATTTCGCCGTTGTAAGCACGAGCCGTTAGAGAAGCGAAACCCGCCCTTCGCGCAGTCTCGGGCCCATGAAGCGATCCACGACCATGACCACGGCCGCGCTCCTCACCGGCCTCACCCTCTTCGTCACCGCGTGCACGGGCGGCGCCGGCGGCTCGGACGAGAAGTCCGACAAGAAGGAGAACAGCTCCTCGCAGTCCGGCGGCTCGGGCGGCTCGGGCGGCGGCACGGACGCCGACAACGCCCTCAAGCTGCGCAAGTGCCTGCGCGACAACGGCGTCGACGCTCCCGACCCGAAGCCCGGCGAGGACCCGCGCGGGATGACGGTGGGTTCGGGCGCGGACCCGGAGGCGATGAAGAAGGCCATGGAGAAGTGCGGGATGAAGGGCCCCGGCTCCGGCGGCGAGATCTCGCAGGCCGAGAAGGACAATGCCCTCGCCCAGGCCAAGTGCATGCGGGACAACGGCTTCGACATGCCGGACCCGGAGTTCAACGGGGGTGCGAGGTCGGCGACGAACATCCCCGACGGCGTCGACAAGGACAAGTTCATGGACCAGCTCAACAAGTGCGGCGCGGACAAGTGAGCAGGCGCACGAAGTGGGTCCTGGGCTCGCTGGTCGTCGTACTCGCCGTCACCGGCGGCGGGTACGCGGTCGTGGCCCAGCCGGGGACGGACGGCAGCGGCTCGCAGCAGGACCGCTCGGACGGGCTGCCGGGCGCGACGTCGCCGGTCACCCGCGGCGACCTGAGCTCCGGGATCAAGGTCGACGGGACGCTCGGCTTCGCGAAGGAGCGCAAGCTCAACGCGGTGGGGGCGGGTGGGACGGGTGGGATCGGTGGGACCGGTGGCACAGGCGGAGCCCCCGGCGCGGGCGGGGCGGGCTCCGGCGCACCTGACGCGGGCTCCGGCCCCGGCTCCGCGACCCTGACCTGGGTGGCCGCCGCCGGCTCCTCCGTGGAGCGCGACGGCAAGCTCTACGAGGTCAACGGCAAGCCGGTGCGCCTGATGTACGGCACCACCCCCATGTACCGGTCCCTGAAGTCCGGGGACAAGGGCGAGGACGTCAAACAGCTCAAGCAGAACCTCCAGGCCCTCGGCTTCGGCACCGGCCTCGACACCTCCGACGGCACCTTCACCGACGGCACGGTCACCGCCGTCAAGCGCTGGCAGAAGTCCCACAAGGTCAAGGAGACGGGCGAGGTCGGCAAGGACGACATCGCCTTCGCCTCCGGACCCCAGCGGATCCAGAAGAACGACATGGCCGTCGGCGACGAGGCCGCCGCCGGCAAGCCCGTCATGACCCTGACCGGCACAGAGCGGATGGTCCGCCTGCAACTGGACGTGACCAAGGCGGGCAAGGCCAAGACCGGCGACCCGGTGACCGTCACCCTGCCCGGCGGCGGCACCGCCAACGGCAAGATCACCTCGATCGGCGCCACCGCCAACGGCGACGACCCGTCCTCGGGCGGGGGCGGCCCGGGCGGCGGCGACAAGAAGCCGAAGGTCGACGTCGAGATAGCCCTCGACAAGCCCTCCGAGGCCACGGGCCCCGACCAGTCCCCCGTCACGGTGAACCTGACGGGCGAGGTCCGCAAGGGAGTCCTCTCCGTACCGGTCAACTCGCTCCTCGCCCTCGCCGAAGGCGGCTTCGGAGTCCAGGTCGTCGAGAACGGCACGGTCCGCGAGGTCAAGGTCGAGCTCGGCATGTTCGGCAAGGGCAGGGTGGAGGTGAAGGGGGACGCCCTCAAGGAGGGCATGCTCGTGGGAGTCCCCGCGTCATGAACGAGCACGCCCACGCGGTCGTGGAACTGACCGGCGTCACCAAGGAGTACCCCGGCGGGGTCGCGGCCCTGCGCGGAGTCGACCTCACCGTCATGAACGGCGAGCTCCTCGGCATCGTCGGCCCCTCGGGCTCCGGCAAATCCACCCTCCTGCACATCGTCGGCACCCTGGACCGGCCCACCGCCGGCCGGGTCGCCATCGCCGGCCACGACATCGCGAGCCTCTCCGACCGCGCCCTGTCCGCGCTGCGCTCCCGGCACGTCGGCTTCGTCTTCCAGTCCTTCCACCTCGTCCCCGGCATCAGCGCCCGCGCCAACGTCGCCGAGGGCCTGCTCTACTCCGGCCTCTCCCGCACCGAACGCGGGCGGCGGGCGGAACGCGCCCTGGAGCGCGTCGGCCTCGGCGACCGCATGGACCACCGGCCCCACGAACTGTCCGGCGGGCAGAAGCAGCGCGTGGCGATCGCCCGCGCGGTGGCGGGCGAACCGGACCTGCTGCTCGCCGACGAGCCGACGGGCGCCCTGGACACGGCGTCCGGCGAGTCGGTGATGGAACTGCTGCACGAGCTCAACCAGGACGGGGCCACCATCGCCGTGATCACCCACGACAACGAGATCGCGGCGAGCCTGCCCCGCCAGGTCCGTATCCGCGACGGCGAGATCGTGGCCGACCTGTGGAGCGCGGACGCGCTGGGGGTGGACGCGTAGTGTCCTCCCGTACCCGTACCCGTACCACTACCCGTAGCCGTAGCCGTACCAGTGCGCGCAACCGCAAGCTGTCTCCGCCGCGCCTCGGCCCCCGGGACGTGTTCCACGTCGGCTCGGCGGGGCTGCGCTCGCGGCCCATGCGCGTGTTCCTGTCGGCGCTCGGGATCGCGATCGGCATCGCGACGATGATCGCGGTCGTCGGCATCTCCTCGTCGAGCCAGGCCAAGCTGCTCCAGGAACTCGACAAGCTCGGCACGAACATGCTGGTCGCGACCCCCGCCCCGTCGATGTTCTCGGGACAGGACACCAAGCTGCCGAAGGACGCCCCGGGCATGATCGCCCGGATCGGCGGAGTGGAATCGGTGGGCACGACGGGCGACGTGAAGGAGTCCGTCCGCCGCAGCGAGAACATCCCCGAGGAGGAGACGAACGGCATCGCCCTCAAGGCGGCGAAGGACGACCTCCTGAAGACGCTGCGGGCCCGGATGCACAGCGGAAGCTGGCTCAACGACGCGACGGGCCGCTACCCGTCCGTGGTCCTCGGCCACGTCACCGCCGAGCGCCTGGGCATCACGGGGCCGGGTGGACAGGTGTTCATCGGCGGCCGGTACTTCACCGTCATCGGCGTCCTGGACCCCATTCCGCTCGCACCGGAGATCGAACGCTCGGCGCTCATCGGCTGGGACGCCGCGCAGAGCCTCCTGGGCTTCGACGGCCATCCGACGTCCGTCTACGAACGCTCCGCCGACGACCGCGTCCAGGAGGTCCGGGGCCTCGTCGCCAAGGCGGCCAACCCCGAGAGCCCGAGCACGGTAGCGGTCACGGACCCGTCGGCGGCCCTCCAGGCGAAGGCCGCCACCGAGGGCGCCTTCAGCACCCTCCTCCTCGGCCTGGGCGGCATCGCCCTGCTGGTCGGCGGGGTCGGAGTGGCCAACACGATGATCATCTCGGTCCTGGAACGCCGCCACGAGATCGGCCTGCGCCGCTCCCTGGGCGCCACCAAGGGCCAGATCCGCATCCAGTTCGTCACGGAGTCCCTGCTCCTGTCGGGCCTGGGCGGCCTGGCGGGCATCGCACTCGGCGGCGCAGCCACGGCGATCTACGCCCAGGCCGGCGACCTCCCCTGGGTGGTCCCCCTCTGGGCGGTAACGGGCGGCTTCGCAGCCACCCTGGCCATCGGCACGGTGGCAGGCCTCTACCCAGCGGTCCGCGCGGCAAGGCTGTCACCGACACTGGCGCTGTCGGCGGGGTGAGGGGGGCCCGCAGGGCCTGAGCTGCGGGTTGGTCCTTGGCTGCGTGAGGTTCCGGGGGGATCCCGGAAGTCCAGTGTCCTTTCGGTGCGGGCCGGTCCCTCAAGGGCGCTCCCTGCGGTCGCGTCGCTTCGCGATGGCCTTCGGCCACCCTTGACCGACCGA
>NZ_JBSFDF010000087.1:0-17323 GCF_053593795.1 Streptomyces sp. NPDC002104 | reverse complement strand
GGGGCGGAGCCCCAGGGGGTCCGGGCGCAGCCCGGTACCCCTCCCCAGCCCGTCCGGCGTTTGAGGACCGGGGTCCGGGCAGCGCCCGGGGAACGGGGGAAGGGCGGGGAGGGGACAGCCCCGCAGGGCTACGCTCAAGGCATGGCCGGCCGCTACGACCCCCTCACCCGCACCGCGATCCGCGGCGGCCGCACCCCGCTGCCCCCGGGCCCCGCCGACACCCAGGCCCCGCCCCCGGCGGTAGGCACGGGCGCGGCCCAGCCCCCGGGCCAAGCCGCAGGCGAGCACGCACCGCACCCCAAGACCCGCTCCTGGACCCCGCCCACCCCGGTGGACCTGGGTCTCACCCTCGGCCCCCTCAGGCGCGGCCCCGCCGACCCCACCTTCCGTGCCACACCCGGCACGGTCTGGCGGGCCACCCGTACCCCCGCCGGCCCCGCCACCCTCCGGGTCACGCGGGATGGGCCCGGGGTGAGCGCCACCGCCTGGGGGCCCGGCGCCGACTGGATCCTCGACGGGCTGCCCGAGCTGCTCGGCTCCGCCGACGATCCGACCGTCTTCGTCCCCCGCCACCGGCTCGTGCACGCCAGCCACCGCCGCCGCCCCGGCCTGCGGCTGACCCGTACCGGCCTGGTCCTGGAGTCCCTGATCCCGACGGTCCTGGAGCAGAAGGTCACCGCCGACGAGGCGTACCGCGCCTGGCGCCGCCTCGTACGCCAGTACGGCGAACCGGCTCCGGGCCCGGGTCCGGGACCGGAACAGGGCGCCGGCCCGGGGCTCTACGTCATGCCCGACGCCCGCACCTGGGCCCTCATCCCCTCCTGGGACTGGCACAAGGCCGGCGTCGACTCCAAGCGCTCCGCCACCATCGTCCGCGCGGCCCGCCTCGCCGCCCGCCTCGAAGAGGCGACCGCCATGGACCTGCCGGCGGCGGCCGCCCGCCTGGAGGCGGTCCCCGGCATCGGCCCGTGGACCTCCGCCGAGACCCTCCAGCGGAGCAACGGCGCGGCCGACGCCGTCACCACCGGCGACCTGCACCTGCCCGGCATCATCGGCTACGCCCTGGCCGGGAACCGGGACGCCGACGACGCCGCCATGCTGGAGCTCCTCGCGCCGTACGCCGGCCAGCGCCACCGCGCGGCCCGCCTGGTCCTGCTGGCCGCCGGCGCCCCGCCCCGCCGGGCCCCCCGGATGCCCCGGGGCGACATCGGCAGGCTCTAGAGCGCCCAGCGCCCAGCCCCCCCACCGCCCAGCCCCCACCGCCTCAGCGGACCTCGATGAACTCCTCCGCCGCCCGCACCGCCCGCTCCGCCGGAGCGAGCGCCGCGTGCCCGACGGCCACCGCCCCCATCGGGTCCCAGTCCTCGGGCAGGCCGAGGACCTTGCGCACCACGTCCCGGCAGAACATCGTCGAGGACACCCACGCGGAGCCCAGCCGTTCCCCGGCCAGCGCGACCAGGAAGTTCTGCACGCCCGCGCCCATCGCGACGACGAACATCTCCCGCTCGGCCGCGTCGCGCCGCGCGTGCCCGTAGTCGTGCGCGCCGTCCGTGACCAGACAGGGCACCACCAGGTACGGCGCGGCCCGCAGGACGTCGCCCCGCCGGACCCGCTTCGCGATGGACTCCTCGGATTTCCCGTCCCGCCGCAGGTCCTCGATCCAGGCGTCCCGCATCGCGTCCAGCAGCTCCAGCCGCGCGCCCGCGGACTCCAGCAGAACGAACCGCCACGGCGTCGTGTGGTGCGGGGCCGGGGCGGTCACGGCCGCCGCCACCGCGCGGCGCACCGCGCCCGGGTCGACCGGCTCGGACGTGAAGGCCCGTACGGTACGCCGCTGCGTCACGGCCTCCCGTACCGCCTCCGAGGTGCCCAGCCGGAACATGTCGTCGGCCGGCGCGCGGACCAGGTCGGCCGCCGTGGACCCCTCGCCCCGTACGTGGTCCAGCCCGCGCACGATCGCCACCGGCAGGCCCAGGGCCTTGCCCTTGACCAGGTCGCCCGCGGCGGCCAGCTCGTCGGCGGTCGCGACGACCGTCGCGCTCAGCGGGTTCCCGTGGGCGTCGGTGCCGCCGCGCAGGTCGTCCAGGACCCGTACGCCGGCCGAGCCGATCGCCACGTCGGTGAGCCCGGTCCGCCACGGCCGCCCGAAGGTGTCCGTCACGATCACGCCCACGTCCACGGAGCGCAGCTCCCGCAGCCGGGCACGGATCGCGGCGGCGGAGGCGTCGGGGTCCTCGGGCAGCAGCAGGACGGTGCCGGCCTCGGTGTTCGAGGCGTCGACCCCGGCCGCGGCCATGACCAGCCCCTGCCGGTTCTCCACGATCCGCAGCGTCCCGCGGCGCGCGACGACGCGTACGGTCTCGGCGTCGATCGCCTCCTCGCGCGAATCGGCGCGGACGATCCGGCCCTCCGCCTTGGAGACGATCTTCGAGGTGACGAGCAGGATGTCGCCGTCGCGCAGGCGGCTGGAGCTCCCGGATCCGGCGGGTACGTCGGTCGCGGCGGCGATCAGCGCCGCCAGGTCGTCGCCGGGCCGTACCTCGGGGATCCCGCGGACGGCCTGCACCAGGTACTGGTGCGGCGGGTTCCCGCCGGTCACCGGGAGGCCTCCGCCAGGTCCAGCGCGGCCCGCGCCATCTCCGCGGTGGCGGCGAGGTCGGTCATCATCAGCGGGACCGCCCGGCAGGTGATGCCGGCGGCCTCGACCGCGGCGACGGCGTCCGCGTCGGCGGTGTCGACGAGCCAGCCGTCGAGCAGCTCGGTGCCGTAGTGCAGGGCGACGGCCGCGGCGGTGGACTCGACGCCCACGGCGGCCAGCACCTTGTCGGCCATCCCGCGCACGGGGGCGCCCCCGACGATGGGGGAGAGGCCGATGACGGGCGCCTGCGCGGCGGCCACGGCCTCGCGGATGCCGGGTACGGCGAGGATGGTGCCGACCGACACCACGGGGTTGGACGGCGGGAAGAGGATCACGTCGGCGGCCGCGACGGCCTCCAGGACGCCGGGCGCGGGCTTGGCCTGCTCGGCGCCCACGGGTACGACGGCCTCGGCGTCCACCGCGGCACGCATGCGGACCCAGTACTCCTGGAAGTGGACGACCCGGCGCTCGCCGCTCTGGGAGTCGGTGATCGCGACGTGGGTCTCGACCCGGTCGTCGGACATGGGGAGCAGCCGGACGCCGGGCTGCCAGCGGTCGCAGAGGGCCTCGGTGACGGCACTGAGCGGGTAGCCCGCACCGAGCATCTGCGTACGGACGATGTGGGTCGCGAAGTCGCGGTCGCCGAGGCCGAACCAGGTCGGTCCGACCCCGTACGCGGCGAGTTCCTCCTTGACGGTGAAGGACTCGTCGGTGCGGCCCCAGCCCTGGTCCTCGTTGATGCCACCACCGAGGGTGTACATCACGGTGTCCAGGTCGGGGCAGACCTTGAGCCCGAACAGGTGAATGTCGTCACCGGTGTTGCCGATGACCGTGATGTCCGCGTCGGGAACGGCGGACTGGAGACCTCGGAGGAAACGGGCGCCGCCGATGCCGCCTGCCAGAACAACAATGCGCATACGGACAGTCTGTCAGCAGCGTTCCGATCCCTTGAGGGGTGGTGGCCGGGCGTCGGGCGGGACGCCCAGGCGGGTCCGGGGATCAGACGGACAGGGCCTCGGGCCGGGCCGGAGAGCAGCTGTGCATCGGCATCTCGGTCAGGCCGGGGAAGTACACGTGGAGGCTGACGGCGCCTTCGAGGCTGTCGTTCTGCACCTCGTGGGCGTACCCGGGGGCGAAGACGCGCTGGGAGCCGGCGCGGAGTCCGAGCGAACCGCGGGTGGTGTGCTCGGTCAGCTCACCCTCCAGGACGGTCAGCACGCCGGAGGAGCCGCCGTGGTCGTGCAGGCCGCTGCCCTGCCCGGGGACCCAGCTGAGCAGCCAGACCTCGTAGCCGGGGCCGGTGCGCAGGCGGTGGTACCAGCGGGTCGTGGCGTCGTACTGGACCAGGTGCTCCCACTGGGAGCGGTCGGCGGCGATGGAACGGGCGAGGCCCACGAACTCGGCGACGGTGGCCGGGTGCTCGCGTGCGGGCTGCAGCAGGTGCTGGACCGAGAGGATGTCGCCGGCGATCTGGAGGTCGCTCTCGACACGCGCCGGGGCGACGGCTGCGGCGGGGGTGGCGTTCAGGGTGCTGGTGCTGTTCATCGGGGGGTTCCTCGACGGATGTCAGTCATGCGGCGGTTGCTGTGGGGGGCGAGCTGGAGCTCAGGGAGCCGGAGCTCCCGAGGCATCAACAGCTGCAACAGCAACAGCGAACCTGGGCAGCGCACAGGAACCCACGAATGGGGGTCCGGGTGACTGCTGAGGGCGCTGACATGCGTACAAGAAGAACCGGTGGAAGGCCGGACTGTCAACCCAATGTCCGATTTGGTAGAAAAGTTTCACCTCATCCGGTTACCGTGCCCGGAGAAAGGTTTGTGCAGTCAGAACCGGGGGATGTGGCGCTGCGAGTCGCGCTGCAGCCTGCTGTGGCGGCTCTCAAACCCGTGAAGCCGTGCGATGTCCTTCTGTGGCTGAAATGTGATCTGCGCCGCTTCTTCGGCCGGATCGGAACCCCACCACAGAGTGACGCGTCGACTACGGGGGAGGGAGTGCCAGGCGTGACACGTGTGGCTTGTGTCACGATTTTTGGCGATATGAACACTTTCTGCATAGGCTTGGTTCCGCAGAGTGAATAAGGGGCCCAATAGCAGATCTCGGCTTGACTGCGCTGGAGCCCCGCACTTGTAATTTCACTCGTGTCGTTACGTAGCGATGAGTGACGGCATGACCACGGGGACGCACAGACAGAGCGAGGGGCGCACATGACCGAGCTGGTTCAGGAACTGCTGGTCGAGGAGGCGGACGAAGAGCTCGGATGGCAGGAGCGAGCTCTCTGCGCCCAGACCGACCCCGAGTCCTTCTTTCCCGAGAAGGGCGGCTCGACCCGCGAGGCGAAGAAGGTCTGCCTCGCCTGCGAGGTCCGCTCCGAATGCCTTGAGTACGCCCTCGCCAACGACGAGCGATTCGGCATCTGGGGCGGCCTGTCCGAGCGCGAGCGGCGACGTCTGAAGAAGGCCGCCGTCTGAAGCGCCCACGGCGCGCACCCAACGGCGCCCACGGCAGGGCCCGCGGTACGGCCCGCGGTACGGCCCACGACATATCCGGCGGCCCACCCGAAGGCATAGCCGCCTGTGCACCCGGCCTCACGCACGGCAGCGGCCGAAGTGCACGCACCGGTACAAAACGCAGTACCTCGAACGGCACGACCCGCACGGCGACGAGCAGAGCAAACGGTCCGCCTCCCGCACCTTCCCCGCAGGAGGCGGACCGCTGTGTTCCCAGCCGTTAGGGTGGGGCGCTGTCCAGCAGCCTCCGAGGGCACACCACCCCCGGACCCCCGGCCGGAGGGCCCGTACCGCGATGTCCCTGCACAGCCAGTCGAGCGCCTCCCACCAGGCTGCCGCCGCACCAGAGTTCCCCCGGCACGTCGTCACCGCCGTGCTCGTCGCCCACGACGGCTCCCGCTGGCTGCCCCGGACCCTCGCCGGTCTCCTCGGCCAGGAACGCCCCGCCCAGAGCCACATCGCCGCCGACACCGGCAGCGCCGACGACTCCGCGCGCCTGCTCGGCGAAGCCCTCGGCGAGGACCGCGTCCTGCACCTCGCCCGGCGCACCGGCTTCGGCACCGCCGTCGACGAGGCCGCCCGCACCGCCGGGACCCTGACCCCCGAGGAACTCCCGTACCTCAAGCGCCCCTCCGGCTGGGACCCCGTCAGCCGCACCTGGCGCGACGACACGTACGACCTCCCCGACCTGCCCCACGGCGAACCCGTCCAGTGGCTCTGGCTGCTCCACGACGACTGCGCACCCGAGCCCGACGCCCTCGCCGAACTGCTGCGCGTCGCCGACGAGAACCCCGACGCCGGCATCATCGGCCCCAAGCTGCGCGGCTGGTACGACAAGAAGCAGCTCCTCGAAGTCGGCGTCACCATCGCCCGCAGCGGCCGCCGCTGGACCGGCCTCGACCGGCGCGAACAGGACCAGGGCCAGCACGACCAGGTCCAGCCCGTCCTGTCCGTCTCCAGCGCCGGCATGCTGATCCGCCGCGACGTGTACGACGGCCTCGGCGGCTTCGACCGCCGGCTGCCCCTCATGCGCGACGACGTCGACCTGTGCTGGCGCGCCCAGAGCGCCGGATTCGCCGTCCTCGTCGCCCCCGACGCCGTCCTGCGGCACGCCGAGGCCTCCGCCCGCGAACGCCGCACCGTCGACTGCGTCGGCCGCTCCGCCGCCAGCCCGCACCGCGTCGACAAGGCCGGCGCCGTCTACACGATGCTGGCCAACAGCCCCGGCCGCGCCCTCCCGTACGTCCTGCTGCGCATCCTCCTCGGCACCGCCCTGCGCACCCTCGCCTACCTCATCGGCAAGGCCCCCGGACAGGCCGTCGACGAGGTCACCGGCCTCCTCGCCACCCTGCTCCGGCCCGGCCGGATCCTCGGAGCCCGCCGCCGGCGGGGCCGCGCCCTCGTCGCCGGGCAGGTGCTGCGCCCGCTCTTCCCGCCGGCCGGCGCCAGCCTGCGCGCCAACGCCGAACAGCTCGCCGAGTACTTCGGCGCCAACGGCGACACCGAGAGCTCCACCGCCGGCCGGCACGGCGGAGCCGTCGAATCGGGACCCGGCGCAGACGACGCCGACTACCTGGACGTCGAACAGTTCGCACGCCTCAAGCGGATCGCCCGCAAGCCGGCGCCCGTCCTGTTCGGCCTCCTCCTGCTCGGCTCCCTCATCGCCTGCCGCTCGCTCCTCGGCGGCGGCTCCCTCATGGGCGGAGCCCTGCTGCCCGCCCCGGACGGAGGACTCGACCTCTGGCGCGTCTACGCCGACGACTGGCAGCCCGTCGGCACCGGCACCACCGCCGGGGCGCCGCCCTACCTCGCCGTCCTCGGCGCCCTGTCCACCCTGCTCCTCGGCTCCACCGACGCCGCCCTGACCCTGCTGCTGGTCTGCTCGGTCCCGCTCGCCGGGCTCACCGCCTACTTCGCCTCCCGGCCCCTGGTGGAATCCCGGCTGCTGCGCGCCTGGGCCGCCGTCGCGTACGCCTTCCTCCCCGCCGTCACCGGAGCCCTGGCCGGCGGCCGCATCGGCACCGCCGTCCTCGCGATCCTGCTCCCGCTCATCGCCCGCTCCGCCGTCTCCGCCTTCGGATGCGCCCCGGGCGAGGGGGAGGGCAGCTGGCGCTCCACCTGGACCTACACCCTCCTGCTGACGCTGGCCACCGCCTTCACCCCCGTCGTCTGGCCCCTCGCCGCCGTCCTCGGGGTCGCCGCGCTGGTCCTGCGCCGCGCGCACTGGAAGACGTACGGCCCCCGCCTCCTCGCCACGCTCGGCGTCCCGCTCCTCGTCCTCGCCCCCTGGTCGCTGAGCCTGCTCACCCACCCCGGGAGCTTCCTGCGCGAGGCCGGACTGCCCTACGGAGCCGGCTCGGCCACCGCCCTGGACCTGCTCGGCATCAGCCCCGGCGGCCCCCGCACCGCCGGCGGCCTGATCCTGCTCGGCGTGGTCCTCGCCGCCCTGGCCGCGCTGGTGCGCAGCGACCGGCAGTTCGCCGTACGCACCGCCTGGGCCACCGCGCTCGCCGCGCTCGCCCTGGCCGTCCTCGTCAACCGCACCACCTGGGCCGGCCCCGCCACCCTCGTCTACGGCCTCGCCCTGCTGGCCGCCGCCGTCCTCGGCGCCGACGGGGCCAAGCAGCGCGTCGCCGCCAGCAGCTTCGGCTGGCGCCAGCCCCTCGCCGCCCTGATCGCGCTCGCCGCCGCCGTCGGCCCGCTCGCCGGCGCGGCCGGCTGGATGCTCAGCGGAGCCGCCGGACCGCTGGAGCGCCGCGACCCCGTCCAGGTACCCGCCTTCGTCGCCGAGGAGAGCGGCACCCGCGACCAGGCCCGCACCCTCGTCATCGGCGCGGACTCCCCGGCCGTCCTCTCCTACAGCCTGGTCCGCGGCTCCGGCGGCCGCCTCGGCGACGCCGAACTCGCCGCCCGCGCCGGCAGCGACACCCGCCTCGACAAGGTCGTCTCCAGCCTCGTCGCCGGTTCCGGCGCCGACCAGACCGACCAGCTCGGCGGCTTCGCCATCCGCTACGTCCTCGTCCGCGACGGCGCCCCGCAGGAGATCGGCCGCGTCCTGGACGCCACCCCCGGCCTCAGCCGCCTCAGCAAGCTCGAAGGCAGCGCCCTGTGGCGCGTCGACCGGCAGGTCGCCCGCGCCGTCATCGTCTCCGGCAAGCCCGGCGAGGCCCCCATCCCCGTCGCCTCCGGCCCCGTCGAGGCGCACACCAGGATCCCGGCGGGCGAGGCCGGACGCGTCCTGCGCATCGCCGACCGGACCGACCCCGGCTGGCAGGCCACCCTCGACGGCAAGCCGCTCAAGGCCAAGACCGTCGACGGCTGGGCCCAGGGCTTCGAACTCCCCGCGCAGGAGGGCGAGCTCGACCTCGTCCACGAGGACGCCCTCGCCCGCACCGCCTGGCACTGGGCCCAGGGCCTGCTCGCCCTGGTGCTCCTCGTGATGGCCCTGCCGGGCCGCCGCGCCCGCCTCGACGACGACCTGCCCGAGGACGAGGCCTCCGCCGCCGAGGAGGCCGGCGAGGGCCGCCGGGCCCGCCGCCTGCGCGAGCAGTCCGAACAGGACCAGCAGTCCGGGCCCGCTCCGGCCGAGGCGGCCGTCGCGGCCGACCCGTACGCGCAGATCCCGGCGCAGCAGACCTACGGCGAGGAGGCGTACGCCTACCAGCAGCCGGCGTACGGGGACCAGGGCGACCAGAGCGGCTACCCCTACGCCGCCCAGGAGCAGCAGCCGCAGCAGTACGCCGCGTACCCGTACGAGCAGCAGCCCTACACCGGCCACCCGGACGCCCCGTACGAGCAGCCGTACCAGCCGTACGAGCAGCCGTACCCGCCCTACCCGCAGCAACAACCGGACCCCCAGACCGGCTACGACCCCTACGGCCGGCCCGACGGGCAGCACGACATCCGGCACGACAGCGAGCACGGCGGGCAGCACGCCCCGCGCCCGGACGGGAGCACCCAGCAGTGAAGCAGCGCGTCCCCCTCACGCTCGCCGCCGTCACGGCCGCCCTGGCCGCCGTCACCGGCCTCGCCACCCTCACCGCGCCCGCCGCCGACGGGGCCGCCGCCTCCGCGGGCAAGCCCGCGGCCCGGATGCCGGTCGAGCGGTCCCTGCTGGTGTGCCCCGCGCCCAGCACCTCCGACATCGCCGAGACCCTGTACACGGCGATCACCCCGGGCGCCGCCTCCCCGGGCGGCAAGGGCACGGCACGGCTGCTGGGAGCGACCAAGGAAGCCAAGCCGGTCCTCGAACTCAAGGAACCCGGCAAGCCCGTGGGCGCCAAGGCCTCCGGCGCCGAGGCCCCCGCGCTGAGCGGGGTCGCCGACGGGTTCCTCGCCCCCGGCTGGAGCGCACAGCAGACCACCGTGGTCTCGGTGGGCCGTACGCGCGGCCTGCTCGGCGTCGGCTGCACCGCGCCCGGCACCGACTTCTGGTTCCCCGGCGTGAGCACCGCCAAGGGCCGCGAGGACTACGTCCACCTCACCAACCCCGACGACACCGCGGCCGTGGTGGACATCAAGCTGTTCGGCCCGGACGGCGCGGTCAAGGCCGAAGCGGGCACCAGCGAGAACATCCGCATCGACCCGAAGTCCACCAAGGCCATCTCCCTGGCCTCCCTCGCCCCCGGCGCACAGCTCGCGGACGTCACCGCCCACGTGACCACCCGCGCGGGCCGCGTCGGGGCCACCGCCCAGGTGGGCGAGGAAGGCGTCGGCGCCGACTGGCTGCCCGCCTCCGTGGACCCGGCGGGAACCCTCGTCCTGCCCGGCATCCCGGCGGACGCCACCTCCGTACGGCTCGTCGCCTTCGCCCCCGGCGAGGACGACGCGGACCTCCAGGTGAAGCTGGCCGGGGCGAACGGCTCCATCAGCCCCGCGGGCGCCGAGCAGCTCCACGTCAAGGCCGGCATGACCGCCGGCCTCGACCTCAAGGACGTCACCCGGGGCGAGGCGGGCTCCCTGGTCCTGTCCCCGGCCGACGCCAAGAAGTCCGCGGTCCCGGTGGTCGCCGCCGTACGGGTGGTCCGCGGCACCGGAGCCAAGCAGGAGGTCGGCTTCATCCAGGCGTCCGCCCCCGTCGGCACCCGGGCGACCGTCGCGGACAACCGCCCCGAGGCGAACGCCACCCTGCTCTCCCTGACGGCCCCGCCCGGCGCCGACGCCACGGTCAAGGTGACGGCCTCCCCGGGCACGGAGGGCGGCGAACCCGCCTCCAAGGAGGTCACCGTCAAGGGCGGCACCACGCAGACCCTGACCCTCGCCCCGACGGGCGGCAAGGGCGCCTACGCCCTGACGGTGGAAACCGTCTCCGGCGGCCCCGTCCACGCGTCCCGCACCCTGACGATCCCGCGCGACGGCATCCCGATGTTCACCACCCAGACCCTCGCGGACGACCACTCCACGGTCTCGGTCCCCAAGGCCACCCAGAACCTCACGGTCCTGACCGACTGACCCGACCCCACCGGGGTGTGTCATTTCAGCCGTCCGGCGTTTGAGGACCGGGGGTCCGGGGGCGGAGCCCCCGGAGGGGTCCGGGCACAGCCCGGGGAACGGTGGAAGGGCGGGTAGGGGACAGCCCCGCAGGGCCCCCTCCCGCACCGCCGACGCGGGCGGGCCGGGCCCGGCAAGGCCCCGTAGCGGACCTTGGTCCGACGAGTCCGACTAGTCCGACCCGTACCGCGGATCCACCGTCTCGGGCGACAGCCCCAACAGCTCCGCGACCTGCTCCACCACGATCTCGTGCACCAGCATCGCCCGCTCGTCCCGGGACTTCGCCCGGATCTCCACGGGCCGCCGGAACACCACGATCCGGGCCGGCCGCCCGCCACCCGCCTCCGCCAGCGCCCCCAGCGGCACCGCCTCGTCGTTCCAGCCGGCCTCCGCACCCCCGGGCGGCCCCGGTACGTCGCCGATCATGAACTCCACCTCGGCCAGCTGCGGCCACCGCCGTTCCAGCCGCTCCACGGAGTCCCGTACGAGGTCCCCGAAGAGCTCCCCCCGGCTCGCCGACAGCGGTACCTGGGGAGGAGCCACCGGCCCGCGCATCCCGCGCCCGTGCCGGTCGCGCCGCCGCACCCGCGGCTCACCGGCGGGCGACCCGCCGGGCAGGGAGGCGGCAGGGGGCACGGGGGGAGGGGGAGGCAGAGTGCTGTCCGTCACCCCCGCAGGGTAGCCCGCAGATCCGCACCGGGGCGGGGGAGATCGGACGACACGGGGGAGCGACGGGGGGAGAGTCGTCGCGGCCCGGTCAAGAGTGCGGTACGGTCCAACGTCGTGAGCCTTGTACGTCGCTGTTCGCGCACCGCGTGCGGCCGCCCTGCCGTCGCGACTCTGACGTACGTCTACGCCGATTCGACCGCAGTTCTCGGCCCGCTCGCCACCTACGCCGAACCCCACTGCTACGACCTCTGCGCCGAGCACTCGGAGCGGCTGACCGCCCCGCGCGGCTGGGACGTCGTACGCCTCACCGACGGGTCGGCGCCCTCGCGTCCCACCGGTGACGACCTCGAAGCCCTCGCCAACGCCGTGCGCGAGGCGGCGCGGCCGCCGGAACGCGCGGCCGGAGCGGGCGGCACGGGTCAGGGCGGTCCCACCACCGGGGAGACCCGTCGCGGACACCTGCGCGTCCTGCGTTCGCCGGATTCCTGACATTCAGCCGATCTGAAAAGCCGCCCTGCGTCCACGGTAGGTTTGCCCCACCGCACATGACCTTCTGGAGGGCAGGCAGTGGCCACCGATCTTTCGAACATCGTCAAGGCGTACGACGTACGGGGCGTCGTGCCGGACGAGTGGGACGAGCGCCTGGCCGAACTGTTCGGTGCCGCCTTCGTCGAGGTGACCGGTGCTCCGGCGATCGTCATCGGCCACGACATGCGGCCCTCCTCCCCGGCCCTGTCCGGCGCCTTCGCCCGCGGCGCGGCCGCCCGCGGCGTCGACGTCACCCTCATCGGGCTCTGCTCCACCGACCAGCTGTACTACGCCTCCGGCACGCTGGACCTGCCCGGCGCGATGTTCACGGCCTCGCACAACCCGGCCCAGTACAACGGCATCAAGCTCTGCCGGGCCGGCGCCGCCCCGGTCGGCCAGGACACCGGCCTGTCCACCATCCGCGAGCTCGCCGAGAAGTGGAGCGACGAGGGCGCCCCGCCGATCCCCGCCGGCACCGTCCCGGGCACCGTCACGGAGCAGGACACCCTCACCGGCTACGCCGCCCACCTCAAGGGCCTGGTCGACCTCACCGCCGTCCGCCCCCTCAAGGTCGTCGTCGACGCGGGCAACGGCATGGGCGGGCACACCGTCCCCACCGTCTTCACGGGCCTCCCGCTCGACGTGGTCCCCATGTACTTCGAACTGGACGGGACCTTCCCGAACCACGAGGCCAACCCCCTCGACCCGAAGAACATCGTCGACCTCCAGGCCCGCGTGAAGGCCGAGGGCGCCGACCTCGGCATCGCCTTCGACGGCGACGCCGACCGCTGCTTCATCGTCGACGAGCGCGGCGAGGGCGTCTCCCCGTCCGCCATCACGGCCCTGGTCGCCGCCCGCGAACTGGCCCGCAACGGCGGCACCGGCACCGTCATCCACAACCTGATCACCTCCTGGTCCGTCCCCGAGGTCGTCCGCGAGAACGGCGGCACCCCCGTCCGCACCCGCGTCGGCCACTCCTTCATCAAGGAGGAGATGGCCACGTCCGGCGCCATCTTCGGCGGCGAGCACTCGGCGCACTACTACTTCAAGGACTTCTGGAACGCGGACACCGGCATGCTCGCCGCGCTCCACGTCCTGGCGGCCCTCGGCGGCCAGGACGGCCCCCTCTCGGACCTGGTCTCCTCCTACGACCGCTACGCGGGCTCGGGGGAGATCAACTCGACCGTCGCCGACCAGAAGGCCCGCCTCGCCGCCGTCAAGGCCGCCTACGGCTCCACCGAGGGCGTCACCCTGGACGAACTGGACGGCCTCACCGCGACCAGCACCGACTGGTGGTTCAACGTCCGCGCCTCGAACACGGAGCCCCTGCTCCGCCTCAACGTCGAAGCCCGCGACGAGACCACCCTCGCCAAGATCCGCGACGAGGTCCTGGCCCTGATCCGCGCCTGACACGGGCCCGACGGCATTGCCTTGCCGGCGATCCGGCCGGCAAGGCAATGCCGTCGATCCGGCCCCGGCCAAATCCAGCCCCGCCGGCGTTCGAGGCGCGGGGCCTGGGGCGGAGCCCCAGCAGCGGACCCGCACCGCTCCACCCCGCACCGGAGCCCCGGCTCCACCCGCCACCCGAGGTCCTCCTCCACCCGCCACCCGAGGTCCTCCTCCACCCGTCACCAAAGGTCCTCCTCCACCCGTCACCAAAGGTGACTCGGCGGTAGGCTGACCTGGCCCGATCCACATCCCCGAAGGGAACCGCACATGCCGCTCGAAGCCGGCCTCCTGGAGATCCTCGCCTGCCCCGCCTGCCACTCGCCCCTGGAGGACAAGTCGGCCGACGCGGAGAACCCCGAGCTGATCTGCACCGGAGGCCAGGACTGCGGTCTCGCGTACCCGGTCCGCGACGGCATCCCGGTGCTCCTCGTCGACGAGGCACGCCGTCCCGCCTGAGCCTCCTACCGCCACCCCGCGCCAAAGCCGAGACTGGTTCCGTCACCCCCCAGGTTCCGTCACAGACACAGCCGGAGGCCGCCATGCTCGACGAGTCGCTCCTCGACGCACCTGACGATCTCGCCCGCGCCGACCGCCGCGGCCTGCTCCGCGGTGCCGCCGACGCGGGCGCACGGGTACGCACCGCGGCCCGGCACGCCACCGAGGCGGGTCTCGCCGACCTGCGCCCCGACGGCCGCCCCCGGGCGGTGCTCATCGCCGGGCCCGGCACCGCCGCCACCGGGGTCGCCGACCTGCTCGGCGCGCTCGCCGGAGCCTCCGCGCCCGTGATCCGGCTGCACCCGACGGGCGTCGCGCACGCCGCGGGGGCCCTGCGCTGGACCCTGCCCGGCTGGGCCGGCCCCGTCGACCTGCTGCTCATCGCCACCACCGACGGAACCGAGCCCGGCCTCGCGGTCCTCTCCGAGCAGGCCTACCGGCGCGGCTGCACCGTCGTGGCCGTCGCCCCGGAGCGCTCGCCACTGAGCGAAGCGGTGGGCGGCGCGCACGGACTCCTCGTACCGATGGCCAAGGCCCCGTACCAGGAGTACGACGAGTCGGCCGCGGCCGGCCCCGGCGCCCTCTGGGCCCTGCTGACCCCGCTGCTGGTGCTCCTCGACCGGGTCGGCCTGATCACCGCCGCCCCGCACACCCTGCAGCTCGTCGCCGACCGGCTCGACCGCACGGCCGAACGCTGCGGGCCCGCCATCGTCACCTACTCCAACCCCGCCAAGACCCTGGCCTCCGAGCTCGCCGACTCCCTCCCGCTCATCTGGAGCGAGGGCGCCGCCGCCGGACCCGCCGGGCGCCGCTTCGCCGCCACCCTCGCCGAACTCGCCGGCCGGCCCGCACTGGCCGCCGACCTTCCCGAGGCCCTGCCGGCCCACGGGGTCCTGCTCTCCGGCGATTTCGCCGCCGGCGCCGACCCCGACGACTTCTTCCGCGACCGAGTGGAAGAACCGCAGGCCCTTCGCGCACGCATCGTCCTGTTGCGCGACAGGCCCGCAGGCGGACTGACAGCCGCCCCTGCCGCACGAGAGCTCGCCCTCAGCCACGACACGGCCATCAGCGAGCTCGAACCGGAGGAGGGCACCGAGCTGGAACAGCTCGCCGAACTCCTCGCCGTCACGGATTTCGCCACCGCCTACCTGGCGTTGGCCTCCGGGGGACACAGCTGAGGCGCAGCACGCGCGCGCCTCTCACCCAGGAAGACGACCGATGGACCGCCTCACGAACACGATCCGCCCCTACGCCTGGGGATCGACCACCGCGATCCCCGCGCTCCTCGGAGTCGCGCCCACGGGCGAACCCCAGGCCGAGATGTGGATGGGCGCCCACCCGGGCGCCCCCTCCCTCCTCGACCGAGGAGACGGCGAGCGCGCCCTCTCGGACGTCATCGCGGCCGACCCCGAGGGCGAACTGGGAGTCGCGGCCGTCCGCACGTTCGGCCCCCGACTCCCCTTCCTCCTCAAGCTCCTCGCCGCCGGCGCCCCGCTCTCCCTCCAGGTCCACCCCGATCTCGCCCAGGCGAAGGCCGGGTTCGAGGACGAGGAGCGCCGCGGCGTCCCGATCGACGCCCCGCACCGCAACTACAAGGACGCCAACCACAAGCCCGAGCTGGTCTGCGCCCTCACCCCCTTCGAGGGCCTGTCCGGGTTCCGCCCGCCGCTGGAGGCCGCCGCCCTGCTGGAGGGCCTCGGCGTCAACTCCCTGAAGCCCTACGCCGACCTCCTGCGGGCCCACCCCGAGGAGGCGGCCCTGCGCGAGGTGCTCACCGCGATCCTGACCGCCGACCGCGCCGAGATGGCCCGTACGGTCACCGAGGCCGCGGCCGCCGCCGAGCGGCTCGGCGGCCCGTACGCCCCGTACGCCGGACTGGTCCACCACTACCCGGGCGACCCGGGCGTCATCGCGGCGATGCTCCTCAACCACGTGCAACTCCAGCCCGGCGAAGCCATGTTCCTCGGCGCCGGCATCCCGCACGCCTACCTCGACGGCCTCGGCGTCGAGCTCATGGCCAACTCCGACAACGTCCTGCGCTGCGGGCTCACCCCCAAGCACGTCGACGTGCCGGAGCTGCTGAAGATCGTCGTCTTCGAGCCCGGAGACCCCGGCATCCTGCGCCCGGAGGGCAACGGCGAGGAGGTCTACGAGACCCCCATCGACGAATTCCGGCTCTCCCGGTTCGTCCTGGCCCCCGGCGGCGCCCCCCGGGTGGTTCCCGACGCCACCGCGCAGATCCTGCTGTGCACGGCGGGCTCCCCGCGGGCGAACTCCACGAAGTCCGGCGAACTGACCCTGGCGCCGGGCGAGTCGGTCTTCGTACCGGCCGGGGAGAAGGTCGAACTGTCCGGAACCGGCACCGTCTTCCGTGCCACCGTGGTGGTCTGACGTACCGTCCCTCTCGGTGGCTGTGAGAATCTGCGGCCGTAGCGCGGCGCCCCGGCCCGGGGCGCCGCACCGAGGAAGGGATACATCGCAACCATGAGTGCGTCGGGCGGTACCAAGGCGATCGTGGCGGCACTCGCCGCCAATCTGGCCATCGCGGTGGCCAAATTCGTGGCCTTCGTCTTCAGTGGCTCGTCCTCGATGCTCGCGGAAAGCGTCCACTCGCTGGCGGACTCCGGAAACCAGGGCCTGCTCCTGCTGGGCGGCAAGAAGGCCCAGCGCGAAGCGACCCCGGAGCACCCCTTCGGATACGGGCGCGAGCGCTACATCTACGCCTTCCTCGTCTCCATCGTGCTGTTCACCGTCGGTGGCATGTTCGCGATCTACGAGGGCTACGAGAAGATCCACGACCCGCACGAGATCACGCACTGGTACTGGCCGGTCGGCGTCCTCCTCTTCGCGATCGTCGCGGAGTCCTTCTCCTTCCGCACCGCGATCAAGGAGTCGAACGAGGTCCGCGGCAGCCTCTCCTGGGGCCAGTTCATCAAGCGCGCCAAGGCCCCCGAGCTCCCCGTGGTCCTCCTCGAGGACTTCGGCGCCCTGATCGGCCTCGTCCTCGCCCTCGCGGGCGTCGGCATCGCGCTGCTGACCGGCAACGGCGTCTGGGACGGCATCGGCACCCTGTGCATCGGCATCCTGCTGATCGTCATCGCCATCGTGCTCGCCGCCGAGACCAAGTCCCTGCTGCTCGGCGAGGCCGCCGGCACCGAGGACGTGGCGAAGATCAAGGCGGCCGTCGTCGACGGCGACGTGGTCACCGGCGTCATCCACATGCGCACCCTGCACCTGGGCCCCGAGGAGCTCCTGGTCGCGGCGAAGATCGCCGTCCAGAGCGACGACAGCGCGGCGGAGGTGGCCCGCGCCATCAACGCCGCCGAGGCCCGCATCCGTGAGGCGGTCCCGATCGCCCGCGTGATCTACCTGGAGCCGGACATCTTCAACGCCGAGGCGGCGGCGAAGGGCACCAACCCGGGCAACTGACCCGCCCCCCGGCACGCCGAGGCGCTCGCGGACTTCCCGGTCCTCGTCCTGGACGAGCCCGCCGAGCACCTGGACCTGGCCACGGCCGACGCGCTGACCGCGGACCTGCTGGCCGCGA